>NZ_CP014989.1:3300000-3597394 GCF_001685415.1 Serinicoccus hydrothermalis | reverse complement strand
GATGGGCTTCGCCCGGGAGGTCGGCGACAAGCTGGTCTTCATGGCCGACGGCGTCATCTGCGAGGAGGGCGACCCGCGCGAGGTCCTGGGCAACCCGCAGAAGGCCCGCACCCAGGAGTTCCTCGCCAAGGTCCTCTGAACCTCCCCCGAATTCGACTGTTGGTCTGTTCGCCATGGCGAACAGACCAACAGTCGAATTCCGGCAGAAGGGCGGGCTCGTGGTCGCCCGCCTGCCCGGGCGCCCGGTGGGGCGTGCTCAGGTCTCGGCGAGGTCCTTGAGCTGGGCCAGTCCCTTCTCTAAGTCCTTGCCGACCAGCCTGTCCATCGACATCACCCGGCCCAGGACGCGCATGAGGCCGGTGTGCTCCCCGGACATGCTCCAGGTCACCATCGTCGCCGCACCCCCCTCCTCCGCGTCGAGGTCGAACCGGATGGCGCTCCTGGACGGGAACGGCTTCTCGAAGCGCAGGTCCAGGTCCACCCGCGAGGGGCGCTGGGTGTCGGTGATGGTCATCGACCCGGCACCGGCGTGCTTGTCGCCGTCCCAGGCATAGCCGGAGCCCACGCCCGACTTGGGCCCGGAGTAGGTGCGCTCCATCTCCGGGTCGAGCCCGTCCCAGGGCGACCAGTCCCGCCAGCGGCGGAAGTCGACGAGCTCGGTGAAGACCCGCTCGGGCGCCGCCTCGACGCGGGTGGTCCGGGACACGCGGTAGGGAACGGGGGCGAGGCGCATACGAGCCACTCCTGTCACTGGTCGAACCACTGCGGCTCGTCCGGGTCCGGCCAGACCAGCTCCGGGCGCTGGAGGTCGGTGTTGTCCACGATCCAGTCGGGGGCCCAGGTGCGGGACTGCAGGCGGTAGATCTGCTGCGCCTCAACATAGCGCGCGTTGCCCTCGTGCCCGGGGTCGTCCAGCCCGGCGAGCCGGGGGAAGCGGGCGTTGCCCCGCGGCACGCTCACGCCGGCCGGAGCGGTCACCAGGCAGGTCGCGTCCCACTCACCCCGCAGCTCGGGCCGGCGCAGGAAGACACCCTCGACGAGGAGCACGGCGTCCGCGGCCAGGGGCACCGGCTCGGGGAAGACCGGCGTGTCCCGGGCGACGTCGAAGACGGCCGGCACGATGTCCTGCCCGTCGCGGAAGGGCCACAGCACCGCGCGCCGCAGCGCGTCGTAGTCGTAGGAGTCCTCGTAGCAGGTCGTCCCCGTGCTCCCGCGCGCGTGCCGGTGCTCCCGCGGGTGGTGGAAGCCGTCGACCGACACGGCGTGCACGGCGCGGCCCGCGACGTGCGGCGCCAGCGCCTCGAGCTCTCGCGCCAGGTGGCTCTTGCCCACCCCGTCCGGACCGTCGATCGCGATGACGGCGCGCTCCCCCGGTCGCACTGCGAGCATCAGCCCGAGCAGGTCGACCAGCACCAGCTGGCGCAGGGGCAGGAATCCGGGCGCGCTCACGCTCTCAGGGTATGCGCTGGGTGTCGCCCCACTCCATGTAGACGCCGTTGTCCAGCAGCGTGGCATCGGCCGGGGCGTCCTTCTCGACGAAGCCGACCGCGCGGTAGAGCGAGCGCGCCCGGGTGTTGTCCGCGCTGACGTCGAGCCAGACGCGGTGCACCCGCGGGTTGGCCAGCGCGTGCTCGAGCAGCTGCCGCAGCAGCAGCCGGCCGAGGCCCTGACCACGGCCCTCCGGGGCCACGACCATGCGCCGGATCTCCACCGTGTCGCCGCCACCGACCCCGACGAGGATGCCGAAGGCGATCACCCGGTCGAGCCGGTCCACCAGCACCCAGTGCTCGAGGTCCGGGTCGCCGAGCGCGGAGGTGTGCCAGTCCAGGCCGCCCTGCCCCAGGAAGGGGCTGGTGTCCATCGCCTCCTCGAAGCGCACCACCGTCGACAGGTCGCCGGAGCGGGTGTGACGCAGGTGGGAGCCGACGACCAGACCACCACGGTCCCGGCCCAGCGGCTGCTCCCGCACGTGCGGCGTGCCGCTCGCCCGGGGGGTCGTGACGACGATCATCTCCAGGTCGTCCTCGCCGTCGTTGCGCATGAAGTGGTGCGTGCGCGGCGGCACCTCGATCCCCGAGTCCGCGGGCACCGGCACCTCGCGCTGCCCGAGGGTCATCGTGCCCGTCCCCGCGAGGACGTAGAAGAACTGCCGCGAGCGCTGGTGGCTGTGCGGCCTCCCGGCGCTCCCCGCCGGCATGTGCTCGTGCACCACGGTCAGGTCGGCCCGCTCCACGAGGTGGTATGCCTGGCACACCTCGTGCCACGTCGACTGGCGGGCGGTCTGCCTGCTGATGGGGTCGGGAGCCATGACCAGACGCTACCCGGCCCGTATGTCGCGCGGGTTACCCGACGCTGACGGTCGGCGAGCCCGCGGCCTCGCCGGTCCCGCCCTCGCCCATCTCCTCGGCGATGCGCGAGGCCTCCTCGATGAGGGTCTCGACGATCTGGCTCTCGGGCACCGTCTTGATGACCTCGCCCTTGACGAAGATCTGGCCCTTGCCGTTGCCGGAGGCCACCCCGAGGTCGGCCTCGCGGGCCTCGCCGGGACCGTTGACGACGCAGCCCATGACGGCCACCCGCAGCGGCACCTCCATGCCCTCCAGGCCGGCGGTGACCTCGTCGGCCAGGGTGTAGACGTCGACCTGCGCCCGCCCGCAGGAGGGGCAGGAGACGATCTCCAGCTTGCGCGGCTTGAGGTTGAGGCTCTGCAGGATCTGGTTGCCGACCTTGACCTCCTCCACCGGCGGCGCGGAGAGGGAGACCCGGATGGTGTCGCCGATCCCCTGCGAGAGCAGCGCGCCGAAGGCGACCGAGGACTTGATGGTGCCCTGGAAGGCCGGGCCGGCCTCGGTGACCCCGAGGTGCAGCGGCCAGTCGCCCCGCTCGGCGAGCATCTCGTAGGCGCGCACCATGACGACCGGGTCGTTGTGCTTGACCGAGATCTTGAAGTCGTGGAAGTCGTGCTCCTCGAACAGGCTCGCCTCCCAGACCGCGGACTCGACGAGCGCCTCGGCGGTGGGCTTGCCGTACTTCTGCAGCAGCCGCTTGTCCAGCGACCCGGCGTTGACCCCGATCCGGACGGAGACACCGGCGTCCTTGGCGGCCTGCGAGATCTGCTTGACCTGGTCGTCGAACTTGCGGATGTTGCCCGGGTTGACGCGCACCGCCGCGCACCCCGCGTCGATGGCGGCGTAGACGTACTTCGGCTGGAAGTGGATGTCGGCGATGACCGGGATCTGCGACTTCTGCGCGATGGCCGGCAGCGCGTCGGCGTCGTCCTGCGTCGGGCAGGCGACGCGGACGATGTCGCAGCCGGTGGCCGTGAGCTCCGCGATCTGCTGCAGCGTGGCGTTGATGTCGGTCGTCGGCGTCGTCGTCATCGACTGGACGGAGATCGGCGCGTCGCCGCCGACCTCGACCTTGCCGACCTTGATCTTGCGCGTCTGGCGGCGGGGCGCGAGCACGGGCGGCGGGGCCGCGGGCATACCGAGCGAGATGGGGGCACCAGCAGTCATGACGCCATTGTCGCACCCGGGGCTGACGGATCCCTGGGTGGTGGCTGGGTGTCTCAGCCGAGCTGGATCGGGCGCACGATGTCGGCGTAGATGAGCAGCGCCGTCATGCCGAGCAGCCCGATGGCCACGGCGTAGGCGACCGGCAGCGCGGCCGCGGTGTCCACCGGGCCGGGGTCGGGCCGCCCGAAGACCCGCGCCCACGACTTCTTCAACCCCTCCCACAGCGCCCCCGCGACGTGGCCGCCGTCGAGCGGGAGCAGCGGGATGAGGTTGAAGACGAAGAGCGCCATGTTGAGCGAGGCGAGCACTGACACGAGCAGCCAGAAGCGCTCACCGGCGCTCTCCACGAGACCCTCGATGCCGTTCTGCGTCACGTCGCCGGCGACCCGGCCGACACCGACCACGGACATCGGGCCGTTGGGATCGCGCTCCTCGCTGCCGAAGGCGGCCTGCGAGACGTCGACCAGCCGCTGCGGCAGGGTCAGCACGATCCCCGCCGTCTGCGTGAACATCTCACCGACCATGGGCGGCGCGGCGCTGATCGGCTGCGGCTCGTGGTCCAGCGTCGGCGAGGCCCCGAGGAAACTCGCCTGGCCGTAGACCGGTTCACCCTCCTCGTCGAGGACCAGCGCGCCGTCCGGGCCCATGAGCGCCAGCTCGCGCTGCACCAGGTCCGCCGTCAGCTCCTGCCGCTCGCCGTCCCGCTCGACGACGAAGGTGGCCTCGTCGCCCGCGTTCTGGATGGCATACGTCGTCGCGGCCCAGTCGTCCACGGGTGTGCCGTCGACCGAGACGATGGTGTCACCCACCTCGAAGCCTGCGGCGGCCGCGGGCGAGGGGTCCTGGCCGGTGCAGTCGTCGTCGGCGACGTCGGTGTTGGCGCACGCGGCGACAGCGCTGACCTGCGGTGTCGCCACCGGGAGACCCTGCACCGTCAGCAACAGCGTGATGAGCACGGCGCTGATCGCGAGGTTCATGAGCGGCCCCCCGGCCATGACGACGACGCGCTTCCACACCGGCAGCTTGTAGAACACCCGGTCGGCGTCCTCCGGACCGACCTCCTCCAGCGAGTCCTGCCGCGCCTGCTCGATCATGAGGTGCAGCGGGTTGGAGCTGCTCGCCCGGAGCTTGCCGTCGTCACCCGCGCGGGACGGGAACATCCCGATCATGCGGACGTAACCGCCCAGCGGGATCGCCTTGACGCCGTACTCCGTCTCGCCGCGCCGCCGGGACCACAGCGTGGGGCCGAAACCGACCATGTACTGGGTGCACCGCACGCGGAAGAGCTTGGCCGGGACGAGGTGCCCGATCTCGTGCAGCGCGATCGACACGGCGATACCGATGAAGACCGCGAGCACACCGAGCAGGTAGAGCATGGGCGAACTCCTTGTCCGTCAGTCGGTCGGTCGGTCAGTCGCGCGGGCGTGCTTCGATGCTACGCGCGGCAGCCTCGCGGGCCCAGGCGTCGGCGGCGAGCACCTGGTCCACGGAGAGATCAACCGCCGAGGCGTCCGAGGAGTTCCCGTGCTCCTCGACCACCTGCGCCACCACGTCGACGATGCCGAGGAAGGGCAGCCTCCCGTCGTGGAACGCGGCCACGCAGACCTCGTTGGCCGCGTTGTAGACCGCCGGAGCGGTCCCCCCGGCGCGACCCACCTGCTCGGCCAGCCGGACCGCGGGGAAGGCCTCGTCGTCCAGCGGCAGGAAGTCCCAGGACGTGGCGCGCGTCCAGTCGCACGCGGGCGCGACGTCGACCAGCCGCTCCGGCCAGGAGAGGCCGAGGGCGATGGGGATGTGCATCGTCGGTGGGGAGGCCTGGGCGAGGGTGGAGCCGTCGACGAACTCGACCATGGAGTGCACGACCGACTGCGGGTGCACCACGACCTCGATGGCGTCGAAGGGCACGTCGAAGAGCAGGTGCGCCTCGATCACCTCTAGGCCCTTGTTGACGAGGGTGGCGGAGTTGGTGGTGATGACCTGGCCCATGTCCCAGGTGGGGTGTGCCAGCGCCTCCTGCGGGGTGACGTCGGCCAGCTCGGCCCGGGTCCGGCCGCGGAAGGGACCGCCGCTGGCGGTGAGGACGAGCCTGCGCACCTCGCCGCGCGTCCCGGCGCGCAGCGCCTGGGCGATGGCGCTGTGCTCGGAGTCGACCGGCACGATCTGGCCGGGCCGGGCCGCCCGGGTGACGAGCGTCCCGCCGACGATGAGGGACTCCTTGTTGGCGAGCGCGAGCGTGCTCCCGGCGGCGAGCGCGGCCAGGGTGGGGCGCAGGCCGATGCTGCCGGTCATGCCGTTGAGCACGACGTCGGCGCCCTGGCCGGCGACCTGCTCCGCGGCGCGGGCCCCGGTGAGGATCTCCGGCCGGTATGCCTGCCGCCCCGCCGCGCGCGCGGCCTCGCCCAGCGCGTCGGTGAGCTCGGCGCGGGCTCCCTCGTCCTCGCGGGCGACGGCGACCTGGTCGACCTGCAGCTCCACCGCCTGACGGGCGAGCAGGCCCAGGTCGCTCCCCCCGGCTGAGAGAGCCTGCACGTGGAAGCGGTCCGGGTTGGCCCGGACCACGTCGATCGCCTGGGTGCCGATGGATCCGGTCGACCCGAGCAGGGTCAGGCTGCGCGAACTCACCCGGTCATTGTGCCGCGCGGCGACGCCAGGTCGACGCGGGCCGGGACACCGGGAGCGCCAGCGCGGACCCGACGAGCAGGCCGAGCGCGATCGACGCGACGATCCCCACCGCCCCGAGCAGGGTTGCCCCGTCACCGCTGCCGACCCCGATCTGGCTCACCCCGATCAGGCCGACCGTGCCGGGGACGAGCAGCCAGAAGGAGGGGAGGAAGGCCACGAGCCGCGGCACGTCCTCGCGAAGCCGTCCGAGCAGCGCCGGGACGAAGGACGCGACGACGGCGCCCGTGACCCCCCCCCCCCCCCCCCCCCCCCCCCCCGATCGGCAGCGGGGAGGCGCTCTGCTGCCCGGCCAGCTGGGCCGCGAAGGTCAGCACCAGCACCAGCGCGGACCACCGCAGCAGCGACCAGGGCAGCGCCTCGGACAGCGTGATGCCGAGGGTGACGATCGCCAGCCCGAGCGGGGCGACCCAGAGAGCGGGGCCCTCGACCCGGACGTTGGCGAAGGCTCCCTGGTCGACCCCGAGGACCATCGAGGCGGCGACGACACCGAGGGAGAACAGACCGAGCTGCACGGTCCCGTAGAACACGCGGGACGTCCCGGCGACCATCGCCCCCTACGCCAGCTCGCTGACCCCGGTGACGAGCAGCGCACCGGGCAGGAGCACGGCCAGCGGGCAGATGAGCGTCCGCAGCGGTCCGTCCAGCAGGCCGAGCTGGTATCCGCTGAAGGCCAACAGGGAGGCGACGAAGGCGGCCAGCGATGGGAGCAATGACCCGAGAAGGGTATGCCTGCCGGCCTGGGTGAGGAGCAGGCTCACCAGCAGGGAGCCGAGCGCGGCGACGGCGACGTTCGGCAGTCCGGGCTGGAGGATGAGCGAGAGGCCGACCGAGACCACCATCATGCCCAGGTGGCGCACCCAGGGCCGGTAGGGGTGCGGCAGGGCGCGGATGCTGTCGAGCTCGGTGCCCGCCTCCGCCAGCGTGAGGCGGCCGGTCTCCACGAAGTGGCGCACCGCGTGCACGGCGGCGCACTGGTCCAGTCGCAGCGGGCCTGGCACCGGGGCGATGGACGCGGGCGTCCCTGCGCTGAGGCTGAGGAAGACGGCCGTCGGGCTGGCGGCCACCTGCACACCGGGATGACCGGCGCGGGCGCCGAGCGAGCGCACCGACCGCTCGACGTCCACCACCGGCTCGCCGGAGGCCGCCAGCTCGCCGGCCAACCGCATCAGCACGGTGCGGGTGAGCAGGGCCTGCTGCGGCTCGGGCGGGTGGTCGGGCACCGACCTACCGTATGCCGTCGGGCTCCGCCGCCTCCACGATCTGGCTCACCCACCCCCGCACGAGATCACGGACGTCGTCCGGGTCCACCGGCTCGAGGACCGCCGCCGCGACCTCGGCGTCGGGGCCGTGTCCGCGCCGTGCCAGGTGGCATCCGCGCTCACCGACCGCGAGCAGCACGGACTCCTCGATCTCGGCCTCGGGCGAGGCCAGGGTGAGCTGGGCGAGCACCGAGGCACGCAGCCGTGCCGCCGACGCGTCGGGGTCGGCCGGGTCGAGCACGACCGGCTCCCCGTCCCCGGCGACCGCGTCCGGCGGCAGCACCGGCGCGAGGGCGCGCTCGGCCAGGTCGTCGGCCTCCAGGCAGAGGTCCAGGCCGTGCCAGCCCCCGTGGTGCAGGTCCTCGACCACCCCGCCCGTCTCGAGCAGGTGCAGCAGCCGCAGGTCGGGCCGTTCCTCGGCCCCCGCGAGCCGGCGCTCGACCACCAGCAGCGCCCGTGCCGCGAGCCGCACGTCGAGCAGGAGGAGCACGAGGTCGGCGAGGGCGCTGTCCTCGGTCAGCAGCCCTCGCTCGTCCAGGAGTCCGCGTCCCTGCAGGGAGCGCATCGCCTCCGCCCGCGCGGTTCCGTCGGGACCTGGCGCCGTGGTCGTCGACACGGTGTCCGGGTCCAGCCCGAGGTGACGCGCGTGGGCCGCCTCGAGAAGGTCCAGCTCCTCCGAGGTCAGCACGAGCAGCGGGCCGTCGCCCGCCGTCGCAGGTCTCGGGTCCTGGCCCGCGGACGGGTCGGGGACGGCCACCTCCTCGTCCGTGGGCGGAGCGGGGACCTCCTCGTCCTCGTCCGCCTGCGGGCCGGGCTCGGTCACGGCCGCCACCGCCCGAGCTCGACCGGGACCGGCAGCCTCGGCGGGAGGGGGACGACCGGCATGAGGATTGGGTCACCCATCCGGCGCCACCAGTCCCGGACCGGCTCGATGCTGGGCAGCCGGCCGACGACGCCGTCGACCAGCTCGCGCGAGGGGAGCCGGACCGGCCCCCCGGGCGGGAGCCCGATGACCCGGTGGCGAGGGTCGCGCAGCGGCGCGAGCACCGGCGCGACGGCCTCCCGGACGTCGGAGATCCGTCGTCCGGTCTCACGGACCACGACGCCGCGCGCCTGCCGGAGCACCACCCGGGCGGACCGCAGCCGCTCGACCGCCCGCGCCTGCGCCCGCAGGGTCGCCGCCCCCACCTTCGCGGCCAGACGCGGGACGTGGCGCCGCACGTAGCGTGCCGCGACGACCGCGCCGTCGACGGCGGCGTTGCCGGCCGACCACGCCTGGTAGGCGCCCAGCAGGCCGATGCCGACGGCGCCGGCGACCGGGAACGCGGGCGTGGCGAGGATCATCACACCGCCGGCCAGCCCCAGCCCGGCGAGCACCTTCGTCGTCCCGCCGCGCCACCCCTCGTAGCCGCCCCCGTCGCGCAGGTCCGACCACGCGGTGAACCACGCCGCGACCATCCCGACCGGGCCGGGCACGAGCCGGATCCGCGACAGCAGCATCGGCGCGTCCCGCACCCTGCTCAGGGCACCCAGCCGGGCGAGCGCACGAGCGGCCCGCCGCAGGGCGGCACGGCGCACCTCCAGCGCCCGCGCCCATCGGGCGCGGGCCCGGGCAATCACTACCTGGGTGGTGCGGACCACCCGCTCGCCGGTGGCCCAGGCATACCCCACCGCCTCCAGCGCCCTCCTCGGCACGTCGCCGACCCTGCGCGCCTCGTCGACGGCGTCCCAGGCCCGCCGCACCTCGTGGGCGGCCCGCTCCTGCGCCGCGCGGAAGTCCTCCTCCACGTCCTGCACCCGGCGCCGCGCGGCCTCGACCTCGTGGTCGAGCTGCTCCAGACGGCGTCGCCAGAGGGTCTCGAGGTGCGGCTCGGGGGGTGGTCCGGGTGCGCGCAGCACCACCGCCTCGCCTGCGGCGCGCTCCCCGGCCCGCTGCCAGCGCCGCACCTCGTCGGCCGCCGCCCTCGCCGCGGCGGCGCACCGGGCTATCGCCTGCGCCGCGTCCTGGGGCGGCCCAGCCGCGGACCGGGTGACCCGGTGCACCGCCTGCACCCGGGCGGTCGCCTGCCACGCGGCCAGGCCCGACCACGCGCCCTCCGGTGGCGCGCTGCCCAGCACCTGGGAGGCCACGGACTCGATCTGCGCCCCGGCCTCGCGCAGCAGCCGGGCGGCCCGCTCCAGCTCCTCGGGCGAGGTGCCGAGGACCGAGGTGCTCACGGCACCCACCGCGCGGGAGCGCTGTGAGCACCTCGCCAGCCACCGGTCAGGAGCTGCTCCACGACCAGGTAGTCCTCACGCGCCTGCCGGGTCGCCCGCGCCAGGGACCGTCCCTGCTCCCCCACCTCGCGCAGGCCGCGGCGCCAGTGCCCGGCGGCGGCTCGCGCGGTGTCGGCCAGCGATCCCTCGCCCGCACCCTGCGCCACCATCGTCAGCACCCGCGCGAGCCCCTCGGCGATCTCCTCCAGCGCCGCCCCGGCCCCGTCCTGCTCCTGCGCCGCGGCAGCCAGCCGGTCGCCGTCCACGCGCACGACGTGTCCCATCCGCGCCCCCTCCCTCTCGGTCCGGACCTGGATCGTCCGGCTCACGGTCGAGGCTAGGCAGCGCGGCACCCCCGCCGCAGAACTTGTCCACAGGCCCCGTCCGGGCCGGCCCGTCGTGTCCGGGTATGCCGGCGCGCCCTACCCCTGCAGCAGCGTCCGCAGGTCGTCCAGCACCCCGGGGTCCTCGATGGTGGAGGGCACCAGCGGGGTCTCGCCGTCGGCGATCTGCCGCATGGTGCGGCGCAGGATCTTGCCCGAGCGCGTCTTCGGCAAGGCGTCCACGACGTCCACCCGCCGCAGCGAGGCCACGGCGCCCACCTCGGCCCGCACCCGCGCGACGAGCTCCTCCTGCAGCCGGGCCAGCCCCGCCTCGTCGGTGTCGGTCCCCGCCCTGAGCACGACCAGCCCCCGCGGCACCTGGCCCTTGAGCTGGTCGGCGACCCCGATGACGGCGCACTCGGCCACCGCGGGGTGGCCGGCCAGCGCCTCCTCGAGCGATCCGGTCGACAGCCGGTGCCCGGCGACGTTGAGCACGTCGTCGGTCCGGCCCATGACGAAGACGTAGCCGTCCTCGTCGACGTAGCCCCCGTCACCGGAGAGGTAGTAGCCCTCGTGGGCGGACAGGTAGGAGCTGACGAAGCGCTCGTCGTCCTGCCACAGCGTCGGCAGCGCCCCCGGGGGCAGCGGGAGCCTCAGGCAGATGGCGCCCTCGGTGCCGGCGGGCGCCTGCTCCCCCTGCGGGTCCAGCACGCGCACGTCCCAGCCCGCCGTCGCCGGCCCTGGGCTTCCCGGGCGGATCTCGAAGAGCGCGCCGTCCGGCCCCACGGGGTTGATGGCGATCGGCCAGCCGGTCTCGGTCTGCCACCAGTTGTCGATCACCGGGACCCCGAGGTGCTCGGTGGCCCAGGCCCAGGTGTCCGGGTCCAGCCGCTCGCCGGCGAGGAAGAGCGCCCGGAGCGCGGAGAGGTCGTAGTCCCCCACCAGCTGGGCCGACGGGTCCTGCTTCGTGATCGCCCGGATCGCGGTGGGCGCCGTGAACGCGGCCATCGCCCCGTGCTCGGCGATCACCCGCCAGAAGGCGCCCGCGTCCGGGGTGCCGACCGGCTTGCCCTCGTAGAGGATCGTCGTCGCGCCGGTGAGCAGCGGCGCGTAGACGATGTAGGAGTGCCCGACGACCCACCCGACGTCCGAGGCGCAGAACCACGTCTCCCCCGGGTGCACGCCGTAGAGGTGCGTCATCGACCAGCGCAGCGCGACGGCATACCCGCCGCTGTCCCGCACGATCCCCTTGGGGCGGCCGGTGGTGCCCGAGGTGTAGAGGACGTAGAGCGGGTCGGTCGCGTCCACCGGCACGCAGGCCGCGGGTGCCACCGCGTCCGGGTGCATGAGCGTGGCCCAGTCGAGGTCGCGCTCCCCCAGCTCGCACGGCTGCTGCTCGCGCTGCAGGATCACGCAGTGCTCCGGGGTGTGCGCGGACCGCTCGATCGCGGCGTCCAGCATCGGCTTGTAGGCGATGACCCCGGACGGCTCGATCCCGCAGGAGGCGGACACCACGACGCGGGGCCGGGCATCCTCGATCCGGGCGGCCAGCTCGGCCGGGGCGAAGCCGCCGAAGACCACCGAGTGCACCGCGCCGATGCGCGCGCAGGCGAGCATGGTGATGACGGCCTCGGGCACCATCGGCAGGTAGACCACGACGCGGTCGCCCTTGCCGACGCCCAGGTCGCGCAGAACCCCGGCGAAGCGCGCCACGAGGTCCAGCAGCTCGGCGTACGTGTAGCGCCTGGTCGTGCCGGTGACGGGGCTGTCGTAGATGAGCGCCGTCTGGTCGGCGCGGCCGTGCACGACGTGCCGGTCCAGGGCGTTGAAGCAGACGTTGAGCGTCCCGTCGGGGAACCAGCGGGAGAAGGGCGGCTCGCTGTCGTCGAGCACCTGGCTCGGTCGGCGGATCCAGTCGACGGCGCCGGCCGCCTCACCCCAGAACCCGGCCGGGTCGGACAGGCTGCTCGCGACGAGGTCGCGGTAGGTCTCCGGGGAGGTGGCGTCGCTGCTCATGCCCCCATCACACACCCCCGAGGGGCGCGGCGCCAGAGCGGTCCCGGCCGGCGGTCACGATCCTGCGGCGGACGGCGGCTAGGGTCGCGAGGTATGCAGCAGCGCAGCCGGCCGGTCAGCGACGACGTGTGCGACCTCGAGGTCGGCGCGGGGCGCGTCGCGGAGGTCCGCTACCGCCGGGTGGAGACGCGCGCGGCGGTGGCCGGGCGCGAGGTCGAGGACCGGGCGACGTGGCGGCGGTGGCTGCGCTCCGAGGGTCGGCTGCCCCCGCTGCGGGTCCAGGGGCTCGACCTGACCGCGGACAAGGAGCTGCTGCTGGCCCGCCAAGACCTGGACGACCTCGTGGTCCTCGGCGGCCGCCTCGACGACGAGGTCGACGCGCACCTGCGTGCCACCGGTGCCCTGGTCTTCCCCGCCGCGCCGCAGGCCCCGATCGACCCCTACCGCGGTCACCTCTACACCGCCGCCGAGCTGTATGCCGGGCTCGAGCAGGACGGGTACGCCGGGACGCCCGACGCACGGGCATACCGCTGGTTCGAGGACGCCACGCTGCGCCACGACGCCTATGTCAGCGCGCTGCGCGCCATCCACGACGACGCGATGTCCGACGCCCTGGCCGCCGTGCTCGACGGGCGCCGGGCGGTGGGCGTCATGGGCGGGCACGCGCTGACCCGTGGCACCCCGGAGTTCGCCGCGGCCGCGCTGCTCGGGCACCGCCTGGCGGAGAGCGGTGCGGTGGTGCTCACCGGCGGCGGTCCGGGGGCGATGGAGGCGGCCAACCTCGGCGCCTGGGCGGCCGACGAGACGCTGCTGCAGAGCGCGCTGGACACCCTCGCGCAGGCGCCCGGGTTCGCGCCCGACGTCGGTGCCTGGGCCGAGCCCGCCCTGCGGCTGCGGGACGGGGCCGGCGAGGCAGCGGTGCCACGGCGGCTGCGCAGCGTGGGCATCCCCACCTGGTACTACGGGCACGAGCCGCCCAACGTCTTCGGCCAGCTCATCGCGAAGTTCTTCAGCAACGCGCTGCGCGAGGACCTGCTGCTGGCGCACTCCCGGGACGGCCTGGTGGTCCTGCCGGGGGCGGCCGGCACCGTGCAGGAGGTCTTCCAGATGGCGACCCGGCTCTACTACGAGGTCGACGCCCAGGAGGGCGGGCTGACGCCGCTCGTGCTCGTCGGTCGGGAGCACTGGACCACGCGGCTGCCGGTCTGGCAGCTCCTCCGGGCGCTCGGGCAGGACCGGGCGATGGCGGACGCCCTGCACCTGGTGGACACCGTGCAGGAGGCTGCCGACCTCATCGCACCGGAGAGCTGAGGCGGCCGCGTCGCGTCAGACGGTGGCGGCGAGCTGCCCGCAGGCGCCGTCGATGTCCGAGCCACGGGTGTCGCGCACCGTCGTGGGGATGCCGTGGGCCAGGAGGCGCTCGACGAACTGCTGCTCGACCCCGCGCCGCGAGGCGGTCCACTTGCTCCCCGGCGTGGGGTTGAGCGGGATGGGGTTGACGTGCACCCAGCCGCGCCCCCGGGCGTTGAGCTTCTCGCCGAGCAGGTCCGCGCGCCAGGCCTGGTCGTTGATGTCGCGGATGAGGGCGTACTCGATCGACACGCGCCGCCCCGTGGCCTCGAAGTAGCGCCGGGCGGCGTCGAGCGCCTCGTCCACCTTCCAGCGCGTGTTGATCGGCACCAGCTCGTCGCGCAGCTCGTCGTCGGGCGCGTGCAGGGACAGCGCCAGCGTCACCGGTATGCCCTCTCCCGCCAGCCGGTCGATCCCGGGCACCAGCCCGACGGTGGACATCGTCACACCGCGCGCCGACATACCCAGCCCCTCCGGAGCGGGGTCGACGAGCCGGTGGATGGCGCCGAGCGAGGCCTTGTAGTTGGCGAGCGCCTCGCCCATCCCCATGAAGACGACGTTGGAGACGCGCAGCGCCTCCTGCGCGTCGTGGGTGCCCTCCTCACCCCCGTGCAGGTCGCCGTGCCGCAGCGCGCGGGCCGCCGCGACGACCTGCTCGACGATCTCCGCGGTCGACAGGTTGCGGGTCAGGCCCGCCTGCCCGGTCGCGCAGAAGGGGCAGTTCATCCCGCACCCGGCCTGGCTGGAGATGCACATCGTCACCCGACCCGGGTAGCGCATGAGCACCGACTCGACCATCGCGCCGTCGTGCAGGCGGTGCACCTGCTTGAGGGTGGCACCGTCGTCGGCCGACAGCGTGCGGACCGGCGTCAGCAGCGGTGGGAGCAGCCCCTCGACCAGCTCGGACCGGCCGGTCTTCGGCAGGTCGGTCATCTGGGCGGCGTCGGTGACCAGCCGCTCGAAGTAGTGCCGGCTCACCTGGTCGGCACGGAAGGCGGGTATGCCCAGCTCGCGCGCCCAGTCCTTGCGCCCGGCCAGGTCGTGGTCGGCGAGGTGGGTGGGCGCCTTGCCCCGGCGCGGCGCGCGGAAGGTCAGCTGACCGGGGGCGGGGCGGTCGGTGGTCGGGGTGGGGAGCTCGGTGGTCATCGCCCTCCCAGTGTCTCAGGTCCGGCGGGCCGCGACAGCATCCCGTCAGACGAAGAGCCGGAGCAGCGCCCAGCAGACCGGGGCGGTGACGACGAGGGAGTCCAGCCGGTCCATGACTCCCCCGTGCCCGGGCAGGATGCTGCCCATGTCCTTGATGCCGAGGTCGCGCTTGATCGCGGACTCGGCCAGGTCGCCCACGGTCGCGAAGGCCGCGGCCACCGCGCCCACGACGGCACCGGCCCACCACGGCCCGTCGAGGAGCAGGGTCACGCAGGCGACGCCGGTCAGCGCGCTGGTGGCGACCGACCCGGCGAAGCCCTCCCACGACTTCTTCGGCGACAGCGAGGGCGCCATGGGGGTCCGCCCGCGCAGGACGCCCACGGCATACCCGCCGGTGTCCGAGGCGATGGTGACGAGGATGAAGGTGATGATCCGGCCCACCCCGTCGGGCTGGGCCAGCATGAGCGAGGTGATCCCGGCGAGCAGCGGCACGTAGGCCACGATGAAGACACCGCCGGCGACGTCGCGCGCCGCGTCCTCGGGGTAGCCGAAGCTGCGCCACAGGAGCACGAGGGCGGCGGCCGCGGCGAAGCCCACGGCGAGGGCGTCCGGGCCTCCGTAGTAGGCGAGCGGGACGAGCCCGACCGAGAGCAGGACGGGCGGCAGCGGGGCCACGACCCGGCCGCTGCGCAGCGCCTCCGTCAGCTCCCACACCCCGACGACCGCGGCCGCGGCGACGAGGTAGACGAAGGCCGGCTTCCAGAAGACCAGGCTCGCGACGATGAGCAGGACGAGGAAGACCCCGACGCCGATCGCGGCGGGCAGGTTGCGCCCGGCCCGAGGGGTCCGGCCCGGGGACGCGGCCCGTGCCGCCCGCCGCGCCGCTCGTGCCGCCCGCCTGGTCAGGGGCTGCTCCGCGGCGGCGGTGCCGGTGGTGGGCTCGGTCATGAGGGTGGCTCTCGCCAGGCTCGCGGCTGCTCAGACCTCGAGCAGCTCGGCCTCCTTGTGCTTGAGGATGTCGTCGACGACGTCGACGTGGCGCTTGGTGAGGGACTCCAGGTCCTTCTCGCCGCGGGTGCCCTCGTCCTCGCCGATCTCGCCGTCCTTGACGGCCTTGTCGATCTGGTCCTTGGCGTGGCGGCGCACGTGCCGGACCGACACCTTGGCCTCCTCGCCCTTGGTGTGTGCCAGCTTGATGTACTCCCGGCGCCGCTCCTCGGTGAGCTGCGGCATGACGATGCGGATGGCGTTGCCGTCGTTGCTGGGGTTGGCGCCGAGGTCGGCCTCGCGCAGCGCCTTCTCGATGTCCTTCATCGCGCCCTTGTCGTAGGGGGTGATGAGCACGGTGCGGGCGTCCTGGATGCTGAAGCTGGCCAGCTGCTGCAGCGGCGTCGGCGCACCGTAGTAGTCCACCTCGAGCTTGCTGAACATGCCCGGGTGCGCGCGGCCGGTGCGGATGGACGTCATGTCCTCGCGCGCCACGTCCAGCGCCTTGTCCATCTTCTCCTCGGCCTCCAGCAGGGCCATCTCGACGACCTCGGACATGCTGTCGTGCTCCTTCGTTCATGCCGTCGCTGCGGCAGGTCGGTGTGCGGGCGGCGGGTCAGCCCGCCGTGACGAGTGTCCCGATCCTCTCACCCTTGATGGCGCGGGTGATGGAGTCCTCGCCGTCCATGCCGAAGACGAGCATGGGCAGGGCGTTGTCCATGCACAGGCTGAAGGCGGCCGCGTCGACCACCCGCAAGTTGCCGCTGAGCGCCTCGGAGAAGGTCAGCCGGTCCAGCTTGCGGGCGTCGGCGTCCCGGCGCGGGTCGGCGGTGTAGACCCCGTCGACGCCGTGCTTGCTCATGAGGACCTGGTCGCACTTGATCTCCAGCGCCCGCTGGGCCGAGACGGTGTCGGTGGAGAAGTAGGGCATACCGGCCCCGGCGCCGAAGATGACGACCCGGCCCTTCTGCAGGTGCCGCATCGCGCGGCGCGGGATGTAGGGCTCGGCGACCTGGCCCATGGTGATCGCGGTCTGGACGCGGGTGTCCACGCCCTCCTTCTCGAGGAAGTCCTGGAGCGCCAGGCAGTTCATGACGGTGCCGAGCATCCCCATGTAGTCGGCGCGGGCGCGCTCCATACCCCGCTGCTGCAGCTCGGCCCCGCGGAAGAAGTTGCCCCCGCCGATGACCACCGCGATCTCGACCCCTGCCCGGTGCGCGTCGGCGATCTGGTGCGCGATCCCCTTGACCACGTCCGGGTCGACGCCGACGTGGCCGCCGCCGAAGGCCTCCCCCGAGAGCTTGAGCAGGACCCGCCTCGGCAGGTCCGCGGACTCGGGGCCTGCCTGGGTCTCGGGCGCGGGCACCGTCGTGGTCATGCGGATCCTCCTGAGGTCGTGCTGGGGCGGTCGCTCGATCCTGCCACACGGCGCTGGGTGCAGCGGCCCTCGGCCGCCGCGGCAGGGCGCGACCGCAGCCGCAGCCGGCGAGCATCGGTGCACCTGCACCGATCCTCCCCGGCCCAGCGCCCGTATACCGCGAGCATGGGTGCACCTGCACCGATCCTCCCCGGGGCGGACGTGCCCCGGCGGCGGGCGCCCCACCCGCACTCCTACGCAGAAGGTGTTCCTCTGCGGTGATGCATCACGGCCGAAGAACAGATTCTGCGTATGAGTGGCGTCCCGGCGGCGAGTCCGGCGCCGGGACGGCGGAAGGCCGGGCCCCGACGGGGACCCGGCCTTCCGGTGACTGCTCAGGTGGGCGTCAGACGCCGACCTTGAAGCGGGCGAAGCCGGTGACCTGCGCACCGGCCTCCTCGGCCACCTTGGCGACCGTCTTCTTGTTGTCCTTGGCGAACGGCTGGTCCAGGAGGACGTTCTCCTTGAAGTAGCCGTTGACCCGGCCCTCGATGATGCGGGGCAGCGCCTGCTCGGGCTTGCCCTCCTCGCGGGCGGTCTCCTCGGCGATGCGGCGCTCGCTCTCGACGGTCTCGGCGTCGATCTCGTCGCGCTGCAGCACCGACGGGGAGAAGGCCGCGACGTGCATCGCGATGTCGCGGGCGACCTGCTCGTCCCCACCGGTGGTGGCGACGAGGACACCGATCTGCGGGGGCAGGTCCGGCATCGTCTTGTGCAGGTAGGACACGACCTGGTCGCCCTCGACGCGGGCGACGCGGCGCACCTCGATCTTCTCGCCGATGGTGGCGTTGGCGTCGTCGAGGACCTCCTTGACGGTCTTGCCGTCGAGCTCGGAGGCCAGCAGGGCCTCGGCGTCGGCGGCCTGGACCGCCACGGCCTGAGCCAGGACGCGGTCGGCCAGCTCGCCGAAGTTCGGGCCCTTCGCGACGAAGTCGGTCTCGCAGTTGACCTCGACCAGCGTGCCGACGCCACCGTCGACCTGGGCGCGCACCAGACCGTTCGTGGCCGAGCGGCCCTCACGCTTGGTGACGCCCTTGAGGCCCTTGACCCGCAGCAGGTCGGTCGCCTTCGCGGTGTCGCCGTCGGCCTCGTCGAGAGCCTTCTTGACGTCCATCATCCCGGCGCCGGTGGACTCGCGCAGGGCCTTGATGTCAGCGGCGGTGTAGTTCGCCATGAGTGCTTCTGTGCTCCTTCGTCGGACGTGCGTCAGGACTGGGTGGTCTGGGCGTCGGCCTCGGCGGTCTCGGCAGCGGCCTGCGCCTCCGCGACCTCGGTGGCCTCCGCCTCGGTGGCCGCGGCGGCCTCGGTGGCCTCCGCCTCGGTGGCCTCGGCAGCAGCGGCCTCGGCGGGCGCAGCGGCCTCCGCGGGCGCCGCGTTCTCCTCGGCACCGGCCAGCAGCTCACGCTCCCACTCGGCCATCGGCTCGTTGTCGCCACCCTCGCTCTCGGCGCCGGCCTCGCTGCCACCGCCGGAGCGGGCGATGAGACCGTCGGCGACGGCGTCGGCGACCACGCGGGTCAGCAGCGTGACGGAGCGGATCGCGTCGTCGTTGCCCGGGATCTTGTAGTCGACCTCGTCCGGGTCGCAGTTCGTGTCGAGGATGGCGATGACCGGCAGGCCGAGCTTGCGCGCCTCGGTGACCGCCAGGTGCTCCTTCTTGGTGTCGACGACCCACACGGCCGAGGGCACCTTCTGCATGTCACGGATACCGCCGAGCGTCTTCGCGAGCTTGTCGTACTCGCGGCTCATCATGAGCAGCTCCTTCTTCGTGCGGCCGCTGCCGGCCACGTCGTCGAAGTCGATCTCCTCGAGCTCCTTCATGCGGGTGAGCCGCTTGGAGACGGTCTGGAAGTTGGTGAGCATGCCGCCCAGCCAACGGTGGTTGACGTAGGGCATCCCGACCCGGGTCGCCTGCTCGGCGATGGACTCCTGCGCCTGCTTCTTGGTGCCGACGAACAGGATCGACCCGCCGTGCGCGACGGTCTGCTTGACGAAGTCGTAGGCCTCGTTGAGGTAGGTCAGCGACTGCTGCAGGTCGATGATGTAGATGCCGTTGCGCTCGGTCATGATGAAGCGCTTCATCTTGGGGTTCCAGCGACGGGTCTGGTGCCCGAAGTGGACGCCGCTCTCCAGGAGCTGGCGCATGGTGACGACGGCCATGCCGTGGTCTCGCTTTCTTCTCGGTTGCAGTTGTGTCCTGGCCCGGGGACGCTCCCCACCCGCCGCACTCACCGGGGAGCTCTGGCGGGACCGCGGGGTGCGCCACCGACCGCTGGCCGGCATACCGAGGAGGTATGCGGTGCGGACCGGTCACGCCCGGGCGCGAATTCGCGCGTCGCGCCTGCCGGAGGGCAGGACGAGACGCACGTGCCTCCCATAGTACGGGACCAGGCCCCCGTCCCCCGAATCGTTACGGTGTCCGCATGAGCGATCCCCTCGTGCAGCGTCTGCGACCCTTCGGCACCAGCGTCTTCGCGGAGATGACCCAGCGGGCCCTGGAGTTCGACGCGGTCAACCTCGGGCAGGGCTTCCCGGACACCGACGGGCCGCTGGAGATGCGGGAGATCGCCGCCCGCGGGCTGCGCGAGGGGCTCAACCAGTATGCCCCCGCCCGCGGTTTGCCCGCCCTGCGCGAGGCGGTGGCCGAGCACCAGGACCGCTGGTACGGCATACCGCTCGACCCGCGCAGCCAGGTGCTCGTCACCGTCGGCGCCACCGAGGCCATCGCCGCCACCCTCATCGCCCTCGTGGAACCCGGTGAGGAGGTCGTGCTCGTCGAGCCGTCCTACGACTCCTACGGCGCGGCGGTCGCCATGGCCGGGGGCGTGCGCCGCACCGTGCAGCTGCGCTTCCCCGACCTGCGGCTGGACCTCGACGCGCTGCGGGCGACGGTGACCGACCGCACCCGCGTCCTGGTCCTCAACACCCCGCACAACCCCACGGGCAAGGTCTTCACGCGCGAGGAGCTGGAGGGGGTCGCGGCGATCGCGCGGGAGCACGACCTCGTCGTGCTGGCCGACGAGGTCTACGAGCACCTCGTCTTCGACGGGCTGACGCACACCCCGATCGCGACCCTGCCCGGCATGTTCGAGCGCACGCTGACCGTCTCCTCGGTCGGCAAAACCTTCTCGCTGACCGGGTGGAAGACCGGCTGGGTCAGCGGCCCGCAGCACCTCGTCGACGCGGTCGCCGCGGTCAAGCAGTTCCTCACCTTCGTCGGGGTCACGCACGTGCAGCCCGCGGTCGCGCACGGGCTGCGGATGCCGGACGACTTCTTCACCGGCTTCGCGGCGCAGCTGCAGGCCAAGCGGGACCTGCTCGTCGAGGCGCTGTCCGAGGTCGACGTGCCGGTGAGCCCGTGCCAGGGCAGCTACTTCGTCATCGCCGACCTCGCCGGCCACGGGGTCGACGACGCCGTCGAGTTCTGCCGCCGGATGCCCGAGGACCTCGGCCTGGTCGGGGTCCCGGTGTCCGTCTTCTGCGACGACCCGGAGCCGGTGCGCAGCCTGGTCCGCTTCGCCTTCTGCAAGCAGGACGAGGTGCTGCGCGAGGCGGCGCGCCGCCTGCAGGGGCTGGGACGCTCCTGACACCCTGACCGATATGACCTCGCCCGCCACCTCCTCGCCGAGCGTCGCCTGGCGCCCCCCGGCGCCGCTGGCCCGGGTGCGGTCCTGGCTCGGGGACTGGTTGGTCATCGGCGCCTGGATCGGGGTCCTGAGCCTGGTCGGTGCCGTGGTCGTGCCCCGGCTGGAGCTGCCGGGGGCGGGTGCGGCGACCCCTCGCGGACTGCTCGTCGCCGACCTCGTCTTCACGGTGATCACGGTGCTGCCGTGGTGGCTCTACCTGTTGCTCACCGAGAGCTCGGGTCGGCGGGCCACGCTCGGCAAGCGGTGGGCGGGACTCGTGGTGGCCGGTGCGGCCGGGGGCGTGGCCTCCGCGGCCGCGGTGTGGGGGCGCAACCTGGTCAAGGTCGCGCCGTGGCAGCTGGCCCACCTGGGTGTCAGCAGGAGCATCTACCAGGTGCAGACGGGGTGGGCAGCGGTCTTCCTCGGCCTGTCCCTGGCCCTGCTCGCGGCGTGCGCGGCGCCGGCGCTCGCCGGGGGTCGGGGTCTGCACGACCGGGTCGCCGGGACCAGGGTGGAGGGGGCCGCGTGAGCACCACCCCGTTCGACGCGGACCGGCACCTGCTGGAGGCCTTCGAGCAGCACCTGCGGATCGAGAAGGGCCGCTCGGAGCACACCGTGCGGGCCTACCTCGGCGACCTCACGGCGCTGGACGAGTTCCTCGCGGGTCGGGGGGTCGCCGCGCTGCCCGAGGTGCGCCTGACGGACCTGCGCGCCTGGCTTGGCAGCATCGGCGCCGCCGGTGCCTCGCGCTCGACGGTGTCGAGACGGGCCGCCGCCGCCAAGACCTTCTTCCGCTGGACCCAGCAGACGGGGAGGACGGGCTCCGACCCCTCGCTGCGTCTCGTCGCGCCGGGGAAGGAAAAGCACCTGCCGGGGGTGCTGCGTGCGCCCCAGGCGGGTGCGCTCATGGAGCTGGCGGGCGTGGCCGCCGACGACGAGGACCCGCTGCACCTGCGCAACCGGGCGATGCTCGAGCTGCTCTACGCCTCCGGGATGCGGGTCGGTGAGCTCACCGGGCTCGACATGGACGACGTCGACCTCGAGGCGGGCACGGCGAGGGTCCTGGGCAAGGGCGACAAGGAGCGGGTCGTGCCCTTCGGCGCCCCGGCGGCCGAGGCGGTCACCGGCTGGCTCGCCGCCGGACGCGCCCGGCTGGTCACCGCCGAGTCCGGCGCCGCCCTCTTCCTGGGCCGGCGCGGCCGACGCGTCGACCAGCGGCAGGTGCGCTCCACGCTGCAGGACCTCCTGGCCCACCTCCCGGACACCCCGCCCATGGGGCCGCACGGGCTGCGGCACAGCGCCGCCACCCACCTCCTCGAGGGCGGCGCCGACCTGCGCACGGTGCAGGAGCTGCTGGGCCACGCCAGCCTCGCGACCACCCAGATCTACACGCACGTCTCCGTCGACCGGCTGCGCAGCGCCTACCAGCAGGCGCACCCGCGCGCCTGAGCTGCACCCGGGTCAGCGGCCGGCCACCCGGGGTCGCCTCACCGGATGAGCAACCTCCACAGCGCGACGAGGACGACGATGCCGATGACGATCCCGATCACCAGCGGCAGCACGATGAGCAGCGCCGCCAGCAGCACGTAGACCGGGCCGGACCGGGACGACCTGTGGCCCAGCGCCAGGGACTCCTGGAGCAGCCGGTAGTTCTTGCGGTTGGCCCGGTGCGCGACGTCCGCCGCGTCGCCGACGACGGGGACCGGCCCGAGCGCGGCGTCGATGAGCATGTTCCACGACATGCGGGCCAGGACCAGGAGCGGCACCCGGCGGCTCGCGGCGTCGTACATGATGGCCGCGGACATCCCCGAGCCGAGGATGTCGCCCGCCCCGGGCAGCAGCCCCAGCAGTGCGTCGAGGCCGAGGCCGATGCGGGTGCCCGGGATGGTCACCAGGTCGTCCATCACCCGAGCGAGGTGTCGGCTCATCCCGGTGTCGCGGGCGGGGTCGCGCTGCTCGGTCACCCCCCGAGTGTCCCTCAGCCCTCGACCGGCAGCAGGGTCAGCTCGACCCCCATCAGCAGGGGCGTGGGGTCGACGTAGCCGTCGCGCCCCCGGACCGCCCCGAGGTGCAGGCACGCCTGCAGGACGCAGTGGCCGCCCTCCCCCAGCCGTCCGAGCCCGTCCCCGCGAGCGACCCGGGTGCCGCGACCCACCCGGTCCGCCACCGGTTGGTAGGTGCTGCGCAGCCCGCTCGCGTGGGTCACGCTGACCATCCCGACCCCGGCGATCGTGCCGCTGTAGGTGACGACCCCGTCGTCGACGGCCAGCACCGCCTCCCCGGCCACGCCGGCCAGGTCGATCCCGCGGTGTCCGGCGCTCCAGCGCTGCTCCGGTGGGTCGAAGCCGTGCACGACGGCTGGTGTCCCGGCCAGCGGCCAGCCCCACAGGGCGGTGCGTCCCCGGTCCCGCGCCGTGCCGCCCGACGCCTCCCGGGCACCGAGGACGCCCGAGGCGCTCGCGCCCACCACGGCGACGTCGGGTGCGCCCACCCCCCTCTCCTGCGGGGCCTGGCCAGGGGCCGGGAGCAGCACGGTCGCGGCCAGCACCGGCCCGAGGACGAGGCGGCGTCGCGCCGTCCCGGCGCGAGTGCCACGCCGGGGCAGCCGAGTGCCGGGCGTCACCGGGACCCCACCGGCCTGCGCTGCCAGCCGTCGAGGAGCTCCTCGGCCAGGCCCTCGCGCTCGAGCGAGCGCAGCGCACCGAGCGTCTCCGCGAGCGTCAGCCCGCAGCGCAGCATCACCTCGTCGACCCCGCTCGAGGAGCGCGGCCGCAACCACTGCCAGACCCGCCGCAGCTCGTCCGGCAGGTCGTCGCCCGCCCGCTGCGCACCCCGCTTGACCGGCGCGAGGTCCGCGCCGATGTGCCCGACGAGCTCGGCGACCTCGGCGCCGTCCGTGACGAGCTCGGCGCCCATCCTGATCTCGGCGTGCGCGCCCTGCGACATGAGGCTGTCGACCGAGCCGGGGACGGCCATGACGTGCCGGCCCAGCTCCCGGGCGTGCTTGAGCGTCGATCGGGCGCCGGAACGCAGCCCGGCCTCCACCACCACGGTGCCCTGGGCCAGCCCGGCGATGATCCGGTTGCGGGCGAGGAAGCGCATACGGGCCGGCGCCCCGCCGGGCGGCGTCTCGCTCACGACCAGCCCGGTCCGCCGTATGCGGTCGATGAGCTCGGCGTTGGCGCGGGGGTAGGCGACGTCGACTCCGCCGGCGAGCACGGCCACCGTGCAGCCGTCGGAGGCGAGCGCCGCCCGGTGGGCCGCCGCGTCGATCCCGAAGGCGGCCCCCGAGACGATCGTGAAGCCTCGGCCGACGAGGTCGACGCAGAGCCCGGCGGTGACGTGGTCGCCGTAGGCGGTGCTGGCCCGGGCCCCCACCACCGCCACGCTTCGGCGCACCACCTCGTCCAGCCGCCCGGGACCGGCGACCCAGAGGCACCATGGGGGATGCTCCAGATCGTCGAGGCAGGCCGGCCACTCCGGGTCCTGCGGCACCAGCACCCGGGCGCCGACGAGCCGCGCCACCTCGGCGTCGTCGACGGCGGTGGCCCGCTCCACCCGTGCGCCCAGCCGGTGCAGGTCCGGCCCGCCCGGGATCCGTCCGTCGCGCAGGACGTAGCCGACCAGCGCCTCGACGCCGTGCTCGGCCACCACCTGCTGCACCCGCTCGTCGTAGGGCTCGGCGAGCCGCGAGAGGAGCACCCGCGCCCGACGCTCCCCGCCGGTGGTCACGGCGCTCATGCGACCTTCACCCCCGTCGGGGTGCGCAGGTCGAGCGCCAGGGTCACGTCGTCCAGGCCCGGTCGCTGGGCGCCGCGCAGGTCTGCGAGCGTCCAGGCCACCCGCAGCGCGCGGTCCAGGCCACGCAGGGTGAGGGTGCCCCGGTCCATCGCGAGCTCCAGCGGTCGTCTCTCCCGCGCGGACGGGCGCCACGGGTCCTCCCGCAGGAGGGCGCCCGGGACCTGGCTGTTGAGCCGGTAGCCCAGGTCGCGCCAGCGCTCCCCCTGCTGCCCGCGGGCGGAGGCCACCCGTGCGGCGACGACCGACGACGGCTCACCTGGGGGCAGCGTCAGGTCGCCACGGGTCACGGCGCTGACCGCCAGCTTGAGGTCCACCCGGTCCAGCAGCGGTCCGGACAGGCGCCCGAGGTAGCCGTTGCGCCGGAACGGCGGGCAGAGGCACTGCCCACCGGCGCTGCCGCACGGGCAGGGGTTGGCGGCCAGGACCAGCTGGAATCGCGCGGGCAGCCGGACGTGCCGGTCCGCCCGCGCGATGACCACCTCACCGGACTCCAGCGGCTGCCGCAGCCCGTCCAGCACGTCCCGGCGGAACTCCGGCGCCTCGTCCAGGAAGAGCACACCGTGGTGCGCCCGCGAGACCGCGCCGGGGTGCACTGCCCTCGAGCCACCTCCGATGACCGCCGCCGTCGACGCGGTGTGGTGCGGGGCGACGAAGGGCGGCCGCGACACCAGCCGGTCGTCCACCGGCAGCGCGCCGAGCACCGAGTGGATGGCCGTCACGGCGAGCGCGTCCTCACCGCCCAGCTCGGGCAGCAGCCCCGGGAGACGTTCGGCGAGCATCGTCTTGCCGGCCCCCGGCGGGCCGACCAGGAGCAGGTGATGCCCGCCCGCCGCCGCGATCTCCAGGGCCTGCCGGGCCACCGCCTGCCCGACCACGTCGCCGAGGTCGGGCACCGCCAGGGCCGCTCGGGGCACGGGCGGCGGCATGTCCAGGTCGAGGCACACCCCCTCGGCGCGTGCCCGGAAGAAAGAGCGCACCTCCCCCAGGCTGCGCACCGGGTGGACCCGGACGCCGTCGACCAGGTCCGCCTCGCGAGCGGCGTCCGCGGCGACGAGCACCTCCGTGACCCCTCCGGCGGCGGCCGCCACGACCATGGGCAGGACACCGGGGACCGGCCGGACGTCGCCGGCCAGGCCGACCTCGCCGATCTGCGCCACGCCCGAGACCGCCGCCGCGGGCACATGGTCCTCCGCCGCCATCATGGCCACCGCGATCGCGAGGTCCAGGCCGCTGCCGGTCTTGGGCACCCCGGCCGGCGAGAGGTTGATGGTCCACCGCCGGGGCGGGACCGCCATCCCGCAGTTGCGCAGGGCCGGGCGAACCCGGTCCGGCGCCTGCCGGCAGGCGTTGTCGGCGAGGCCCGTCATGACCGTGGCCGGGAGGCCGTCGGCCCCCTGCGCCTCGACCGTGACCAGGCGCCCCTCCACCCCGCTGAGGGTGACGGCGTGGGTCCGGGCCAGGCCCATCAGGCCACCGCCCTCAGGTGGGTCAGGACCGGCTCGGCGTCGTGCCGGCGCAGCACGCCCACCACGTCGATCCGGAAGGCCGAGCCCCGTCGCCCGTGCTCCTCCAGCCAGGCCCAGGCCAGCGTGCGCAGCCGCCGGGCCTTGTCCGGCCCGACGGCCTCGACCGGCTCGCCGAAGCGCGCCGACCGGCGCGTCTTGACCTCGCAGAAGACTAGCATGGGGCCGTCGGCCGCCACGATGTCCAGCTCACCGTCGGAGCACCGCCAGTTGCGCTCCAGGACCTGCCAGCCCAGCGACTCCAGGTGGACGCAGACGAGCTCCTCCCCCGAGTCCCCGACCTCCCGGGCCTGCGCCCAGGGCATACCTCCAGCAGCCATGTCCCCCTCCTCGATCCCGCCGGCGTCCGGCGCTCCTGATCCAGGCAAGCGCGGGCCCGGGAGGGGCACAAGGGAGGGGTCAGAGATCTGTGGACGGACCCGTCCGTGACGTCAGGATGTGGACGACAACGACACCACGGGTCCTCCGCTGGGCGCGTCGTCCGCGGGCCGACCTCAGTCGCGGTCGGTGAGGCCCTTGACGTCGAGGTCGGACTTGGCCAGCTCCTCGACGTTGACGTCCTTGAAGGTGATGACCCGGGCCTTCTTGACGAAGCGCGCGGGCCGGTAGACGTCCCACACCCAGGCATCGGTGAGCGTGACCTCGAACCAGGTCTCCCCGTCCCCGGAGCGCACCTTCACGTCCACCTCGTTGGCGAGGTAGAACCGCCGCTCGGTCTCCACCACGTGGGTGAAGAGGCCGACGACGTCGCGGTACTCCCGGTAGAGCGCCAGCTCGGCGTCGGTCTCGTACTTCTCCAGGTCCTCTGCGCTCACGGCGCCATCCCTTCCTCGCGCGCGGGCAGCGCGCCCGCCGCGGGGATGTTCCAGCTGCGTCGGTGCCACGTGCACGGCCCGAGACGACGCAGCGCCTCCTGGTGCTCGGGCGCGGCATACCCCTTGTTGTGCTCCCACAGGTAGGGCGCGTGCTCCTCCTGCCTGGCCGCCTCGACCATGAGGCCGTCCCGCTCCACCTTGGCCAGGACCGATGCGGCGGCGACCGAGGAGCAGCGCAGGTCGGCCTTGATCATGGTCCGGACCGGCGGCGGCTCCGGCCCGTCGACCAGCCCGAGCAGACCCACCCGCCCGGGGTCGGTGAGCCAGTCGTGGTTGCCGTCGAGCAGCACCAGGTCGGGGCGCAGCTCGCCGAGCTGGGCGAGGGCGCGCTCCCCGGCCAGCCGCAGCGCGGCCATGATGCCGGTGGCGTCGATCTCGGCCGGCCAGGCGTGGCCGACCCCGTGCCCGTGCGCCCACCGCCGGATCCTCGGGACGAGTCCCTCCCGGGCGGCAGGGGTGAGCAGCTTGGAGTCCTTGACCCCCTGCGGGGCGCTGCGGCAGGTCGCGTCGATCGCGACGACGCCTACGCTGACCGGCCCGGCCAGCGCGCCCCGACCGACCTCGTCCATCCCGACGAGCACGGTGTAGCCCTCGCGCTGCAGCGTGCGCTCCACCCGCAGGCTCGGCCTCCGGGACGGGGTCCTGCGCCTCGTCGCGGTGCTCACGGCGCGTCCGGGACGTCGGCGAAGGTGTCCGGCACGGTGAACCAGTCGAAGTGGTCGAAGGGGTAGATGAGCACGACCGCCTGCCCCACGACGTCCTCCAGCGGCACCGAGCCCTGCTCCCCCGTGCCGTCGTCGTTGGCGCGCGAGTCGCGCGAGTTCGACCGGTGGTCCCCCATGAGCCAGATGCGGTCCCGCGGCACGGTGATCTCGAAGTCGCTCGTGCTCGGCTCGTCCGACGGGAAGAGGTAGTCCTCCTCCAGCGGCTCGCCGTTGACCGTCATCCGGCCCTGCTCGTCGCAGCACGCCACGGTGTCGCCGGGCAGGCCGATGACCCGCTTGATGAGGTGGTTGCCCTGCGAGGAGGGCGCGACCCCCACGAACTCCAGCCCGCGCAGCGCCCCGTTGATCACCGGACCACGGTCCACCCGCTCGACCGGCGGCAGCCACCCGCCGGGGTCCTCGAAGACCACGATGTCCCCCCGGTCCACCCCGAGGGAGCCGAGCTGGACCTTGCTGACCATGACCCGGTCGCCGTAGACCAGGGTGTCCTCCATGCTGCCGGAGGGGATCCAGAAGGCCTGCGCCAGGAAGGTCTTGATGAGGAAGGAGATCACCAGCGCGGTGGCGGCGATGGCCACGATCTCCTTGACCGCCGCCCACAGACCGCCACGGCGGCGACCGTCGTCGCCGTGCTCGTCCGCCCGAGGGTCGGGGCCGGGCTCGTCGTGCTCGCCGTCCGCCCGACCGTCCCGCCTGGGGTCGCTCACCTGCTGCCGTCCTTGCGTCGATTCGAGGTCGTCTCGACCCTAACCCGGGACCCTGCACAGAGACCGATCCCCCGCCGGGGGCCGGCGAGGGATCGTCGAGGTGCGCGCTGGACCGGGATCTCAGTCCTTCTGGGCCGGCGCCTGGGTGGCCGGGGCGCCACCCTTCATCGCGGGGACGCTGTCGCGGCGCTCGCGGATCTTGGCCGCCTTGCCGCGCAGGTCGCGCAGGTAGTAGAGCTTGGCGCGGCGCACGTCGCCACGGCTCACGACCTCGATCTTCTCGATGTTCGGGGAGTGCAGCGGGAAGGTGCGCTCCACGCCGACGCCGAAGGAGACCTTGCGGACGGTGTAGGTCTCGCCGAGGCCACCGCCGTGGCGGCGGATGACGACGCCCTTGAAGACCTGGACACGGGAGCGGTTGCCCTCGATGACCTTCACGTGGACGTCGACGGTGTCGCCGGCGCGGAACTCGGGGATGTCGCTCCGCAGGCTGGCGGCGTCGAGATCGTCAAGCTTGTGCATGGGATGTCTCCTGCTCGCAGGTGCCACAGGTCACCCGCGGCGATCGGTGCGCGTCCTCGCCGGTGAGCGGGTGCGGCACGGGTCGTCGTGGTGTCGTCTCCGTCGGGTGCCACCCGCACGCTCCCCCTGTGGCAGGGGCACGGGCTCGTCGGCACGGACGCCGGGACGCAAGGATCCAGTCTGCCAGAGGTCCACCACGGCATCCAAGTCCGCGGCCGCGGCCACCGCGGCTGCACCACCGCCGGACCGCGGCACCTACGATCGAACTGTGCCCGTGCTGACCCTCCTGAGCGACCCGGCCGCCCGCGACCTGAGCGATGCCGCGGTCCGTGACGTCGGCGGGGGGCTGGCCGTCTCGGCGCCGCGCTGGCTGCGCACCGGTGCGGCCGTCGAGGTGGAGCTGCGCGACGGCGCGGTCCTCGGCGACGGGGTCCGGGAGGCGTGGCACGCGCGCGGCGTCGACGTGGTCCTCCAGACCGGCGGGGTCCGACGACGCCGGCTGCTGCTGGCCGACATGGACTCGACGATGATCGAGCAGGAGTGCATCGACGAGCTCGCGGCGCAGGTGGGCGTGGGCGAGCGCGTCGCCGCGATCACCGCGCGCGCCATGAACGGCGAGCTGGACTTCGCCGCCGCGTTGCACGAGCGCGTCGGGCTCCTGCAGGGGCTGCCGGTCGACGTGGTGCGCACCGTGCTCGACGAGCGGATCAGCCTCGCGCCCGGGGGCCGTGAGCTGCTCGCCACGACCACGGCCCACGGCGGGTATGCCGCCCTCGTGTCCGGCGGGTTCACCCACTTCACCGAGGTGGTGGCGAAACGGCTCGGCTTCGACGAGCACCGCGCCAACACCCTCGAGGTCGAGGAGGAGCGTCTCACCGGCAGGGTCGTCCCGCCGGTGGTCGGCCGGGACGCCAAGGTGGCCGCGCTGCACGACATCACCGCACGACTGGGGCTGACCCCCGCGGACGTCGTGGCGGTGGGCGACGGGGCCAACGACCTGCCGATGCTGCAGCTCGCGGGACTCGGCGTGGCGCTGCACGCCAAGCCGGTGGTGGCGCAGCGCGCACCGGTACGGGTCGACCACGGCGACCTCACCGCCCTGCTCTACCTCCAGGGCTACTCCGACGACGAGATCGTCCGGTAGCGCTCCATGAGGTCCGGCCGGCGCTGCTCGGTGCGGGCCAGCCGCTGCTCGTGCCGCCATGCCTCGATCCGGCCGTGGTGGCCGGAGAGCAGGACCTCGGGCACCTCGTGCCCGCGCCAGCCGGCGGGCTTGGTGTAGACGGGGTACTCCAGCAGTCCCCCGGTGTGCGACTCCTCCGCCAGCGACGCCTCGTTGCCGACCATGCCGGGCAGGAGCCGGGCGATCGCCTCGGTCATCGCCAGGACCGCGACCTCGCCGCCGTTGAGGACGTAGTCGCCCAGGCTGAGCACGGAGAGCGGGTAGCGGGAGGAGAACTCTTCGTAGACCCGCTCGTCGATCCCCTCGTAGCGCCCGCACGCGAAGACCAGCCAGTCCTCCTGCTCGGCCAGGCGGGACGCGGTGGCCTGGTCGAAGACCTCGCCCCCGGGGCCGGGGACGACGATCCGCGGCGTGCGCCCCGGTTGCGAGGAGCAGATCTCGTCGAGGGCCTCGCCCCACGGCTCGGGCCGCATGACCATGCCGGCTCCCCCGCCGTAGGGCGTGTCGTCGACGGTGCGGTGCCGGTCGTGGGTCCAGTCGCGCAGGTCGTGCACGTGCACCTCGAGCAGACCCTCGCGCCGCGCCCGCCCCAGCAGCGACAGCTCGAGCGGGGCGAGGTAGTCGGGGAAGATCGTGACGACGTCGAGACGCAGCGGCATACCGCTCACTCCCCCAGCTGCAGCAGCCCGGGCGGCGGGTCGACCACGACCCGGCCGGCCTGCTCGTCGACCTCTGGCACGAGCTCGGCGACGAAGGGCACGAGCACCTGACCCCCGGGCGTCCTCACCTCGAGCAGGTCCTGCGCCGGCCGCACGTGCAGCGCGCTCACCTCCCCGACCGGGCTGCCGTCGGGCAGGACGACGGCGAACCCGACGAGGTCCTCCTCGCGCCAGGCCTCCCCCACCTCACCCTCGTCCGCGTCCTCGTCGACGAGCAGACGGATGCCCCGCAGCGCCTCGGCGGCGGTGCGGTCGGCGTGCCCCTCGAAGGCGAGCAGGTAGATCCCCTGGTGGACGCGCACGCTGCGCAGCACGAGCGGACCGGGCGCGGCGGGATCGGTGCCGAAGCTCTCGCCCACCACGAAACGACCCGCGGGGTCGTCGGTGTGCACCTGGACGGTCACCTCGCCACGCAGTCCGTGCGGCTTGCCGACGCGGGCGGCGACGAAGGACTCGCTCATGGCTGCTCCTCTCGGGTATGCCGCCCGCTCACCGGGAGGTGCGGGCGGAACGCACGCGGCCCGCCCCGGCGCGGTGCCGGGACGGGCCGTCGATGCGGGTGCGTGGGTCAGCGGGACCGGTCGGTGTCGACGATGTCGACGCGGACCTTCTCACCGCCGGCGAGAGCACCGACGACGGTGCGCAGCGCGCTGGCGGTCCGGCCGCGCCGGCCGATCACGCGGCCCAGGTCGTCCGGGTGCACCCGGACCTCGAGGACATCGCCGTGGCGGGCGTTCTTGGTCCGCACGGCGACGTCGCCGTCGTGGTCCACGATGCCCTTGACCAGGTGCTCCAGGGCTTCCTCGAGCACGCTCAGGCCTCGTCGGTCTTGGCGTCGCCCTCGGTGCCGGTGGCCTCACCGGTGCCGGCCGCGGCCGAGCCCTCGGTGTCGGCCGGCGGGGCGGTCTCCTCGGCGGGCGCCTCGGTCGCCGACTCCTCGGTCGCCGGGGCCTTCTCGGCCTTCTCCTCGGCCTTGTCCGCCTTCTTGCGCTTCTGCGTGGTGGCGCCGGAGGTGTCCTCGCCGTCGGCGGCGGCGAGCGCGGCCTCGTAGAGGGCCTTCTTGTCGGCCTTGGGCTCCCGGGTCCTCAGGGTGCCCTCGGCGCCCTCCTCGCCCTTGAACTTCTGCCAGTCACCGGTGACCCGCAGGAGCGCGGCGACCTGCTCGCTCGGCTGGGCACCGACGCCGAGCCAGTACTGCGCCCGCTCGGAGTCGATGTCGATGAGCGAGGGCTCCTCGGTCGGGTGGTACTTGCCGATCTCCTCGATCGCCCGGCCGTCGCGCTTGGTGCGCGAGTCCATGACGACGACGCGGTAGTACGGTGCACGGATCTTGCCCATGCGCTTCAGGCGAATCTTGACAGCCACGTGTGCGGTGTCTCCTCAGTCTTGTCTGTGGTGGGCTACCTGGCGTCCGCGTGGGGAAGAACACGCACGGCGCCACGGTGGCGATGGACACATCCGGGCACGGTGAGAGGGCCGACCGCAGATGGGTACGCCCTCATTGTGCCACATCGGCGCCGGCCGGACGGTCCGCCACCTGCTCGTCCGCCGCCCCCTCCGGCGCGTGGCCGGCCACGAACCGCAGCACCTCGGTCTCGTCCACGCCCGGGAAGACGCCCGGCGGCATGACGGCCAGCAGGTGCGAGTGCGCCCGGGCGCTCGGCCAGACCTGCCCGTCCCAGGCGCGGGCCAGCTCCGCCGGGGGCCGGGTGCAGCACCGCGGGTCGGGGCAGCGGGAGACGCGCCGCTGGGTGGTCTCCCGCCCGCGCATCCAGCGGACCTGGTCGAAGGGCACCCCGAGGCTGACCGAGAACATCCCGGCCGGGGTCGGCTCGGCGACGGCGGTGCACCAGTAGGTGCCGCGCCCGGTGTCGGTGTACTGGTGGTAGACCGAGCCCGGCGGCTGGTCGAAGACGACCCGGGCGGTCCAGGACCGGCATACCCGCGCCCCCTCGATCGCGCCCGAGGCGTCCATGGGGAAGCGCACCCCGTCGTTCTCGTAGGCCTTGTAGATGACCCCGTCCGCGCTGGTCCGCATGAAGTGGACCTGGAGGTCGAGGTGCTCGGTGGCGAGGTTGCAGAAGCGGTGGGCGGCCGTCTCGTAGGACACGGCGTAGGCGTCACGCAGGTCCTCCAGGGCGATGTCCCGGTCGGCCTTGGCCCGCTGGAGCAGCGGCACCGCGCTGCTCTCCGGGATGAGGGTCGCGGCGGCGAAGTAGTTGATCTCCACCCGCTGCGCGAGGAACTCCGCGTAGTCGCGCGGGGGCTGGTGGTCGAGCACGACGTGGCCCAGGGCCTGGAGCGCGGCGGCCCGCGGGTCGTGACCGCCGCCGGTCGGGAGGTAGATCCGCCGGTGCGCGAGGTCGGTGACCGTCCGGGTGGAGGCGGGGACGTCGGGCACGGCGACGATCTCGAAGCCGACGTGGCGCGCGATCCGGTTGACCGCCTCGTGCGACAACGGACCCTGGGTATGCCCGACCTGCTCCACGAGCGCGGCGGCTGCGGACTCGATGTCGGCGAAGTAGTTGCCCGCCTCGCGCATCCGGGCCCGCAGCTCGGCGTTGGCCAGGCGCGCGAACTCCGGGGTGGCGGCCCGCTGCTGCTGCAGCCCGACGACGCTCTCGTAGAGCCCGACCAGCGCCTCGAGGGCGTCGTCGGGCAGGCCGGGGCCGACGCGCACCGGCGGGATCCCCAGCGTCTGGAAGCCCTCCGCCCGCTGCGCCCGCTCCCAGCGCACCTCGAGGGCGGCCCGGCGGCTGGGCGGCCCGCCGGTGAGCAGGGCCGTGAGGTCGACGCCCAGCGCGGTCGCGATCCGGTCGAGCACGGAGGCCCGGGCCTCGCGCCGGCCGTTCTCGATGAGCGAGAGGGCCGAGGTGGACAGTCCCACCCGCCCCGCGACGTCGGCGAGGGTGAGGTCGGCGGCACGGCGGTGGTGCCGGACCCGACGACCCACGGAGACCGGGTCGGCGGCACCGGAGCCGGGGCTGTCGGTGCCCTCCAGGCGCTCGGAGGGACGGAACGGCAGCACCCGGCGGTGGGAGGACGGCATACCTCCACTGTAGCGAAATTTCTGCGATTCTTGACAACACAGATCCGCTCGGGAGGCGGGTCGACGGGGTGACAGTGGTGTCACAGCGACGATCGCCACCGAGAAAGGGCCGACGATGACGACGACCACCGAACCCACGACCACCGCTCCCGCAGCGCAGCAGGCGCTGGAGATCGAGCAGGACTGGCAGAGCAACCCCCGCTGGGAGGGGGTCGAGCGCCGCTACACCGCCGAGGACGTCGTGCGCCTGCGCGGCTCCGTCGTCGAGGAACACACCCTCGCCCGCCGCGGCGCCGAGAAGCTCTGGGAGACGCTGGAGACCAAGCCGTTCACCCGCGCGCTGGGTGCCCTGACCGGCAACCAGGCGGTGCAGATGGTCAAGGGCGGGCTCGAGGCGATCTACCTGTCCGGGTGGCAGGTCGCCGCGGACGCCAACCTCGCCGGGCAGACCTACCCCGACCAGAGCCTCTACCCCGCAAACTCGGTCCCGGCGGTGGTCCGCCGGATCAACAACGCGCTGCAGCGTGCCGACCAGATCGCGTGGATGAACGGCGACACCAGCACCGACTTCTTCGCACCCATCGTCGCCGACGCCGAGGCCGGCTTCGGCGGCCCGCTCAACGTCTTCGAGCTCATGAAGTCGATGATCGCCGCCGGTGCGGCCGGCGTGCACTGGGAGGACCAGCTCGCCTCGGAGAAGAAGTGCGGGCACCTCGGCGGCAAGGTGCTCATCCCGACCGGCCAGCACGTGCGCACCCTCAACTCCGCACGGCTCGCGGCCGACGTCCTGGGCGTGCCCTCGATCGTCGTCGCCCGCACCGACGCGCTGGCGGCGGACCTGCTGACCAGCGACGTCGACGAGATCGACCAGGAGTTCACCACCGGCGAGCGCACCTCCGAGGGCTTCTTCCGGGTGCGCAACGGGATCGAGCCGGTGCTCGCCCGGGCCAAGGCCTACGCGCCCTTCGCCGACCTCATCTGGGTCGAGACGGGCACCCCGGACCTCGGCCTGGCGCGGGAGTTCGCCACCGAGCTGCACAAGGACTTCCCGGGGCAGAAGCTCGCCTACAACTGCAGCCCGTCCTTCAACTGGAAGTCGGCGCTCTCCGACAGCGAGATCGCCTCCTTCCAGGACGAGCTCGGTGACCTCGGCTACGCCTTCCAGTTCATCACCCTGGCCGGCTTCCACGCGCTCAACCACTCGATGTTCCAGCTCGCCCAGGGGTATGCCCGGACCGGCATGAGCGCCTACGTCGAGCTGCAGGAGGCGGAGTTCGCCTCGGCCGCCTCGGGATACACGGCGGTCAAGCACCAGGCGGAGGTGGGCACCGGCTACTTCGACGCGGTGAGCACCGCGGTCAACCCGGAGTCCTCCACCACGGCGCTGTCCGGCTCGACCGAGTCCCAGCAGTTCCACTGAGCACCACCCGCACCTGGCCACCCGGACCCACCGCGGTAGCTAGGTGCGGGCATACCCACCCGGACACACCGCGGTGGCCAGGCGCGGCCATCGCAACCCGAACCCACCGCGGTGGCAGTGTGCGGGCAGACCGACACCACCGGCAGGACACCCGAGAGGATGAGGTCATGGAGACCTACCCCCAGGCGCTGCTCGACGCCGAGCAGCTCGCGACGCTGACCGACCTCGAGCGCGCCCTGCGCGAGCCGCGCGCGGCCCTGCTCCGTGGACGCAAGGAGCAGTCCCGGAGGGTGCGCGGCGGCGCCGAGCTGCAGACCCGCCCCGAGACCGCCGCGCTGCGCGCCGACGACACCTGGCAGGTGCGCCGGCCCCCGGCCGACCTGACCCACCGCCGGGTCGAGCTGGCCACGGCGGCGACCGCGGAGCAGGCCAAGGGGGCGCTGGCCTCCGGCGCCGACGTGTGGGTCGCGGACCTGGAGGACATGCTGGTGCCGACCTCTCGACGGCTGATCGCCGCCCAGGAGGTCATCCTCGAGGTGGCCGGGACCCGGACCGGCGACCCGGACCCTGGCGTGCCGACCCTCATGGTGCGGCCCCGGGGTCTCCACCTGGACGAGGCGCACCTGGAGGTGGACGGGCAGCCGGCGGGCGCCTCCCTGGTCGACACCGTCACCTTCCTCGCCCGCTGCGGACGGCTGCTGCTCGACCGCGGCACCGGCCCCTACCTCTACCTGCCCAAGGTCGAGTCGGCCGCCGAGGCGCAGTGGTGGGACGAGGCGCTGACTGCCGCCGAGGAGGCGCTCGACCTGCCGGCGGGCTGCACCCGGGTGAGCGTGCTCGTCGAGACCGTGCAGGCGGCATACGAGCTGGACGAGATCGTGCACGCCCTGCGCGAGCGGGTCACCGGGCTCGCCGCCGGCCGCTGGGACTACATCTTCTCCCACCTGCGGACCTACGGTGACCGCCCGGACCACGTGCTGCCGGACCGCGACGCGTTCACGATGAACACGCGCTTCCTGCGCACCTACACCGACCTCATCGTGCGCACCTGCCACCGCCGCGGTGTGCAGGCGATCGGCGGTCCGATCGCGCTCGCGGCGAGCGGCCCGTTCGACGACTCGGCGGCGATGACCCACGCCCGGGTGCACCGGGACAAGGCCCGCGAGGCCAAGCAGGGCTTCGACGGGGCCTGGGTGCTGCACCCCGCGCTCGTGCCGGTCGCGCGGCAGCCGTTCGCGGAGCGGGACCGGCGCCGCGACGGTGGTGAGGAGGTCGGACCGACCCCCGCAGCGCCCGACGTCGACGACGCCCCGGATGGGCAGGCGCTGCGCGACGTGAGCGCCATCCCGGGCGCGTCGACCCTGACCGGCGTCCGCACGGCGATGCGCTCCTCGCTCACCTACCTCACCGGCTGGCTGGCCGGGGAGGGCACCGTGACCATCGCCGGCCACGTCGAGGACTTCGGCACCGTCGAGCTGGCCCGGATGCAGCTGTGGCAATGGCTCTCGCACGGCACCAGGCTGGCCGAGGGGCCGACGATGTCGACGCTGCTGCTGGACCGGATGCTCGAGGACGAGGTGGCGCTGCTGCGGCGCCGCGGCGCGCGCGAGGACCTGCTGGAGCACGCCGTCCGGCTGCTGCGCGACTCGGTGGTCGCCGACGAGCCGCCGGCCTTCCTGTCCCAGCGCGCCTACGACGTGCTGCTCGGCCTCGGCGAGGCGGAGGACGAGCAGCAGGAGACGGCCGGCGCCGCCTGACCGCGGTGGGTCAGCCGGACACTCCGGAGCGGGCATGCCGGTGCCCGCGCAGGATGACGTGCGCCGGGTCGGCGAGGACCCGGACGTCCTGCCGCGGGTCGTCGGCGTAGACGACGAGGTCGGCGGACTCCCCCTCGGCGATGCCGGGTCGGCCCAGCCACTCCCGCGCCGACCACGTGGCCGCACCCAACGCCTCCAGCGGGGTCAGCCCGGCCTGCGTCAGCGCCTGCACCTCCTGCGACACCAGCCCGTGCGGCAGCTGACCGCCGGCGTCGGTCCCGACGTAGACGGGTATGCCCGCCTCGTGCGCCTTGGCGACGGTCTCGTGCCGACGGGCGTACAGGTCCATCATGTGGTCGGCGTAGGTGGGGAACTTGCCCCGCCCGGCCTCGGCGAACCCTGGGAAGTTGTCGATGTTGACCAGCGTGGGCACGATCGCGATGCCCTGCGCGGCGAAGGTGGCGATGGTGTCGTCGACCAGCCCGGTCGCATGCTCGATGCAGTCCGTCCCGGCGGCGGCGAAGTCGACCAGCGACTGCTCGCCGAAGCAGTGCGCGGTGACCCGGGCACCCTCCTCGTGCGCCGCGGCGATCGCGTCGGTGAGCACGTCCACCGGCCAGCAGGTGCCCAGGTCGCCGGTCTCCCGGTCGATCCAGTCCCCCACGAGCTTGACCCAGCCGTCGCCGGAGCGGGCCTCCTGGCGCACGTAGGCCACGAGGTCCTCGGGCTCGATCTCCCAGGCGAAGTTCCTGATGTAGCGCCGGGTGCGCGCGATGTGCCGGCCCGCCCGGATGAGCCGCGGGAGGTCCTCCCGCTCCTGCACCCAGCGCGTGTCGGCCGGGCTGCCCGCATCGCGCAGCAGGAGCGCGCCGGCGTCCCGCTCGGCGAGCGCGTGCTCCTCGGCGCGGGCCTCGTCGACCGCGCCCTGGGCCTCGAGCCCCACGTGGCAGTGCGCGTCCACGAGGCCGGGCAGGGCATACCCCCGCACCTCCTGGACGTCGCCGCCCGTTGGCGCGGTGAGGCTGACCCGGCCGTCGACCACCCAGATCTCGTCGAGCACCTCCTCCGGCCCGACCAGGACCTGACCCGTCACGTGCAGCACCGGTGCGTCCATGCCTCGCCTCGCCTTCCTCGCGACCGGTCTTCACCGTAGCGGGACCGGGTCGCGTCGTAGACTTCCCCCTCGTGTCCGAGCCAGCCCGTATGCCCTCCCGCGAGCCGCTGCGCGCGCCTCGTGTCGACCTCGGCGCGATGCTGCGGGACGCCGCCGACGGCCGCTTCCCCGAGCCGGACGGCCTCTTCTCCCGTGCCGCGCCGTGGCGCGACGGGGTCGAGGGCGCCGTGGCCTTCACCGGGCACGCGGTCATGGTCGTCGGCGAGGACGTCACCGACGGCGAGCTCGCGGCGCTCGGCGTGCACGGCTTCGGGGGGGCCCACGACCCGAGGATCGCCACCACGCTGGCCGGCGAGGGGCCGGTCGGGGTGCTCGACGCGCTGCTCGTGGGGCGCGGCACCGGCACCGGCGGGCCGCTCGTCGCCCGTCCCGACCTCGCCGACACCGACCGGGCCGCGCACGCCGGCGAGTGGCGCACCGAGATCGACGTCTACGGGCTGCCGGATCGGGACAGCACCTCGCTGGCCACGCTGTCCCGCGGGATCGGCGGCCTGCCGGAGGTCGGCATCCAGGCCGAGGACGGCCACGCCGCCACCCTGCTCGACGGCATCCTCGGCCGACGCCCGGCCGGTGAGGTGGTCCTGGCCTCGGTGACCCCGGGCAACGCCCGGTCGCTGCGCTTCTTCCTGCGGGCGGGCTTCGTCCCGGTCGCGAGCGAGCAGCTCTGGAAGCCGCGGAGGCCCGCCGGCCCCTGAGATCGGCAGGCGCGGACGGTCCGCCGCCGGTCTCAGACGACCCCGGCCGCCCGGGCCGGCTCGGCGTAGGCGCGCGCCAGCGACTCCACCGTCTCGTGGGCGTTGAGCCCGCTGGGGTTGGGGACCACCCACAGCTCGGCACCCTCGAGCGCGTCCGGCTGGCGGCCGGGCGTCGCCCCGCGCACCCCGAAGGCGCTGCGGTATGCCGTGATGCCGGCGACCGCGACGACCCGCGGCCGGACGCGGCGCACGGTGGCGCGCAGCCGGTCCCCGCCCTCGCGCAGCTCCGCAGCGGTCAGCTCGTCGGCCCGCGCGGTCGCCCGCGGGACGAGGTTGGTGATCCCGATCCCCCGGTCGAGCAGGTGCTCGCGGTCCGCGTCGTCCATCCCGGCGGCCGGGTCGATCCGGCGCCCGCTGACGCCGGCCCGCTCCAGCGCGGGGTAGAACCGGTTGCCCGGGTGGGCGAAGTGGGTCTGCGTCGCCGCGGTCCACAGACCGGGGTTGATCCCGACGAAGAGCAGGCGCACGTCGCGGTCCTCACCCTCGCCCGGCAGCAGGTCCGGCACGACGTCACCGCGGTGGGACCGCAGCTCCTCCCGGGTGAAGCGGGGCGTCACGAGACCGCGATGCCGACGCCGTCCCACGCCCCGAGCAGCGCCTCGACGACCTCGGGGGCGTCGGCATACCGCTCCCGCGCGGACACCAGGGTGGCCGCGGCGAAGGTCGCGAAGTCGACGTCACGGGCGATCCGGCCGCGGGTGGCGAGGGTGTCGAACCACACCTGCCCCGCGCGCTCCCAGGCCGGTCCGCCCAGCTCGGTCGCGAAGAGGTGGAAGGCCTTGTTGGGGATGCCGGAGTTGATGTGCACCCCGCCGTTGTCGTTGTCCGCGTCGTGCGGCAGGTCGACGTAGTCGTCCATGTGCGCCGGCTGCGGGTCGGCGCCGAGCGCCGGGTCGTCGTAGGCGGTGCCGGGCGCGGCCATGGAGCGCAGGGCCACCCCCTGCACCCGGTCGGTGAGCAGGTCGGCCCCGATGAGCCAGTCCGCGGACCCCGCGTCGTGCCCCAGGACGCGCTGCCGCACGAGCGAGCCGATGACGTCGCACACGGACTCGTTGAGCGCCCCGGGCTGCCCGACGTAGGTCAGCCCGGAGGTGTACTGCACGAGCCCGTGGCCGAGCTCGTGCGCGATGACGTCGAGGCTGGCGGTGAAGCGGGTGAAGTAGACCCCGTCCCCGTCGCCGAAGACCATCTGCCGGCCGTCCCAGAAGGCGTTGTCGTAGTCCTGCCCGTAGTGGACGGTGGCCACCAGCACCAAGCCGTTGCCGTCCAGCGAGTCGCGGCCGTAGGAACGAGCCAGCAGCTCCCACGTCGCACCCAGCCCGTCGTAGGCCTCGGTCACGGCGACGTCCTCGGTGGCCGGGTCGCCCTCGCCGCGCACCAGGCGTCCGGGAAGCGTGGTCGCGCCGTCCGCGTCGTAGACGCTGCGCCGCGGCGCGGCCCCCTCCGGCACCACGGTCCGCGGAGGGCCGGCCTGCTCCGGGGCGGCCGGCTCGCGGTGCAGCGGCATGGTCGGGGGCAGGAAGCCGCCCTGCCCCGGTGGTTGCCCGCCGGGCCAGCGCGTGGCGACCACCTCGCGCCGTCCACGCGTGTGCAGGGCGTCCTGCAGCGTGAACTGGACCGCGGGGGCCAGCTCCGGCTCGGCCTCGGCGATCCGGGCCAGCAGGTAGCCCGGGATGATCGTGCAGCGTGTCCCCGTCATGGCTCCACTCTGGCACGCGGCACCCACAGACCACTGTTCTTCAGGTGTCATCAGACATCATCATGAGTGATGCTATGCTGTCACGATGCGCACCACGGTCACGCTCGACCCGGACACGGAGTCCCTGATCCGGCAGGAGATGCTGCGCCGGGGGGTCTCCTTCAAGCGGGCCCTGAACGACGCCATCCGCGCGGGGAGCACCGGCCGCCAGTCACCCGCGCCCTTCCGCACCCAGGTGCACGACCTCGGTGAGCCGACGGTGAACCTCGACCGCGCGCTGCAGCTCAGCGGCGAGCTCGAGGACGAAGAACTGATCAGGCAGGTCAGGACCGGTCAGTGAAGGTCGTCGACGCCAACGTCCTCCTCTATGCCGTCAACCCGTCGGCGCGACACCACGAGGCGTCCCGCCGGTGGTTGGACGGTGCCCTCAGCGGTAGTGAGACGGTCGGGTTCAGCTGGCTGGTGCTCACCGCCTTCGTCCGGCTGTCGACCAAGGTGGGCCTGTTCCCCCACCCGCTCCAGCCTGGCCAGGCGATCGCGGTCGTGCGTGCCTGGCTGGGCGCTCCCGGGGCGAGGATGCTCGAGCCCGGCGGGGCACACCTCACCCTCATGGAGTCGATCCTGAGCGAGGTGGGTAGCGGCGGCAACCTGGTCAGCGACGCCCACCTCGCCGCCATCGCTCTCGAGGCGAACGCCGGCGTCGTCAGCTATGACACGGACTTCTCACGCTTCGAACGGGTGCGCTGCTCCCGACCGGATGACCTCCTCGGTCGCTGAGCGCACCCAGGTGAACCTCGACGGCGCGGTCAGCCCTTGCCGCCGTCGAGGTACTTCTCGAAGCCCTTGGGCAGCTTGAGCCCGGACAGGTCCTGACCAGCCTCGGCGTCCTCACCGGCCCCGAGCGCACCACCGCCGAAGGCGCTCTCGAACGACCGCTCCCGCGCCGCCTGCTCCTTGGCGACGGCGTCCCGCTCCTGCTGGGCCCGCTTGGCCGGGTTGCCCGACTTGCCCTTCTTGCGCTGCTGCTGCTTGCCCTTCCTGGCACCGCCCCCGCCGGCGCCACCCATGCCCGGCATCCCCGGCATACCGGGCATGCCGCCGCCCTTCTTGAGCTGGCGCATCATCTTCTGCGCCTCGCCGAAGCGCTCGATGAGCTGGTTGACCTCGCCGGTGCTGACCCCGGAACCGCGGGCGATGCGGGCCCGGCGCGAGCCGTTGATGATCTTGGGGTGGTTGCGCTCCAGCGGCGTCATCGACCGGACCATGGCCTCGACCCGGTCGAACTCGCGCTCGTCGAGGGAGTCCAGCTGGGCCTTCATCCCCTGCATCCCCGGCATCATGCCGAGCATCTGCTTGAGCGAGCCCATCTTCTTGATCGCCGACATCTGCTGCAGGAAGTCGTCGAAGGTGAAGTCCTCGTCGGTGAGGAACTTGCGGGTCATCTCCTTCGCCTGGGCCTGGTCGAAGGCCTGCTCCGCCTGCTCGATGAGCGTCAGCACGTCGCCCATGTCGAGGATGCGCGAGGCCATGCGGTCGGGGTGGAACAGCTCGATGTCCTTGACGCCCTCGCCGGTGGAGGCGAAGAGGATCGGCTGGCCGGTGACGGTGGCCACGGAGAGCGCGGCACCACCGCGGGCGTCGCCGTCCAGCTTGGACAGCACCGTGCCGGTGATCCCCACGCCGTCGGCGAAGGCCTTGGCCGTGTCCACGGCGGCCTGACCGATCATGGCGTCGATGACGAAGAGGACCTCGTCGGCGCTGGTCTCGATCCGGATGTCGTGCGCCTGGCGCATGAGGTCGACGTCGACGGCCAACCGGCCTGCGGTGTCGATGATGACGACGTCGTGGCTGCGGCGGCGCGCCTCCTCGACCCCGTCCACGGCGACGTCGACCGGGTCACCGAAGCTGCGGGTGCCCTCCCCCGACTCCAGGGTCGCGTCGTGGCCGTAGATGTTGCCGCGCTCGGGCGCGTAGACCTTGACCCCGGCCCGCTCGCCGACGACTTCCAGCTGGGTGACCGCGTTGGGGCGCTGCAGGTCGGCCGCGACGAGCAGCGGGGTATGCCCCTGGTCGGCCAGCCAGCGGCCGAGCTTGCCCGCGAAGGTCGTCTTTCCCGAGCCCTGCAGGCCCGCGAGCATGATGACGGTGGGCGGGTTCTTGGCGAGGTTGAGCCGCCGGGTCTGCCCGCCGAGGATCGAGACGAGCTCCTCGTTGACGATCTTGACGATCTGCTGGGCCGGGTTCAGCGCCTGGTGCACCTCGGCGCCCAGCCCCCGCTCCCGGATCCGGCCGGTGAACTCCTTGACGACGGGCAGCGCCACGTCGGCGTCGAGCAGCGCCATCCGGATGTCACGGATGGTGGAGTTGAGGTCGGACTCGGTGACGGCGCCCTTGCGCTTGAGGTTGCGGAAGGTCTGCGTCAGGCGGTCGGAGAGACTGGTGAACACCCTCCCTACGATACGTGCCGCGTCAGGCCGGCCCGTCCGCCGCCGGGGTCCGCTCCGGCGCGCGACCGGGCGGCGCCGCCGCGCATACTGGGCCGGTGCGATCCTCCCGACTCGCCGAGCAGGCCCGCAACCGCCTCGCGGAGGCGCTGCGGCAGCGGGTCGCGGGGCCGGACGCGGGACCGCGTGCAGAGGCGATCTGGCTGGCCCCCGGCGAGCGGAGGTTCGCCCCGGACGACCCGATCTGCCGGGTGCACGGGCACGCGGGGATGTATGCCGGTGGCATCCGCGCCCTGCTGCTCCAGGCGCTGCACCCCCTCGCCATGGCGGGGGTGGGCGAGCACTCGGGCTACCGCGGCGACCCGTGGGGCCGGCTGCAGCGCACCAGCGAGTTCATCGCGATGACGACCTACGGGCCGGTCGACTCCGCGCAGCGGGTGATAGACCGGATCAACCGGGTGCACCGCACCGTGGTCGGCACCGCGAGCGACGGGCGGCCCTACGCGGCGACCGACCCGCACCTGCTCCGCTGGGTGCACGTCGCCGAGATCAACAGCTTCCTCGTGGCCCACCAGCACTACGCGCGTACTCCGCTGACGGCGCCGGAGGCCGACCGCTACGTCGACCAGGCGGCCTGGGCCGCGGACCAGCTCGGGGTGCTCGACCCACCGCGGACGGTGCGGGACCTCGAGGAGTCGCTGACGGCATACCGGCCGGAGCTGAAGGCGACCGAGGGGGCCCGCGACGTCGCCCGCTTCCTGCTGGCCGAGCCGCCGCTGCCCTGGGCGGCGCGTCCCGGCTTCTGGCTGCTCGCCGCGGGCGCGGTGCAGATGCTGCCCGGGTATGCCCGCGACCTGCTCGGGCTACGCCCGCCCGAGCCGCTGCGACGTCTGGAGCGGCCGGCGCTGGCGGTTCTCGACCCGCTCGGCCGGCTGGGCACCGCCGCGGTCGGCTGGGCGCTCAGCAGCCCCGACGACCCACGCAACAACCCAGCGAGCTCGGCCGTCCTCGACCGCACCGCCCGGGACGGCTGACGCGTCGGCCCCTGAGCCCCTCTCCCCGAATTCGACCTTGGGAATGTTCGCCATGGCGAACATCTGCAAGGTCGAATTCGAGGGGTCGGCGACGACTCCTCGGGCGAGGTCAGCCGACGATCGCCGAGACGAAGGCCTCCGGGTCGAAGGGCGCCAGGTCGTCCGGCCCCTCCCCCAGCCCGATGAGCTTCACCGGCACACCGAGCTTGCGCTGCACGTTGACGACAATGCCGCCCTTGGCGGTGCCGTCCATCTTGGTGAGGACGATGCCGGTGATCGCGACCTCCTTGGCGAACTCCTCCGCCTGGCGCATGCCGTTCTGCCCGGTCGTCGCGTCGAGGACGAGGAGCACCTCGCCCACCGGCGCGACCTTCTCCACCACCCGCTTGATCTTGCCGAGCTCGTCCATGAGTCCGCGCTTGGTATGCAGCCGGCCGGCGGTGTCGACGAGCACGACGTCCACCTCGGCCTCCACCCCGCCCTTGACCGCGTCGTAGGCGACCGAGGCCGGGTCCGCGCCCTCGGTGTGCGAGCGGACCGTCGGCACGCCCACCCGCTCCCCCCAGGTCTGGAGCTGGTCGGCCGCAGCCGCCCGGAAGGTGTCGGCCGCGCCGAAGAGCACGTCCTTGTCCTCGGCGACGAGCACGCGGCCCAGCTTGCCGACGGTCGTCGTCTTGCCGGTGCCGTTGACCCCCACGACGAGGATGACCGCGGGGTGCTCACCCTCGCGGCTGGCCGTGATACGCCGGTCGAGGGTGGGGTCGACCAGCCGGAGCAGGTCGTCGTGGAGCCACTGCTTGACCTGCGCCGCGTCGCTCGTGCCGTCGACCTTGACCTGCGTCCGCAGCGAGTCGACCAGCTCCTGCGTGGCCTCGACCCCGAGGTCGGAGGCCAGCAGGGTGTCCTCGACGTCCTCCCAGTCCTGCTCGCTGAGGCCGCCGCGCGACAGCAGCGCGAGCAGGGCGTTGCCGATGGCGTTGTTGGAGCGGGCGAGCCGGGCGCGCAGCCGCTGCAGGCGGCCGCGGGCGGAGTCGGGGCGCTCCAACGTGGGCGTCGGGGCCTCGGGCTCCTCGACCGCGACCCCGCCGCCGCGGTCCTCGACCTCAACCTCGGGCTCCGGACGCTCCTCGGTGAGGACGTCGGTGTCCTCCTCCGGCCGAGGGCCGGTGCGCGGCAGCGTGGCCGAGTCGCCCCCGCGACCACGGACCAGCGCCACCAGCAGCGCGAGACCCCCGAGCACCACGACGGTGACGAGGGTCAGGATCTCCCAGAGCTCGTTGATCGGTCCCACGGCGTCAGTCTCTCAGACCTCCTCGACCGGTCCCGCACCGAGCGGACCCTGTCGGCGGCCGGGCATACGGTGCGGGTATGCCGACCGCCCAGGAGCCGAGCTTCGCCCCGGTCCCCGTCCGGCGGGTCGAGCGGCACCCTGGCGCCGCGCTGCCGGACGCGCGGACCTGGCCGCGGACCATCCCCGCGGTCGCCCAGCTGCTCGACGAGGGGCTCGACCTCGGGCCGGCCACGGTCCTGGTGGGGGCGAACGGCTCGGGCAAGTCCACGATCCTCGAGGCCGTGGCGATGGCCTTCGGCCTCAATCCCGAGGGTGGCTCCACCGGGGCGATGCACCAGACGCGCAGGACCGAGTCCGACCTCGGTCAGTGGCTGCGGCTGGTGCGCGGTCCCGGGGCCTCCCGGTGGGGCTACTTCGTCCGCGCCGAGACGATGCACGGGCTGTTCAGCTACCTGCAGGACACCGTTCGGCACGACTTCCACCGCTTCTCGCACGGTGAGGCCTTCGTCGAGCTTCTCAGCTCGCGTCGTTACCAGGGCGACGGCTTCTTCGTCTGGGACGAGCCCGAGGCCGGTCTGTCCTTCGAGGCGCAGCTGCGGCTGCTGTCCGAGCTCGTCGAGATCGCTGCGCAGCCCGGTGCCCAGGTGCTCCTGGCGACGCACTCACCCCTGCTGGCCGCACTGCCGGGAGCCGTCGTGCTCGAGTGCTCCGAGCAGGGGATGCGCGAGACGTCCTGGGACCGGCTCGACATGGTCGACCACTACCGGCGGTTCCTCGAGGCTCCCGAGCGCTACCTCCGGCACCTGCGCGCCTGAGGAGGGTCAGCTGGCGGCGGGGTACTGCCCGGGGGCGTCGTCCTGCGTCGCCGAGGACGCGGACGCCGTGCGGCGACGGTCCCGCATCGCCTGGGTGCGCTGGGCCGCCGACCGGCCCAGCTGCTCGCCCCGGCTGCGCACCTGCTCACCGCGACGGCGTGCCCCCGCGATGAGCTCCTCGCCCTCGGGCGTCCAGAACTCCCCTCGACCCTCACGACGCGCCTCGATCATGACGTAACCCACGACCCCCGCGCCCAGAGCGACACACAGCAGCATGGCCAGGACGAGTGCAAGCATGTGACCAGTGTGGGGCCAGGGGTGCTTCCCCGCCATGGTGCCGCGCGGCGTGTCGCGGGCGTGTCGCGCCGGACGTGAGGAGAATCACACGACGCAGACCGTGCGGCCGGTCGACACAGACCGTGCGGCCGGTCGGGTCAGGCGCTCAGGGGTGCAGGTCCTGCTCGATCCGGCGCAGCGTCTGCCGGGTGGAGGCGACGAGGCCGGGGTCACCGGCGGCCTCGCGCAGGGTCAGCGCCAGGGAGGCCGCCGTGTGCGCCTCTTCGGGTCGGCCCTCGTCGAGCAACGCCTTGGCCCGGTGCTGGTGCACCAGGGCGGTCCGTGCGTCGTCGCCGGCGAGCACCTCCTGGGCGGCGTCGAGCAGGGCGTGCGCCTGCGCGTACTCGCCGCGCCAGTGGTGCACATGGGCGAGCCGGACCGCGGCCAGGGCCCACGCCGGCGATCCCTCCTCCAGCTCGCGGATGCGGTCCCGCCCGGCGTCCAGCGCCCGGTCGAGCTCGCCGAGCATGCGCAGCAGCGCGACGGCGTGCGGGTCCTGCGGCGTCTCCTGCACCCACTCGCGGGTCTCGTCCTCGTCGAGCAGCTCCTCGCGCAGGGTGTCGTCGTCGATGACGTAGGCGGGGAACTCGGCACCGCCGAAGACGACGGTCATGCGGGTGACGGCTCGGGCTCGGGGACCGCAGTGCGCGTCGGCTGCTCGACCCCCTCGGCGGCCACGTCCTTGATCCGCTGGCTGACGACGGTGGTCACCCCGTCGCCGCGCATCGAGACGCCGTAGAGCGCGTCGGCGATCTCCATGGTGCGCTTCTGGTGGGTGATGACGATGAGCTGGCTGGAGTCGCGCAGCTCCTCGAAGAGCGTGATGAGCCGCCCCAGGTTGGTGTCGTCGAGCGCGGCCTCCACCTCGTCCATGATGTAGAACGGGCTCGGCCGCGCCTTGAAGATCGCGACCAGCAGCGCCACCGCCGTCAACGACCGCTCCCCGCCGGAGAGCAGCGAGAGCCGCTTGATCTTCTTGCCGGGGGGCCGCGCCTCCACCTCGATCCCGGTGGTGAGCATGTCGTCCGGGTCGGTCAGGGTGATCCGGCCCTCACCGCCCGGGAAGAGGCGGGAGAAGACCCGCTCGAACTGCTCCGCGGTGTCGTGGAAGGCCTCGGTGAACACCCGCTCGACCCGCTCGTCGACCGAGCGGACGATCTCCAGCAGGTCCGCCTTGCTCCGGCGCAGGTCCTCGACCTGCTCGGTGAGGAAGGTATGCCGTTCCTCCAGCGCCGCGAACTCCTCCAGCGCGAGGGGGTTGACCTTGCCGAGCTGGGTGAGCGCGCGCTCGGCCTTGCGCAGCCGCTTGTCCTGGACCTCGCGGACGAAGGGCTGCGGCTCGGGTGCCTCGCCGTCCTCCGGGGCCGGGTCGTCCGGGCCGGGGATGTGCGGCACCGGCAGGTGCGGGCCGTACTCCTCCACGAGCGTCTGGGGGTCCACCCCGAGCTCGTCCAGGGAACGGGCCTGGAGGGCCTCGATGCGCAGCCGCTGCTCGGCGCGGGCGATCTCGTCGGCGTGCACCGAGTCGGTGAGGTCGCGCAGGTCGTCGGCGAGCTCCCGGGCCCTCTGCCGCGCCGCCGCGAGCGCCTGGTCCCGCTCGGCCTGCTCGGCCTGGCCACGGGCCCGCTCCTGCGTGGCACGCTCCAGGGCCTCCTGCGCCCGCACCAGCACGTAGGACGCCCCGACGCGGACCGCCTCGGCGGTGGTCCGCTCACGCGCCCGGCGCTCGCGACGCTGCGCGGCCTGCCGGCGGGCGGCGAGCTCGCCGTCGGCCGCGGACTCCAGGCTGTCGGCCCGGCCGGCGAGCGCGGTCACCCGCTCCTCCTGGGTGCGCAGCGCCAGCCGTGCCTCGGTCTCCAGGGTGCGAGCCCGGGCCGCGGCCTCGGCCAGCCGCTCCCGGTCGCCGGTGTCCGGCTCCTCCGTGCCCTCCTGGCTCGCGAGGTCCTCGGCGTCGGCCAGGCGCGCCTCCAGCTCGGCGAGCTCGGCACGGGTGGCGGCCATGGACTCCTCGGCGGTGCCGATGGCGGTGGTCGCCCGCTCGTGCTCGGCCCGGGCGGTGCGCATGGTCTGGCCGAGCTGGGAGAGCTGCTCGGCCACCGCCGTCATCCGCGCGTCCGAGTCGTGCAGCGCGTCGAGGGCCTCGTCGGCGGCCCGCTGGGCCCCCTCGAGGTCGTCCCGGGCGGAGCCGAGCGCGAAGGTGGCCCGCTCGGCGCGGGAGGTGGCCTCGCGCACCCCCTCCTGCGCCTCCTCCAGGGCCGAGGTGAGCTCCAGCAGGCTCGGGGCGGCGGACGAGCCGCCACGCACCCACCCCGGCCCGTAGACGTCGCCCGCCCCGGTGACCACGGTGACCCCGGGCAGGGCCTGTACCAGCAGCGCGGCGTCGTCAACCTCGTCCACGAGCGCGACCCGCTCCAGCAGCCCGCTGACGGCCCGGCGCAGCGGCTCGTCACCCCCCTTGGCCCGCACCATGTCCGCGGCCCAGACGGCATACCCGGGCAGCTCGGGCCAGCCCGCGCGAGCCTCGCCCTCGTCACCGGCGAGCAGCTCGGGCACCACGAGCCCGGCCTGCCCCTGCTCCTGGTCCCGCAGCCAGGCGAGCGCCTGCTGCGCCGGGCCCAGCCCCTCGGCCACGAGCGCCTCCCCGGCCCAGCCGAGTGCCGCCGCGACCGCGGCCTCCCGTCCGGGCTCGACCACCACGTGGTCGGTGAGCGTGCCGGTCACGCCGCCGACGGCCTCGGCCGACAGGAGGGCGCTGGCCCCGTCGGTGCGCCGCAGGCTCAGCGACAGCGCCTCCACCCGGGCCTCCCACCGCGCCTGCTCGGCCTGTGCCGTCCGCAGCTCCTCGGTGAGCCGCTCGACCTCCTCGAGCGACTCGGCGCGCCGCGCCTCCGCGGCCTCGTAGTGGTCGTCGAGGCCCTCCTCGCCCTGCTCGACGTCCAGCACCGTGCCCTCGAGCCCGGCGTAGTCCCGCTCCGCCTTCTCCGCGCGCCCCACGACGGCGGCGGCGACCTCCTGCAGCCGGGTGACCTCGTCCTCGCCCGCCTCCAGCCGGGAACGGCGGGCGGCCACCTGCCCGGACAGCCGGGCCAGACCCTCGCGCCGGTCCGCCGCCGCGCGGGCGAGGCGCTGCAACCGTGCCTGCTCCTGGGCGTGCGCCTCCTCGGCACCGGCCCGCTCCCCCTCGGCGTCGGCGAGGGCGGTGGCGAGCTCGGCGACGCGGGTCTGCAGCTCGGCCTCCTCAGCCCGCACCCGGGCGGCCTGGGCGCGCAGCTCCTCGGGGTCGCGACCCCGGCGGGACCGGCCGCTCTCCTCGGCGGCGAGCTCCTCGGCCTCGGCGCCGAGCAGTCGGGTCCGCTCGGCGGCCAGGTCACCCAGCGCGCGGACCCGCTCCACCAGGGAGGAGAGGGCATACCACCGGTCCTGGACCGCGGTGAGGGCCGGCGCGCCCGCGGCCCGCTCCTGCTCGAGCTCGGCGACCCGGGCCTCGGCGACCCGCGCCGCCTCCTGCACCCGGGTGCGGCGCTCGAGGAGCGCCTGCTCGTCGGCGAGCTCGGCCTCCAGCGCGCTGGTGAGCTGCACGAGGTCGTCGGCGAGGATCCGCAGCCGCGCGTCCCGGACCTCGGCCTGGATCGTCGCGGCCCGGCGCGCCGTCTCCGCCTGCCGCCCGAGCGGACCGAGCTGGCGTCGGATCTCGGTGGTGAGGTCGGTGAGCCGGGTGAGGTTGCCCTCCATCGTGTCCAGCTTGCGCAGCGCGCGCTCCTTGCGCTTGCGGTGCTTGAGGACCCCGGCGGCCTCCTCGATGAAGCCGCGGCGCTCCTCGGGCGTGGCGCGCAGCACCTGGTCGAGCTGGCCCTGCCCGACGATGACGTGCATCTCCCGCCCGATGCCGGAGTCGGAGAGCAGCTCCTGCACGTCGAGCAGTCGGCACGAGGTGCCGTTGATGGCATACTCCGACCCCCCGGTGCGGAACATCGTGCGGGTGATCGTCACCTCGCTGTAGTCGATGGGCAGCGCGCCGTCGGTGTTGTCGATGGTCAGCGAGACCTCGGCGCGGCCCAGCGGCTGGCGGCCCGAGGTGCCGGCGAAGATGACGTCCTCCATCTTGCCGCCGCGCAGGCTCTTGGCCCCCTGCTCCCCCATCACCCACGCCAGCGCGTCGACGACGTTGGACTTGCCCGAGCCGTTGGGACCCACGATGCAGGTGATGCCCGGCTCCAGGCGCATGCTCGTCGTCGAGGCGAACGACTTGAAGCCCTTGAGGGTCAGGCTCTTCACGTACATCTGGCGCTCTTCCGCGGTCGGGTCGGGCTCGTCGGCTCCCGGTCACCATACTGGCGAGGTATGCCGGACCCGTGCCGCCGCGCGGCCGGTCGGCGCAAACCGTGCGGCCGGTCGGCGCAAACCGTGCGGCCGGTCGGCGCAAACCGTGCGGCCGGTCGGCGCAAACCGTGCGGGCGGTCGGCGCAAACCGTGCGGGCGGTCAGCGCTCGACGAAGCCGGAGAGCCCCTCGCGGACGTCGTGCCACTGGACCGCTACGCCGGTGACGTTCCCGGGACGGCTGTGGGTCGAGGGGTCCTCCTGCAGCAGCCCGACGAGCGAGTCGATCGCGGCGCGCCCGCCCTGGGCGTTCACCTCGACCCGTCCGTCCGGCAGGTTCCGGGCGTGCCCGACGAGGTCCAGCTCGAGCGCCCGGGCCCGGGTCCACCAGCGGAAACCGACACCCTGGACCCGGCCGCGGACGAAGATCAGCGCGCGCTCCATGGCTCCGAGACTACGGTGGACCCATGACCGACCCGTCGACGACCGCACGTCCGCCGGCCGATCCGCCGGTCTCCGACCGCCCCGTCCGGTGGGGGCTGCTCGCCGCCGGGGGCATCGCCCGGGCCCTGGCGCAGGCCATCGCCGCCGTCGACGGGGGTGAGGTGGTCGCCGTGGCGGCCCGGGACGGCGGGCGGGCCAGGGCCTTCGCCGACGAGTTCGGCATCCCCCGCGCCTACGGCAGCTACGACGAGCTCATGGCCGACCCCGAGGTCGACGCGGTCTACATCTCCTCGACCCATCCCTTCCACCGGGACCAGGCGCTGGCCTGCATCGAGGCCGGCAAGCACGTGCTCGTCGAGAAGCCGACGACGCTGACCGTCCGCGACACCGAGGAGGTGCTCGAGGCCGCGCGCGAGGCAGGGGTCCTCGCGGTCGAGGCCATGTGGACCCGGTGCCAGCCGATCGTCCTGGACGCCCTCGCCCGGGTGCGCGGCGGCGACATCGGGACGGTCCGCAGCTTCCACGCCGCCTTCCCGGTGCCCTTCGAGTACGACGAGTCGCACCGCCTCTTCGACCTGGACAACGGGGGCGGGGCGCTGCTCGACCTCGGGATCTACCCGGTGACCCTGGCCCACCTGCTGGTCGGCCACCCCACCCACCTGCACGTGCTGGGCTCCCGGGTCGCGACCGGCGCCGACGCCCTGGTGTCGCTGCAGTGGATGACCGAGGAGGGCGCGGTGGTGCAGGTCCTCACGGACTCGCTCTCGCACGGCAGCACCGAGACGATCGTGCGGGGCACGGAGGGCTCGCTCCAGCTCCACGGCCCCCTCAACAACCCGACCTCGTTCACCGTCCGCCGCGGCGAGCACGAGGAGCTGGTGAGCGGCGGCGACCGCCGCGGCTACGAGCACGAGGTGGAGGAGTTCCACCGCTGCCTCGCCGAGGGCCTGCTGGAGTCGCCGCTCGTACCGCACGCGGACACCGTCGCGATCATGACGATCCTGGAGAGCGCGCGGCGCGAGCTCGGCGTCCGCTACCCGCAGGAGGAAGAGCCGCTGCAGACCACCGCCGCGGTGACGTGATGGTCGAGCTCGCCGTCTTCGCGCTCGTCGCCGTCCTGCTGCTGGCCCTCCTGGGCCGCGCGGCCACCCCGCGCGGCGAGCGCGTGCCGCTGCGGCAGTGGACCCCGGTCCACGTGATCGACCTCGTCGGTCGCGCGCTCCGCCTCTTCGTCGACTCGGGCAAGGAGCGCGCCCATCGCCAGGAGCTCGCCCGCCGGGCGGTGGAGGGTGACCGCCCGGAGAAGCCGCGCAAGAGGTGGCGCGACCAGCTGCCCCCTGCCCCGCCCAACCCGGAGGACGACGAGCGCTGAGGCGGCTCAGCCCCGCCGCGCCCGCGGCGCCGGCTGGCAGCGGGGGCAGAAGTGCGAGCTGCGGTTCATGAACTCCTCGCGCCGGATCGCCGCCCCGCACCGCCGGCACGGGCGTCCGGTCTGCCCGTAGGCCTCCAGCGACCGGTCGAAGTAGCCGCTCGCCCCGTTGACGTTGACGTAGAGCGCGTCGAAGCTGGTGCCACCCTGCCCGAGCGCGTCCCGCATGACGTCCGCGGCGTGGTCGAGCACCCGCCCGAGCGCGGGCTTGGTGAGGCCCGACGTCAGCCGCCGCCCGTGGACCTGGGCGCGCCACAGCGCCTCGTCGGCGTAGATGTTGCCGATCCCGCTCACCACCCCCTGGTCCAGCAGCACCCGCTTGAGCGCGACGTCCTTGCCCTTCATCCGCCGCACCACGGCGGCCCGGTCGAAGGACTCCTCGAGCGGGTCGGGCGCGATGTGCAGCACCGGCTCCGGTATGCCGTGCCCGTGCCCGTCCCCGCTCCGGTCGGGCTGGAGCGGGGTGAGGGCCAACCCGCCGAAGGTGCGCTGGTCGACGAAGCGCAGCTGGGGCCCGTCGTCGTGGAAGTCCAGGGTGGCGTGCAGGTGCTTCTCCGGCGGTGCGCCGGCGTCCTCGACGAGGAGCTGGCCGCTCATCCCGAGGTGCACGACGAGCGCCTGGGGGTCGTCGGCCGGTGGCTGCAGCACCAGCCAGAGGTACTTCCCCCTCCGGTCCGCGGCGAGCACCTGCGCGTCGGCCAGCCGCGCGGCCAGGTCGGCCGGTCCCGCCACGTGGCGGCGCGCGACCCGGGCGCCGGTCAGCCGGGCGGCACGGATGTGCCGACCCACGACGTGGGTCTCGAGGCCACGACGGACGACCTCGACCTCCGGGAGCTCCGGCACGCGCTCAGCCGGGCCCGTCGCCGGTGGCGGCCTCCACGGTGGGCTCGGTCGAGACCACCTGGGCGGCGCGCTCGGTGAGCAGCTGCCAGCCCTGCTCGGCGGCCTGCTGCTCGGCCAGCTTCTTGGACCGCCCCACCCCGGTCCCGACGACCTCGTCGGCCACGACCGCGCGGGCGGTGAACGTCTTGCTGTGGTCCGGCCCCTCCGCGTCCACGAGGTACTGCGGCTGGCCGAGGTCACCGGCAGAGGCGACCTCTTGCAGGCTGGTCTTCCAGTCCAGCGCGGCCCCGAGGCCGGCGCTGCGCCGCATCAGCGGGTCCAGCACGTGGTGCACGTAGGTGGAGGCGGCGGGCAGCCCCGAGGACAGGTAGACGCAGCCGATGACGGCTTCGGTGGTGTCGGCGAGGATCGAGTCCTTGTCCCGGCCACCGGTGGCCTCCTCCCCCTTGCCGAGCAGCACGAAGTCGCCGAGCTCGGCGACCCGGGCGACCTCGGCGAGCGCGCGCGAGTTCACGACGGCCGCGCGCAGCTTGGCCAGCTGACCCTCGGTGAGGTCGGGGTGGGTGCGGTAGAGCGCGTCGGTGACCACGACCCCCAGCACGGAGTCACCGAGGAACTCCAGCCGCTCGTTGTGCGGCTGCCCGTCGTTCTCGTAGGAGAACGACCGGTGCGTCAGGGCACGCAGCAGCAGCGCCTCGTCGCACGCCTCACCGACCACCTCGGCGAGGCGGTCGGCCAGCTCGGAGACGGGACGCACGCCGGTGCCCCGGGGTCAGCCCTGGTGCTCGGTGCGCTCGGCGGCGGCGTAGTGGCGGCCGCCGTAGGAGCCGCAGCTGGGGCACGCCTGGTGCGGGGTCGCCACGGCCTGGCACTGCGGGCAGGTGGTCAGCGCGATCGGCGCAGCCTTCCACTGGGAGCGGCGGTGCCGGGTGTTGGAACGGGACATCTTCCGCTTGGGAACGGCCACGTCAGGTCCTCTTCTCGTCGTCGTCGGCCGGCGTGGCCATCGCGGCCAGCGCCGACCACCGGGGGTCGATCACGTCGTGCGCGTGCCCCGGGTCGTCCGCCAGGCGTGCCCCGCACTCGGAGCACAGTCCCGGACAGTCGTCCCGGCACACCGGTTGGAAGGGCAGCTCGGTCACGACGGCGTCCCGCACGACCTCTTCGAGGTCCATGAGGTCTCCGTCGAGCGTGCGCTGCTCGTCCTCGTCGTCCGTGTCCTGGTCACCGACCGAGCGGCTGCCCACCTCCTGGTGGTGCGCCGCGCGGTCGGGGTAGGCATACAGCTCCTGGAACGGGACCTCGAGCTCGTCGACGATCTCATCCAGGCAGCGCACGCACTCCCCTCTCGCCGTGGCCTGCGCCGTCCCCGTCACCAGGATTCCCTCGACCACCGACTCCATCCGCAGCTCCAGCCGGACGGGGCGTCCGGCAGGGACCGCGACGACGTCGGTGCCCAGGGGCTCCGTCGTGGTCACCTCGCGCGAGAGCTCGCGCATGGTGCCGGGCCGGCGGACCAGCTCCCGGGTGTCGAACACCCAGTCGCGCTCCGTCTGCTGGGCAGCCATGGCAACAATCCCTCACGTTTGGTCTGACCTGCTGATCGGGTCCGGCCCTCGTCCACGGCGAGCATGGAAGGGACACAAACCGACGCACCAGACTACCGGAGCGGGTGCGGGCCACTCAAATCTGCCGCAGCGCCTTCAGCACCGGCGCGGGGACGAGCGCGGAGACGTCGCCGCCGAGCCGGTGGACCTCCTTGACCAGCGAGCTCGAGACGTGCTCCAGCGCCGGGTCCCCGGGCAGGAAGACCGTCTCGACCCCCGTGAGGTGCCGGTTCATGAGCGCCATCGGCAGCTCGTAGGCGAAGTCGGTGCCGCCCCGCAGCCCCTTGACGACCGCCTGCGCACCGACCTCCTGGCAGACGTCGACGAGCAGGCGCTCGGCATACGCCTCGACCCGCACCCTGTCCGCCACCTCGGGCGGCAGCGAGGCGGTGACCAGCTCCATCCGCCGGGGCACGGCGAAGGTGCCCTGCTTGGCGGGGTTGTGCAGCACGGCCACCACGACCTCGTCGTAGAGCGCGGCGGCGCGGGTCACGATGTCGACGTGGCCCAGGGTCACCGGGTCGAAGGAGCCGGGGCAGACGCAGCGGCGGGTCGACATGCCACGGACCCTACCGGGCCGGCGTCAGCCCTCGTCGTCCAGCAGCCCGTCCTCGCGGGCCTCCTCCACCAGGGCGCGGACCGTGTCCACGGTGACGCCCTCGTCGAGGTGACGGCCGCGGACCTCGAGGAAGGCCGCGCCCAGGTCGCGGCGGTCCTGCTCGCTGACGTCCTCGCGGGCCGGGTTGAGGATCGTCAGCTCCTCCTCGGTGAGGTGGTGCTGCAGCACCTCGTTCATCGCCTCCACCGCGTCGTCGAACTTCTGCGTGTCGGTGCCGGCGCACTCGAGCAGGTCGAGCAGGGCCTGGTTGATCTCGGCGTGCTCCTCCTCACCGTGCTCGGCCTCGTGCGCGTCGATGGCGTCCTTGCGCCGCAGGCGGGGGTAGACCTTCTCCTCCTCCGCCTCGCCGTGGGCGATGAGCACGCTCGCGAAGGCCGACCGCGCAGCAGCCCGGTCGGCGCTGCTGTCGCGCAGGTCGCGCATGAGCGCCTCGAAGAGCCGGTGGTCGTCGAGGATCAGCTCGACGACGTCGCCGGACACCGGGCGCGGGATGGTGTAGTCGCTCATCCCGCGATCCTCTCAGGCGGTCCGGTCAGCCGCCCGGCGAGGCGGCCGGCTCGCCGAGGTGCACCGCGGTCTCGCCGTAGCGCCGGGTGTCGAGGTGGCGCAGGCCCGGTGGCCAGTCCGGCCGGGGCGAGCGAGCGCTGCGCTCCACCACCACGAGCGCGTCCGGGTCGAGCCAGCCCCGGGAGACCAGGGAGTGCAGCACCTCGGCCAGCCCGGCCTCGTCCAGCGGGTAGGGCGGGTCGAGCAGCGCGAGGTGGTAGGTGTGCCCGCCGGGCCCGGCCTCCAGCACCGGCCCGACCTGCCCCACGACCACCTCGACGCCGGGTAGGCCCAGGTCCTGCGCGCTGCGCCCGACGAGGCCCGCCGTGGCCCGGTGCCGTTCCACGGCGAGCACGTGCGCTGCTCCCCGCGAGGCCGCCTCGAGCCCGAGGGCGCCGGAGCCGGCATACAGGTCGAGCACGGAGCAGCCGTCGAGGTCGAGGAGGGACTCGATCCGGGAGAACATCGCCTCCCGCACCCGGTCGGTCGTCGGCCTCGTCCCGGCGCCGCGGGGGGTATGCACGGTGCGCCCGCCGGCGCTCCCGGCGATGATCCTCGTCATCGGCTCAGCCCCGCTCCAGGAAGGCGGCGCTGGTCGCGTCGAGGCGGGTCAGGGCGTCGGCCAGCTCGGGGTGGCGCGCCAGGTCCGGGTCGGAGCCCACCGTCCGCCAGGCCGCCTCGTGCGCCTGCACGATGAGCTCCTCGTCCCGGGCGAGGCGCAGGAAGCGCAGTCCGCTGCGGCCGCCGCTCTGGCTGGCGCCGAGCACGTCGCCCTCGCGCCGGCCCTCCAGGTCGAGCCGGGCCAGCTCGAAGCCGTCGGTGGTCGCCGCCACCTGCTCCAAGCGCTCCATGGCGGCCGGGTCCACCCCCTCGCCCTGGGTGACGAGCAGGGCCAGCCCGGGCTTCCCGCCGCGACCGACCCGGCCGCGCAGCTGGTGCAGCTGGGAGATGCCGAACCGGTCCGCGTCGAGCAGCACCATCGTCGTGGCCCCGGGGACGTCGACCCCGACCTCGATGACGGTGGTCGAGACGAGCACCTCGACCCGTCCGGCGGCGAAGGCCTGCATGACCGCGTCCTTGTCCTCGGCAGGCATCCGCCCGTGCAGCACCTCGATCCGCAGGTCGCGCGTCGCGGGCAGCTCGCGCAGGCACCGGGCCACTTGGTGGACGCCGTGCAGCCCCGGCGGGCCGCCCGCCCCCTCGACCGGCTCGAGCGCACCGAGCAAGTCCGCGCCGTCGTCGCCGTCCTCCCCGGCGCCCGCCTCCCCGCCCAGAGGCAGGCCGGGCCCGTCGCCGCCCGCACCCGGCAGGTCGGGGTCCTCGACGTCACCGATCCGGGGACAGACGACATACACCTGGCCCCCGCCCCGGACCTCCTCGGCGACCCGCTCCCAGGTGCGTCGCACCCAGGCGGGTCGCTGGCCGTCGACGACGAAGCTGCTGATCGGGCGCCGCCCGCCCGGCAGCTCGCGCAGCGTGGAGATCTCCATGTCGCCGTAGACGGTCATCGCCACGGTGCGCGGGATCGGCGTGGCCGTCATGACCAACACGTGCGGCGCCGTGCCGCCCGGCGCCTTGGCCCGCAGGGCGTCGCGCTGCTCGACCCCGAAGCGGTGCTGCTCGTCGACGACGACCATCCCGAGGTCGGCGAACTGCACGTGCTGCTGGATGAGCGCGTGGGTGCCCACGACGATGCCGGCCTCCCCCGAGGCCGCGGCCAGCAGCGCCTGCCGGCGCTCGGCGGCCGACTGGCTCCCGGTGAGCAGCGCCAGCCGGGTGCCGTCGGCGAGCCCCCCGAGCAGACCGGCCTCGGCGATCGGCCCGAGCAGCTGGGTCATCGAGCGGTGGTGCTGCGCCGCGAGCACCTCGGTGGGCGCGAGCAGCGCGGCCTGGCCGCCGGAGTCGGCGACGGCGAGCATGGCCAGCAGCGCGAGCACCGTCTTGCCGGAGCCCACCTCGCCCTGGAGCAGGCGGTGCATCGGCACCTCCCGGCCCAGGTCGGCGAGCAGCTCGGCGAGGACCTCCTCCTGACCCTCGGTGAGCTCGAACGGCAGCCGCTGCCGCAGCTGGTGGCCCAGGCCCTGGTCCGCCGGGACCCGGGGACGGGCGGGCACCGCCTCGCTGGAGCGACGCACTCGCGCGAGCTGCGCCTGGACCGTGAAGGCCTCGCCGAACTTCAGCCGCCAGTGCCCCTTGCGGTGGTCCGCCTCGGCCCGGGGGCGGTGGACCAGCCGGTATGCCTCGAGCAGCCCGGGCAGGCCGACCTGGGTGCGCACGTCGCGCGGCACCGGGTCGGGGAGCTCGTCGAGGGCGTGGAAGACGAGCTCCAGGCACTGCCCGTGCACGATGGGTGACAGGCCCTTGGTCGCGGTGTAGACCGGCACCAGCCCGTCGAGCAGCCACTGGGCGGCGCCCTCCCCGCTCTCGGAGAGCGTGGCGTAGTCCGGGTGGGTCAGCTGCAGCGTGTCCCGCCACACCCCGATCTGGCCCGAGCAGACCACCCGCACCCCCGGGCGCAGCCGGTCCTGGTGGCCGTAGGGCTTGAAGAAGGTCAGCTGGATAACCCCTCCCGCGTCGTCGGCGACGTCGACGACGAGCCGGCGGCCGCGGCGGTTGCGCATCTGGTGGGTCGTCGCGGAGCGGACCGTGCCGACGACCACGACGTCCTCGCCGTGCGGCAGGTCGCGGAAGGCGGTGGGTCGGGTCGGGTCGAGGTAGGTGCGGGGCAGCCAGTCGAGCAGCTGGCCCACGGTGCGGATGCCGCGCGTCCGCTGAAGCGTCTGCGCGCTCCCACCGACGAGGTCCCGCAGCCCGAAGTCGAGCGGGTTGCCCTCGCCCTCGCCGACGGACCGCAGGTGCGCCCGCCCCGTGCCCGCCATCACTCGACCCCGAGCAGGACGGTATAGGTGGGCTGCCCCCCGTCCAGCACGTTCGTCTCGACCTCGGTGCCGGACCGCTGCTCCTCGACCGCCCGCTCCAGGGTCCTGCGCACGTCGTCGTCGGCGTCCTCGCCGAGCAGCACCGTGAGCAGCTCGACCCCCGGGTGCCACATCTGGTCGAGCACCGAGCTCGCCGCGGGCCCGAGGTCGTCCTCGACGGCGACGATCCCGTGGTCCACGATCCCCAGCCACTGGCCGGGGCGGCACGGTCCGGCCGGGGTGTCGGCTCCGCGGTCGGCCCGCGTGAGGGCGCCACCGTGCACCGCGGACGCCGCCGAGCCCATCGCCGAGGCGACCTGGTCCGGCCGCCCGTCCGGGTCGAGCACCGCGAGCGCCGCCATCCCCTCGAGGAGCGTGCGGGTCGGGACGACCTCGACCTCCAGCCCCTCGCGCCGCGCCTCGGCGGCCGCCGCCCGGGCGACCATCACCATGTCGTGGTCGTTGGGCAGGACGACGACGGCTGCCCCGTCGCAGGCGCGCACCGCGGCGAGCACCTCGCCCGCGGCGGCGCGCTGCCGCGGGCCGCTGGGCACGAGCACGGCCCCTGCGGCGGCCATGAGCTCCTCGACGCCGGCCCCGAGCACGCAGGAGACGACGCCGATGCCGCGCGGCAGGGGCGAGGTCCCGGATCCCCGGGCGACCCCCTCGTGGTCGCCGGTCAGGGAGGTCTGGCGCACCTCGCTCACGGTGCCCGCCAGCCCTCCGGCCTCGATGGCGGCCGCGGTGTCCTCCTCCTCGAGGTGCACGTGCACCTGGAACTCCTGCGGCCCGCCGGCCACGACGACGGAGTCGCCGAGGTGGGTCAGGTGGGCCCGCAGCCGCTCGGCCCGCTCCGGGTCGCTGTCCCGCAGGAGGAACATCACCTCCACGGCCTGCTCCTCCGAGCCCGTGGCGTCGGCCCGCGGGCGGACCGGGGCCGCGGACCACCACGGCGGCACCTCCCCGTCGGCGCCCACCGGGCGCTCGGCCAGGACGGCGTGCAGCGCCTCGACGACGAGCACCAGCCCCGCGCCACCGGCGTCGACCACGCCGGCGTCGCGCAGCTCGGGGAGCTGGTCGGGGGTGCGCGCCAGAGCCTCCTGGGCCGCGGCGAGCGCGGCGTCGACCACCGTGAGGACCTCGGTGGCTCCCTCGTCGACGGCGGCGCGCGCCCCGTCGGCGGCCGCGCGGGCGACGGTGAGGATCGTGCCCTCCACCGGCGCGGCGAGCGCGTCCCAGGCGCTGCGGGCGGCCGACTCGAAGGCCGTGGCGACCTCGTCGGGGCCGGCCTCCTCCACGTCGGGCGCCACGGCGTCGGCGAGGCCCCGGGTGAGCTGGGCCAGGATGACGCCCGAGTTGCCCCGCGCCGCCAGGAGCATGCCCCGGGCGATGAGGGCCAGCCCCTCCCGGAGCCGGTCGGTGCCGCCGCCGCTCTCGAACTGGACCCGCACGTGATCGAGGGCTCCGTCGAGGGTGCGGTACATGTTGGTGCCGGTGTCGCCGTCCGCGACCGGGAAGACGTTGAGCGCGTCGATCTGCTCCCGGGCCGCCGCGAGCGAGAGCCGCGCCGTGATCGCCCACCGGCGGGCGGTCACGAGGTCGAGCACGGGTCCGGGCACGGCACCAACCTAGTGCCCGGCACCCTCACCCCGGAGCGGCCCCACAGGCATACCCTGGGCCGCGGACCGGCCTGTCGGAGGGACGAGGTCGATGATTTGGGCGGCGCGAAGGCCGTCCGGTACGCTGGACCGGTTGCCCGCGCCCCGGCGCTGCGGGCCCGAGACCTTTCACCGGACGACCTTCAGGAGAACACCGTGGCTGCCACTTGCGACGTCTGCGGCAAGGGACCGAGCTTCGGTCACAGCATCTCGCACTCGCACCGCCGCACCAAGCGCCGCTGGAACCCCAACATCCAGCGCGTCCGCACCACCATGGGCGGGACCTCCAAGCGGCTCAACGTCTGCACCTCCTGCCTCAAGGCGGGCAAGGTCACCCGCTGACCTCCCGCTGACGGCAGGACCGAGCCGGCGCCGACCCTCCGGGGCGCGCCGGCTCTGCTGTGTCCGCGGCCGGCCCGACCCGGGCGGTCAGCCGCCGAAGTGGTCCCAGCCCCCGCCCGAGGGGTCGAGCTCCTGCTCCCCCAGGCGCACTCCCGGCTCCTCCTGCGCGGCCTCGACCCGGCCGAGGACGACCCAGCCGGCCGGCACGCGTCCGGGCGGGAAGGTCGCGAGCAGCTCGTGCTCCTCGCCGCCGCCGAGCACGGCCCGCAGCGCGTCCTGCTCCCCCACCTCGGGCGCGAGCCGACCGGCGAGCCCCGCCACCGCCGCCTCGTCGAGGACGAGGTCGACCCCGCTGGCGCGCGCCACCCGGGCCCCGTCGCGGCCCAGCCCGTCGGAGACGTCGATCATCGCCGTGGCGCCCACACGGGCCGCAACCGGGCCCTGCTCCAGGTCCACCCACGGCCGGCGGTGGTGGTCGACCCAGCGCCCTGCGCGTCGCCCCGCCCGGAGCTGCCCGAGCCCGGCCCCGGAGCGGCCCAGCGGCCCGGAGACGGCGAGGACGTCCCCGGGCCGGGCGCCGCTGCGCAGCACCGCCGCCGGTATGCCCTCGCCCAGCTCCCCGAGGGCGGTCACCGAGACCGCGACCACGCCGGGACCGGCCGCGCTCAGGTCGCCGCCGACGACGGGCACCCCGGCCCGCGCGCACGCGCGGGCCAGCCCGGTCGTGAGGTCGCGGCACCACGCCAGGGGCAGCTCCGGCTCGCAGAGCAGGGTGATGAGCACCCCGGTCCCGCGGCCGCCCATCGAGGCGAGGTCGGCGAGGTTCTGGGTGACGATCTTGTGGCCCACGTCCTCCCCGGTCGACCACTCGTCCAGCCAGTCCTGGCCCCGCACCATCGTGTCGGTCGTCGCGAGCACCGCCCCGGAGCGGACCCGCAGGTGCGCGGTGTCGTCCCCGGGACCCACGAGCAGGCCGTCCGCGCCCGCACCGTGCTCGGCCAGCACGCCGAAGACCTCGGTGAGGATGCCGCGCTCCCCCACCTCGCCGACCGTCCGTGCGCCACCGTCACCCGTGCTCTCCACCCCCGCACGGTAGCCTCCCCACCAACCGGTCCCGAGCAGGAGGAAGCACGGTGGTCAAGGCATACATGCTCGTCCAGACCGAGGTCGGGCTCTCCGCGAGCGTCACCCGGGCGGTCCGCGAGCTGGACGGGGTCGAGAGCGCCGACGACGTGGCCGGGCCCTACGACGTCATCGTGCAGGTGCAGGCACCGTCCGTGCAGGAGCTCGGTCGGGGGGTCATCGCCCACGTCCTCGAGGTCCCCGGGATCACCCGCACCACGACGTGCACGGTCGTCGAGCTCTGAGGCCGCGGCCCGCGGCGCTGCTCGCCGCCCTGGCGCTCGGCTCGCTCGCCGCCTGCGGCGAGTCAGCGGTGCGCGCGGTCCCCTTCGACGCCTCGGACTCCGAGGTGTGCCAGGAGGTGGCCGCGCTCTGGCCCGAGACGATCGGCCCCTACGAGTCCCGGGTGACCGCGGTGCAGTCCGAGGGGGTGGCGGCCTGGGGCGACCCGCCGATCGTCGCCCGGTGCGGCAAGTCGCCGCCCGGCCCGACGACGGACCCGTGCATCGACGTGGGCGGGGTCGACTGGGTCGCGACGGTGCTCGACGACGGGGGCACGATGTTCACGACCTACGGCCGCGACCCGGCGATCGAGGTGCTGGTCCCCGAGGTCTACGACAGCCACCCGCTGCTGCTGCCGCCGCTGGACGACGCGGCGCGCGTGGTGCCGCAGACGCTGGGTGAGTGCTCCTCGCCGCAGGGCTGACCGCCAGGGGTATGCCGGCAGAGAGGCTCAACGCAGCCCGAGCGGGCGCTCCAGCGCCAGGGTGATGAGCTCGTCGACCAGCTCGGGATAGCTCACGCCCGAGGCGGCCCAGGCCTGGGGATACATCGAGTAGGGCGTGAAGCCGGGCATGGTGTTGATCTCGTTGAGGACGACCTCGCCGCGCGGGGTGACGAAGCAGTCCACCCGCGACAGGCCCTCGGCGTCCGCGGCCTCGAAGGCCAGCGCCGCGACCCGGCGGACCTCGTCGCGGACCTCGTCGGGGATGTCGGCGGGCGCGGTGATCTGCACGTTGGCCTCGTCGAGGTACTTCGCCTCGAAGTCGTAGAAGTCGTGCCCGCCGCCGACGACGATCTCCCCGCACTCGCTGACCCGGGGCGGTTCGGTGCCCCGGCCGCCGAGCACGCCGCACTCGATCTCCCGGCCCTCGATGCCCTGCTCGACGAGCACCTTGGGGTCGTGGTCGCGGGCCTTCTCGACCGCGACCTCCAGCTCCTCGGGGCGCTCCACCTTGACCACGCCCATCGAGGATCCGGCCCGCGCGGGCTTGACGAAGACGGGGAAGTGCAGCGAGCTCGCGGCGTCCAGCGCCGCCGCGCGATCCCGCTTCCACTGCCGGTCGGTGATGAGGGCGTAGGGCCCGACCGGCAGCCCGGCGGAGGCGAAGAGCACCTTCATGACGTGCTTGTCCATCATGGCCGCCGAGGCGAGCACCCCGCAGCCGACGTAGGGCAGGTCGGCGAGCTCGAGCATCCCCTGGATCGTGCCGTCCTCCCCGAACGGACCGTGCAGCAGCGGGAAGACGACGTCGACCTGCCCGAGCGACCCCACCTGCCCGTCCGGGCCGGTCCAGGTCCACTCGTGGTCGACCCCGCCGAGCGGCACGAAGACCTGGCGCCCGGTGTCCTCCACCTGCGGCAGCCGACCGTCCCGGATCTCCAGCGCCTCGGGGTCGTCGTCGACGAGCACCCAGTGACCCTCGCGGGTGATGCCGACCGGCACGACGGCATACCGCTCCCGGTCCAGCGCCCGCAGCACGCTGGCGGCGGTGGCGCAGGAGATCGCGTGCTCGTCCGAGCGACCGCCGAAGACGAGGGCGACCCGGTGACGGGTGTCGGTGCTGGTGGGCGAGGTCGGGGCGTCCATATCGGCCCGAGCCTAACCAGTCGGCGGGCCGCCGGCCCCCAGGCGCACCGTCAGTGCCGCTCGTGCTTGCGGGCCCGCGTCATGAGCTCGCCCGTGAGCCGCTCGGGGGTGATCTGCCCGGCCACGACAGCGGTGACCCCTTGGCAGATCGGCATCTCCACGTCCTGGCTGGCCCCCAGCTCGACGACGCTGCGGCAGCTCTTGACCCCCTCGGCGGTCTGGTGCGGCACCGCGAGCACCTGCTCGATGCTCTGACCCTGACCCAGCGCGACACCCACCCGGTGGTTGCGCGAGAGCGGGGACATGCAGGTCGCGATGAGGTCGCCGACGCCGGCCAGCCCCATGAGGGTGGCCGGGTCGGCCCCCAGCGCCTGCCCGAGCCTGGCGGTCTCGGCGAGCCCGCGGGTGATGAGGCTGGACTTCGTGTTGTCGCCGTAGCCGAGCCCCTCGGCCATCCCGACCGCGAGCGCGATGACGTTCTTCACCGCCCCGCCGAGCTCGGCGCCGACGACGTCGGTCTGGGTGTAGGGCCGGAAGTAGGGGGTCATGCACGCGGCGGCCACGCGGTCGGCAGCGGCGTGATCGGCCCCGGCGACCACGCTCGCGGCCGGCTGGCGGGCGGCGATCTCCCGGCTGAGGTTCGGGCCGGTCACGACGACGATGCGCTCCGCTGCGACGCCGCCGTCCTCGACGACCTGGCTCATCCTCAGGCCTGTGCCGAGCTCGATGCCCTTCATGAGGGAGACGACGGGGACGTCCGTCGGCAGGTGGCCGCCCCACTCGGCGAGGTTGGCACGCACCGTCTGCGAGGGGACGGCCAGGACGACGAGGTCGGCACCGGCCGCGGCCTCCGCCGGGTCGGTCGTGGCGGTGACCACCGGGTCCAGCTCGATCTCCGGCAGGTAGTCCGGGTTGCGCCGCCGGTCCCGTATGCCGTCGGCGATCTCCGGGCGTCGCGCCCAGAGGACCACCCGCTCGGCCCCCGCGTCGGCGAGGATCTGCGCGAAGGCGGTGCCCCAGCTGCCCGCCCCGAAGATGGCGGCGCGCGTCATACCTCGGGCTCCTCCGGCCGGCTCGCCGCGTCGAAGGGCCGGTCCGGGGGCTCCTCCCCGCGGATCTGCGCCAGCTGCCGGGTGATCGCGGTCATGACGCGTCGGGTCGCCTCGGCGTGGGCGCGTGGCTCCTCGGCGCGGTCGTAGAGGTCGGAGAGGTCCACCGGCGGTCCGGCGCTGACGTGCTGGACCGGCCGCTTGAGCAGGTTGCCCGGCCGGCGCGCGTAGTGCCCGAGCACCTCCTGGGCACCCCACTGGGCGACGGGTACGACGGGGGCCCGGCTGGTCAGCGCCAGCCGGCCCACCCCGGACTTGGCCCTCATCGGCCACAGGTCCGGGTCCCGGGTGAGCGTGCCCTCGGGCATGATCGCGATGCACCGACCGGCGGCCAGGGCCGCCCGGGCCGCCTCGAGCGCGTCGCCGGCGCGCGAGCTCGCGCGGTAGACCGGGACCTGCTCCAGGTGCCGCAGCGCCCCCCCGAGCAGCGGGACCTCGAAGAGGCTGGACTTGGCGAGGAAGAAGGGTGCGTAGCCGTGGTCGACGAGGAAGTGGGCCAGCATGACCGGGTCGACCTCGGAGTAGTGGTTGCCCGCCACGATGAAGCCCTCCCCCTGCGGGAGGTTCTCCCCGCCGGACCAGTCGCGGCGGGTCACACCCATGAGCACGGGGCGCAACGTCGCGATGACCGCGTGGTAGGACCAGGGCACGGCCTGGCGCAGGGGCTGGCGTCTCACGCGGGTCATCTTTGCATCTGCGGGCGGTGCTGGCGAAGATGCTGCCGTGCGTGAGCAGACGGGACCGGACCGGGCGGTGCAGGGATGGCGCCTGGTGCTGCCGGTCCAGCGGGCCGAGCGCGCCAAGACGCGGCTGCTCGCGCCGGACGGCGTCTCCCGCCCCGAGCTCGCGCGGGCGATCGCCCTGGACACCCTTGACGCGGTATGCCGTGCCCTCCCGCCGGAGCGCGTGACCGTCGTGACCGACGACGCTGGCGCGGCGGGACGCGCCCGCGAGCTGGGCGCCGTCGTCGTGCCCGACCCCGGCGCCGGGCTTGACGCGGCGATCGGCCGCGGGCTGGAGGACGCCGCCCGGCGGGCGGGGGCGCTCGAGGGTGCCGACGGGGATCTTCCCGGGGGCGGCTGGGCCGTGCTCCTCGGGGACCTCCCCGCGCTGCGGCCGGAGGACCTGCGCGCCGCGCTCGCCCGGTGCGGTGAGCACGAGCGGGCCGTGGTGCCGGACGCCGAGGGTCAGGGGACGGTGCTGCTGACCTCGACGCGGGGCATACCTCGTCCGCAGTTCGGGGCCGGCTCGGCGGCGCGGCACGCGGTCGACGCGACCTTGCTGGAGCTCGACCTGCCCCGGCTGCGGCGCGACGTCGACCGCGTCGAGGACCTGCGGGAGGCGCTGCGGCTCGGGGTCGGGGCGCGCACCCGGGCCCTGCTGGGCTCCACCGCCGCCTGACGGGTCCCCACCAGCCCGACGACCTACAGTGGGCCCATGCAGGCCAGCGTGCACACCTACGACCTCGAGGGGCGCGACGGCACCGTGCTGCTCGACACCGGGCGCGTGCTGCCCTTCCCGGCCGCGGTGATGGACGCCAGCGGCCTGCGTCACCTGCGGGTGGGTCAGCGGGTCAGCATCGAGGTCGACGGCGACCCCGAGGACCTGGGCACGAGCCTGACCCGGCTGTGGATCGTCGGCATCGGCGCGGGCGAGACCATCACCTGACGCGCCCGGCGTCCCCCTGGGGGCGTCAGCCGTCCTTCTTCTTCTTCTTCGCCTTGTTCTTCTTGCCCTTGCCCTTCTTCTTGCCGCCCTTGACGACCTCGTCGTTCTTCACCCTGGCCAGCTGGGCCTTCTTCGCCGAGATCATGCCGGCGGTGATGTCCTCGCCGCCGGAGAACACCCGCCCACCGCTGCTGGTCGTGTCGCTCGCGGCGTCGTCCGGGGCCGGGGCCTCCTCGGACTTCTGCCGGCGCACGCTCGAGGGGGTCCCCGTGGGCGCGCGGCGCTCCCGGTCACGGTCCGACGCGGACCGCTTCTCCGACGCCTGAGCCCCGGTCCGCCCCGAACCACCGCTGCGTCGCACCGTGCTCGGCGTCCCGGTCGAACCACCCTCGCCCTCCGTCGCGGCCCGCGCCCCCGCGAGGCCCCGCGCAGGCAGCGTGGACGGGTCGCCGACGACCTCCTTGAAGGTGCTGCCGGGCCGGAAGCGCGGCGTCCGCGTGCCGGCGATGGGCACGCTCTCCCCCGTGCGCGGGTTCCGACCGGTGCGCGGGGCCCGCTCGACCTGCTCGAAGGTCCCGAAGCCGCTGATGCCCACGCTGCCGCCGGCGGCCACCTCGCGCAGCACGATGTCCACCAGGGCCTCCACGGCCGCGCCGGCCGCAGCGCGCCCGCCCACGCGCGGTGCCAAGGCCTCGATCAGGTCCGTCTTGTTCATCCCCCTAGCCTCGCCCAGGTCGACCCCGGACCGCCAGCGTGGGCGCCGCGCGTCCTCGGTATGCCCTCGGCCCGGACATGCGGAAGGCCCCCACCGCTGCTGCGATGGGGGCCTTCCGACACGGGTAGCCCCGACGGGATTCGAACCCGCGCTACCGCCTTGAGAGGGCGAGTCTGGGCTGTACGACTACTTGTGACTATCGTGAAAACCCTTCGCTGACAAGGGGATTGGTCTACGAGTGTTGTTGGTTGGTGTGGGGAGGTTGCGAACGGTTCGTGTACCCGATGTGTACCGCACTTGCTCTCTCCCCTGTTCCAGAAGGCTGCCGGGGGGGCGCCACTTACTGACCGATCTTTACGGTGACCCCCTTACGCGGCGTTCCGCGTGAAAAACGTTGCACCCCACAAGACTAGCCGCCACTCGCCGTCCTCGTTCGGCGCAGCCGCCCGCCCATCGGCCCCTTCTCGTATCCACCTCATCTCCGGAGAGTATGAGGACCCGTTGACGACGATGCGCAGCCCGACAAGGCAGACCGCAGCCCCGCTGTGGCGGAGCGACTCGATGGCGTAGTCCTCCAGCGTGTGATCCTGATACTCCTGCCGCACTTGGCCGGGGCTCACCGTCTGAGTCATCCTGGTGACCACCTGGGCCATGCCCCCGTAGTTCCCCCGCTTCCAGGCGTCGAGGTATCCGCTAGCCGCCGCATAGACCGGGTGGGCGGTGAGTGATGTCTGGTCATCCGAGGTCAGCACGACGGGCGAGAACTCCGCCAGCGCGGCGTTCGTCTCCGCGTTGGCCCTGAGTTGCTGGGCCATCTCTCTCCAGGTCGGGTCGGGCGGCTTCGCGGCCTCCTTCTTCTCCGCTTCAAGGGAGCCAGCCCAGTCCGCCACGGCGAAGAGCCGATTCCAGGCTTTGGTCGCGACGACGACATTGTTGTAGTTGTCAGCATCCCGTGCACGATCCCGTTGCGGTAGACCTCGTAGACCGGATCGTCGTTGCGCGCCTTGAAGGACTTGGTGAAGGTCGCATGCGCTGCGCTGAGTCCTTGGTGATGCCCCACGACGCTGTTCCAGGCGTCCATCTCGTCCGGCTCGCGGGTATGGAGCCCCCTGCGGTTGGCTGGGTCGAGATCGTTCACGAAGCCGTCCATAGCGCTGAGCAGCACCTGGACCACCGCGTAGTAGCGTCCAGCCTGATAGTCCTCCAGCGCCCACCGCAGCAGATGCATCCGGACTCGCAGCCCGGGGTGCCCGTGCAGCCGCTTGACCAGGCGAGGCAGGCGATCCCCGTCCTGATACCACGCGATGAAGGCTTGTTCTGCGCCTTCTGGATCGTCCACGTGGTCCGCTACGAGGTTAGCCATGTCATCGAGCGCGAGATCGTCGTGGAAGACCCAGTGGCGGGGACCGAGGAGGGCATAGAAGCCGTCAACGGTGCTAGCCATGTAGTCGAGTTGGGCAGGGAGGTCCTTCAACAGGTGGCGCTCTTCCTTGGGCAGAAGAACCTTCAGCAGCCGCATCCCCAAGAGTTGCTGCTCCAACTCCGTGAACCTTGGCAAGTCGCGTGCCGATCCGTACGCCATGCTGACCTCCTCTTCTTGGTCCATTCTCTCCGACGAGGTGTCGGCGGGGGCCAGCGTCCGCTGGCGTGTCGCCGCGCCCAACGCCTGTACACGCTCGGTCGATAGATGGTGCCCCCCTGTCCGACCGACCTGGGAAGGTAGAGACACCCAAGAGAGAGAAGACCGTCATGATCCGTCGTGACCCTGGCCCAGACGCCAATGACAGCGGGGACTGCCGCCAGGCAGAGGGACCGCAGCGGGGGACGAGGTGACCGGCTGGTCGGCGGCCCTGGTCCCCTTGCTCTCGGCTGTCCTCGGGGCGGTGGTCGGTGGTCTGGTGGTGCACCGGCTCAGCGTCCAGCGTGACGTGCTCGGGGCTCGCAGGTCTCAGCGCATCGAGTACCTGGTGAGCGCCTACCGGCGACTCAGCGACGCCGCAAACCGCCTCCCAGGTCTTTCAGACGAGCGCATCGCCGGGCTGGAAGGGGCGCTGGCGGACATAGTGCTGCTCGGAGAGCCAGCAGAAATCGAAGCCGCGAGGCAGTTCATGCTCGCCATGGCTCAAGGGCAGGGCGGCGCTGGCCTTGACCCGGTGCTCGTGGCCCTGCGAGCGAGCCTACGAGCGGAGATTGGACTGACCCAGCACCCCCTGCCCAAGCCGTACAACCTGCGGATGGGCTAAGGCACGCAGGATCATCCATCAGACCCGTCCTCTTCAATCCCCGGCCCATCGAGATAGACCGGTGCGCTCCCCTCAGGCAGCAAAACCTCATTGTTCTCGACCCGTGTCGCGCCTGTCCCCTCGCCCTGGGCTGCACGCAGGGCGGCCACGAAGTCGGCGTGGGAGAGGCTGCGCACCTGCTCGCCGGTCAAGGCTCGCACCTCAGCGAAAACAACGGAGGGGGCACCGCTTTCATCTAACCTTCGCGGCATGCGTTGCTTCTCGCTGGACCCCTTGCCGAGGTGCAGGCGCTTCCATCGAACTGCGGGGGCGGTGCTGATCTGCCCAGGGTGGGGTGCGTCCTGGCCTCAGACGCCATAGCGCGGAGCGGACTGGACCGCGAACGCCACTTCTGGCACCGCCGACTTGATGGCTGCCTCGAAGGCGTCCGGGTCGTCAGGGGTGACGACGGGGCGGACACGGCGACCGAGATCGAGCACGAAGCCGGTCTCCTTGCCCGGGCGACGGGTATCGAGGTTCGCCCAGTAGGACGGTGTGGTTGAGCCCCACAGCCGCCATTTCCCGCCCATCGCCGTCAGCGGGACCCGTTCCACAGCCTCGATACGGGCGAGGGGGACACTCTTGGCGCCCGCCCACGGAAAGTAGTACGCACCGATTGTCAGTGTCGTGCCGTTGACGACCAACCTGCTGTCGCGATACCGCTCATCCTCCGTGGTCACCAGGACCATCTCCCATCCTGTGGATCGGTGCCAATAGCAAGTGCTCACCAGTTTAGCAAGTGGGCCGATCCTGGCGCCTTCGATCATGCTTGGCAGGCATGAGCCGGGGCGCCACCGTCTAACCGACCTTTGCCGCACCCTCTCCATACGCCCCACGGCGGTTCAGCGCGTCATAGAGCGTCTGTCGGCTCACCCCCGCCTCTCGTGCCACCCGCGCTACCGGCACTCCGGACTCGACCTGGGTTTGGGCCTGCTCGATCTGATCTGGGGTGAGGCGGCGTGCCCGGCCCTTGTAGACGCCGCGCTGCTTGGCTAGCGCGATCCCCTCGGCCTGCCGCTCGCGGATCATGGCGCGCTCGAACGCGGCCACGCTGCCCATGACCCCCAGGAGCAGCCTTCCGGTCGGGTCGGACTCACCGGGGCGGAAGGACAGCGACTCGTGCAGGAACCGGACGCTCACCCCTCGGTCGGTCAGCCCGTCCACCAGCGCGTGCAGGTCGATCACCGACCGGGCGAGTCGGTCCATGCTGCTCACCACCAGCGTGTCGTCCTCGCGCAGGTGGGCCAGGAGAGCGGCAAGTCCGGGGCGGTCGGCGGTTGCTCCGCTGCACTGGTCCTCGAAGATGCGGTCGGGCTCGCCCACGGCCTCGCGGATGCTCTGGTGCTGGCGCGCAGGGTTCTGGTCCGTGCTGCTGACGCGCACGTATCCGACTACCTGTCCGCTCACGATCTAGACCCTCCTGTCAGTTCTGTCCATCTACGCCTCTACCAACCTCAGCCGGACGGGTATCGTCCCCGCCTTGTCCTGTCCATCCAGCACACCCCAGGCGGACGCGGCGAGAAGGGGGCACCATTTGTCAACCGGCTTTCTCCAGCAGTTCGACCACATCGGCATGCGTAACCGGCTCGCCCCGCAGCAGCCGGGCGGCCACGGTGCGCACGGCGGGCAGCACTGCCTCCATCTCCCGGAGCCAAATCTCGTCTGAAGGTTCGATGCCGAAAGACCGAATCTCCTGCCAGTGCTGCCGGACAATCTCGGCATCATCGGGCTGGGCGAGCAGGACGCCGATGACGTGATCCGGAAACGTCGTCCCGTCCTCGTCCTCAACATCGAGCGGCAACCCCTCGGGCCAGCCGAACCGGGCCTCGGCCCAGGGCCCCGCCCACGCGATGAAACCGCTGTCGGCGGGCTTTGATCGGTGATTCGTAAGGCCCTGGCCGTGGACGGCTCCGAGGGCCACGGCGGTCAGACGCGACTCCCCCCTCATGCAGGCGGCGGTAGCGTGCCCGGCCTCATGATGGGCGGCAAGGACGCGGGCGGCCAGATCGTCATCGGTCATGCCTGGACCTGTTCCCCACGCCGAGCAGGTCCAAGCCGTGCACCAAGAACGTCGTCCAGTCCATCCACCGCCCTCGCCCTCGCCTTATCCATGCGCGTCCCCGCGCGCTCAGTACCGTCGAGCACCGCTCCAGCAGTCCGCTCGGCTGCGGCGTTGGCACGCTCCCGCAGCGCAGCCCGTGCCAGTGTCCGATGCCCCTCGGTGCCGTCCTCCAGCCAGCCCTCCAGCGCCGCGTCGGGTGTGCGTGGGTTCCGTGCCAGCGCACGGGCGATGGACAGGTCACGCCTCCGGTCAAGTTCGCTCGCCATGCCCGCGAGGGCCTCGTGCGGGGTGGAGCGATGCCCGGCGACTGCTAGCCTCACGCGCTGGTCCTCATCGCCACTGAGCAGGTCGAGGGTCTCGGGCGAGCAGCCGAGCACGCACGGGCGGGGTCGCCTGACGACCTGCTGTTCACCGGGCGTCGAGGGGCGGTGCTGAGAGCACAGACGTTCCAGCGGGCGACGCTGACAGAGGCCGCAGAGAGGCTGGGCATCCCCGGCTTCCACCCGCACGAACTCCGGCACACGGCAGCCAGTCTCGCCATCGCCTCGGGGGCGGACGTGAAGGTGGTGCAGCAGATGCTTGGTCACAAGTCCGCGACGATGACGCTGGACCTCTACGGGCACCTGTTTGGGGACCGCCTGGACGTGGTGGCGGACGCCATGGATGCCGCTCGATCCACCGAACTCAGCACGAGACCCGATGCTGGTGTGTACCCGTTGTGTGCCGGAGCCTCTGCTATGGACCTCTCCACCGGAGCCTAGAAACGGCGAAACCCCTGGGTGACCAGGGGTTTCGCTCGATGTAGCCCCGACGGGATTCGAACCCGCGCTACCGCCTTGAGAGGGCGGCGTGCTAGGCCGCTACACAACGGGGCCGTGTCCGGCGCGTTCGGCGCCGAGGGGAGAGCCTACCCGAGCGGGCAGGTCTCCACGAAATCCGGAGCCGGGCTCCGATCTCGCGCTGGGGTACCAGGACTCGAACCTAGAACAACTGAACCAGAATCAGCCGTGTTGCCAATTACACCATACCCCAAGGGGGTATCCCCGCCCCTTTCGGAGCGGCGAACCGAGGAACAATACTACCGTGCCCGGCGGGCCCGACCCAAATTGCCAAGCCGCCTGGGGGTCAGAGGCTCCGGCGCAGCCGGGCGAGCCGGTCCAGGGTCTCCTCCTTGCCCAGGATCTCCATCGACTCGAAGAGCGGTGGGCTGATCCGCTGCCCGGAGACGGCCGTCCGCAGCGGCCCGAAGGCGAACCGCGGCTTGAACCCCATCCCGTCCACGAGAGCCTCCCGCAGCGCCGCCTCGATCCGGTCGTGGGTCCACTCCACACCCCCGCCGAGCGGCTGCGGGGCGGCACCCGAGATCGGCTCGAGCGCCGCGATGGCCGCGTCGAGGACGTCGCCGGCGTCGTCCTTGAGCTGGCCCCGCGCGTCGTCGGCGATCTCCAGCTCCTCGCCCCGGACGTAGAAGGGACGCACCATGGGCACCGCCTCGGAGAGCACCTGGATCCGCGTCTGGATGAGGTCGGCGACCGCCTCCAGCCGCGCCAGCTCACCCATACCCGACTGCTCCCCCAGCACCCCGGCCTCGCGCAGCACCGGGAGCAGCCGGGAGGTGAACTCGGCGAGCGAGAGCCGCCGCAGGTGGTCCCCGTTGAGCGACTCGGCCTTCTTCTGGTCCCAACGTGCAGGGTTGGGGTTGACGTCGCGGACGTCGAAGGCCTCGACGAGGTGCTCGGGGTCGAAGATGTCGCGGTCCGGCCCGATGGACCAGCCGAGCAGCGCCAGGTAGTTGATCATCCCCTCGCGCACGAAGCCGCGCTCGCGGTGCAGGAAGAGGTTGGACTCCGGGTCGCGCTTGGACAGCTTTTTGCTGCCCTCACCCAGCACGAGCGGCAGGTGGGCGAAGGTCGGGACCTGCTCGGCCACGCCGATCTCGACCAGGGCGCGGTAGAGCGCGATCTGGCGGGGGGTCGAGGAGAGCAGGTCCTCGCCGCGGATGACGTGCGTGATGCGCATCATGGCGTCGTCGACCGGGTTGACCAGGGTGTAGAGCGGCTGCCCGTTGCCGCGCACGATGACGAAGTCGGGCACCGAGCCGGCGCCGAAGGTCACCTCGCCCCGGACGAGGTCGGTGAAGGTGATGTCCTCCTCCGGCATCCGCAGCCGCAGCACCGGCTCGCGGCCCTCGTCGCGGAAGGCCTGCTTCTGCTCCTCGCTGAGGTCGCGGTCGTGGTTGTCGTAGCCGAGCTTGGGGTCGCGCCCGGCCTCGCGGTGCCGCGCCTCGACCTCCTCCGGCGAGGAGAAGGACTCGTAGGCCAGGCCGGCGTCCAGCAGCCTCCGGGCCACGTCGGCGTGCAGGAGCGCGCGCTCGCTCTGCCGGTACGGCCCGTAGGGGCCGCCCACCCCGGGACCCTCGTCGTAGTCCAGGCCGAGCCAGTCCAGCGCGTCGACGATCTGCGCCATCGACTCCTCGCTGTCCCGCGCGGCGTCGGTGTCCTCGACCCGGAAGACCAGGGTGCCGCCGTGATGGCGCGCGAAGGCCCAGTTGAACAGCGCCGTGCGGGCCAGGCCGACGTGCGGCGTCCCGGTGGGGCTGGGGCAGAAGCGGACCCGGACGTCGGCGCCGGTGGCCTCGTCCTGCTCGGTGCTGGACACGGGGGCGGAGTGCGTGCTCGTCATGATGGGCGCCAGCCTACTTCGCCGACCGCCCTCTTTTTCGACTGTGGGAATCGTCGCCATGGCGACGATTCCCACAGTCGAAGTCGGGGAGAGAGGGACGGTATGGCCTCAGCGCGCCATGAGCGCCAGCGTCACCGACTCCTGGACCCAGGAGAGGAAGTCGTAGTAGGCCATCTTCTGCGCGAGCGCCGGGTCGAGCTCGCTCTTCCCGGCCAGGGCCTGCTCGAGCTCCTCGTGCAGCCGCTCGGAGTCCTCGTCGGTGCGCAGCCCGAGGCGCTCCCCCAGGATGAGCCGCGCGTCGGTGAGCGCCACGACGAGCGCCCGCGCCTCCTCCAGGTCGAGGTCGAGCCGGGGTGGCCGCGCCGCCTCCAGCGCGTTGATGGCGGTCGACAGGGTCGCCGCCTTGCGCTGGCGCAGCCCGTGCTCGGTGAGCCGGCGGAACTCGGCGGCCTGCTCGTCGTCGTCCCGGGAGGCCGGGGGCAGCAGCCGCCGCAGCGCCGGGTCGCTCGGCTCCTCGGGGTCGATCTCGTCGCCCAGCCCGGCGACGAGGTCGAGGAAGGGGTCGCCGGTCTCCGGCCGCTCCGGGGCCACGAAGTCCCTGGTCAGCCCGAGCACGTGGACGAGCACCTCGATCTCCTGCGCCTCGAAGGAGGCGACGACCCGGTCCTTGCGCCGGCGGAACGCGCGCGCCATACCCTCAGTCGTCCTTCTGGAAGGTCGCCCAGAGGCCGTAGCCGTGCATCGCCTCGGTGTCGGCCTCCATCTTCTCCCGGGAGCCGGTGGAGACGACCGCGCGACCCTTCGTGTGGACGTCCATCATGAGCGTCTCGGCCTTGCTGCGGGTGTAGCCGAAGTGCGTCTGGAAGACCCAGGTGACGTAGTTCATGAGGTTGACCGGGTCGTTCCACACCAGCGTGATCCAGGGGGTGTCGGCCTCGGGCCGGTCCAGCACGGCGACCCTGCCCTCCTCCTGCGGGGAGGTCTTCGGGTCGGCCGGCGGAGCGGGTGGGCTGGGGGTGTCGATCGGCACGCCCCCCACCATAGGCTGCGGGGGTGAGCCCGAGCACCGCCCTGCTGACCGACCACTACGAGCTGACCATGATCCAGGCCGCGCTGGCCAGCGGCCACGCCGACCGCCGCTGCGTCTTCGAGGCCTTCGCGCGCCGCCTGCCCGACGGTCGCCGCTACGGCGTCGTCGCGGGCACCGGCCGGGCGCTCGAGGCGCTGCGCGACTTCCGCTTCGGCGAGGAGGAGATCGCCTTCCTGGCCGAGCACGAGGTGGTGGACCGGCCGACGCTGGACTGGCTCGCGGACTACCGCTTCACCGGCGACATCTGGGGGTATGCCGAGGGCGAGGTCTACGTGCCCGGCTCGCCGCTGCTCGTGGTCGAGTCGACCTTCGCCGAGGGCGTGGTGCTGGAGACCCTCTTCCTGTCGATCCTCAACCACGACTCGGCGGTCGCCTCGGCCGCCTCCCGGATGACCGCGGTGGCGCACGGCCGCCCGTGCATCGAGATGGGCAGCCGCCGCACGCACGAGGAGTCGGCGGTCGCGGCGGCGCGCGCGGCATACCTCGCGGGTTTCGCCTCCACCTCCAACCTCGAGGCGGGGCGCCGGCACGGGATCCCGACCATGGGGACCGCCGCGCACTCCTACACGCTGCTGCACGACGACGAGCGGCAGGCCTTCGCCACCCAGCTGCAGAGCCTGGGCCTGTCGACCACGCTGCTCGTCGACACCTACGACGTCACCGGCGCCGTCGAGCTGGCGGTCGAGCTGGCGGGGGCGCGGCTCGGCGGGGTGCGGCTCGACTCCGGCGACCTCGTCAACCAGGCCTTCGAGGTCCGTGCCCAGCTGGACTCCCTCGGCGCCACCGGCACCCGCATCGTCGTCACCTCCGACCTCGACGAGCACGCGATCGCGGCGCTGCACGCGGCGCCGGTGGACGCCTACGGCGTCGGGACCAAGGTCGTCACCGGCTCGGGGCACCCGGCGGCGGGCATGGTCTACAAGCTGGTCAGCCGGGAGAACGGCGCCGGGCAGATGGAGGGTGTCGCCAAGGCGAGCAAGGACAAGGCCAGCGTCGGCGGGCGCAAGTATGCCCTGCGCCGCCGGTCCGCGGCGGGGCTCGCCACCGAGGAGATCATCGGCATCCAGGAGCAGCCGGCCGACGACGGCGACGACCGCACGCTGCTCGTGCCGCTGGTCGAGCGGGGCGAGGTCGTGGCGCCCACGGACGTGCATACCGCCCGGGCCCACCACGAGCGGGCCCGGGCCGAGCTCCCGCAGAGCGCGCTGCGGATGTCCCACGGCGAGCCGGCGCTCCCCACGACCTACCTCGACGACTGGAGCTGAGCGACCCCCTCCTCCATGTGCCGGTGCCCGCGCCACTCGTCGCCGACGACCGGCGCGGGAGTGAGGTCAGCCGGCGGGGACGATCTCGACGCCTGCCTCCCGCATCTGCGTCAGGGCGGCCTCGGTGCTCTCCGGGGCGACGCCCGCGCACAGGTCGAGCAGGAGGGTGGTGGCCAGCCCCTCGCGGCGGGCGTCCAGCGCCGTCGCCCGCACGCAGTGGTCGGTCGCGAGGCCGCAGACGTCGACCTCGGTGACCTGGCGCTCGCTCAGCCAGGCGGCGAGGCCGACCTCGCGCCCCTCGACCTCGGTGCTGCCCTCGAAGCCGGAGTAGGCCGCCTCGTGCCCGCCCTTGCGGAAGACCGCCTGGACGTGCTCCAGCGCCCCCGCGAGCTCGGGCCGGAACCGAACACCCTCGGTGCCCACCTCGCAGTGCACCGGCCAGGAGTCGACGAAGTCGGGCTCGCTCGACCAGTGGTCGCCCGGGTCGACGTGCCAGTCCGCGGTGCCGACGACGGCGGCATACCGATCGTGGTGCTGCTCGACGTGCCCGCTGATCCGGCGGGCGACCTCGACGCCCCCGGTGACGGGCAGCGAGCCGCCCTCGCAGAAGTCGTGCTGGACGTCGACGACGATGAGGGCGCGGCTCATGACCTGGGACCTTCCTACGGGGGCGCTCAGCGCGAGCGGACGACGTTGGTGCGCGCCGCCTTGTCGTGCAGCGCCTGCTTGTCCTTGTCCCAGACCGGCCACAGGACGTCGAGAATGGTGAACAGGCCGAGGAAGCCGAGGATCGGCACGAGGGTGCCGAGCAGGTTGGGGCCCTGGTAGACCGCAGACCGCAGCAGCGTCGCGCGCCAGGTCGGCAGGCCCGGCTGGTCGCGCAGCCGCACCCGCAGGCCGGTGAGCAGCTTGCCGACGGACCCGCCGAAGAACTTCACCATGAGCACCTCGTAGGCGATGCCGACCAGGGCCACGATGAGGCCGAGGCGCAGCAGCCAGTCCTCGAGCACGACCGGGACCGCGCCCGTCGGGTCCGGGTCGAGCGAGTAGTCCTGCAGCGCCTCGGTCAGCTCCGGCGTCGCGGTGAGCGTGACGAGCACCGTGGAGAGCCCGAGGGCGAGGACGAAGTCGATGAGCCGCGCGCCGAAGCGGTGCCACCAGCCGGCCAGCGGCTGGCCGTCCGGGGTGGTGGCGCCGGGCTGCGGACGGTATCCGCCCGGGACGGGGCCGCCCTCCCACTGGCCCTGGTAGGGCTGCTGCCCGGTCTGACCGGCATACGGGTTGGGCTGCTGATAGCCATGCTGACCGCCCTGGCCCCAGGGGTTCTGGCCCCAGCCCTGCTGACCCTGGCCCTGCTGACCGGGGGCCTGCCCCCAGCCCTGCTGGGCGTAGCCGCCCTGCGCCTGCCCCTGGTCACCGGGTTGCTGCGTCTGCGACTGGCCTACCCGGTCGAGGTTGGGCTTCTGCTTGGGCGCCGTGTGCGAGGTCCACTGCACGCCGTCCCAGTAGCGGAGGTTCTGCTCGTCCTGCGGGTCGTCGTACCACCCTGCCTGCTGACTCATGGCGCCAGACTATCCGCGCAGCGCGTCCGGCCCGAGCACCTCCCTGTGCACGCCACGCCCGCCCCAGGCATACCTGTGCACGCCACACCAGCCCCAGGCATACCTGTGCACGCCACACCAGCCCCAGGCATACCTGGGCACCGTTGCTGGACCGCGACTGAGGACATTTCCTCAGCTCTGCCCGTAGAAGCGTGTTCAGGTTTGCTCGCTCCGTTCTCCGGACCCCTCCTTGTGGACAACTTCTGCGCCCGGGCGCCCGGCTGGACGATGCTGCCAGGCATGGAAGTGATCATCGCCCACCTCGCGGCTCATGGTGACGTCGCCAGCGGCGGCGGGCTGCGTGGTCTTGGTGTGACTCCGAGTCAGCTCACCACGCTCGTCCGGTCCGGGGTCCTCGTCCGCATCCGCCGGGACAGCTTCGTGGGCGGAGAGGTATGGCGGTCGGCAGCACCGTGGGAACGTCACGACCTGAGCGCCAGAGCGGTCGCGGCCAGCCTGTGCGGTCCTGGCAAGCCTCATGCCCTGAGCCACCACAGCTCGCTGGCGGTACGCGGCATGGGTACCTTCGGTGTCGATGCCCGCGTGCATCTCGTCCGCACGGACGGGCAGCGGGGACGGAGCGACGACGTGGTCAAGGTGCACCCACCGGTGCTTCCGGAATGGGTGACCGAGACCGACCCGCCCTCGATCGACCCGGCCCTGGCCTGCCTGCAGGTGGCCGGCTCGTTCGGTGTCGTCGCCGGGCTCGTCAGCTCCGACATCGCGCTGCGCCAAGGGGCGACGACCATGGAGCAGCTGCAGCGGGCGCACCGCGAAGGGTCGTTCGGGCACGGCGCGCCGGCCGTGCGCACCGTGCTCCAGCACGCCACGGGTCTGAGCGGGTCGGCCGGGGAGACCCGGTGCCGCTGGATCATGCTGGAGGCAGGGCTGCCGATCCCCGAGCTCCAGGCGATGATCTGCGACGACGACGGCGACCTCGTCGGCTACGTCGACTTCCTGCTGCGCGAGGCCTGGACGGTCGTCGAGTTCGACGGGGCGCTCAAGTACGGCTCGTCCCAGGACCTCATGGCCGAGAAGTGGCGCGAGGACCGGCTGCGCGCCCTCGGCTACGAGGTGGTCCGCATCACCTGGGAGGACCTGGCGCACCCAGAGCGCGTCGTCGCCAAGATCCGTGCCGCCATGGCTCGCGGGCTGGCTCGCCACACGACCTCGGCCTGAGCAGACGCCGACCCTCGGGCTCAGCGCGGCTCGCGGCCCCACACCTGGCTCACCCCGACCGGCGCGTCAGCTCGAAGAGAAGTCTGGGTACGGTTGCTGGAGCGGAGCCGAGGAAATATCCGCCGCTCCGCTCCAGCAAGCGTGCACAGGTATGCCTGGGGCCGGTGTGGCGTGCACAGGTTCGGGTATGCGCGGAGGCGGGGTGTGGCGTGCACAGGTTCGGGTATGCGCGGGGGCCGGTGCCGCACGTCCGTGCCCGGGTATGCCCCGCTCCCGCGGGGACCGCCCGCTCCCCCGAAGGCCGCACCGCTCCCCCGAGGCCCGCCCCTCAGCGGCGGCCGACGAACCAGCGCCGAATGGTGTCGATCCGCTCCCGGACCTGCTCCGAGGTGGCGGTCGCCAGCTCCGGGCCACCGGAGGCGCGCCGCAGCTCGGCATGGACGACGGCGTGCGGCTGGCCCTTCTTCTGGGCATACGCCGACACGAGCTTGTTGAGCTCCTTGCGGTGCTCGGCGAGCGCGCGGTGCGCCGACACCGCCTCCGCACGTTCACGCCCGCCGCCCCGACCGACCTGCGTCTTCTGCCGCTCCCGCAGCAGGGTGGCGACCTGGTCCGGCTCGAGCAGCCCGGGCAGCCCGAGGTAGTCGTCCTCGTCCTCCGACCCCGGCATGCCCCCGAGGCCGAACTGCTCGGCGTCGAAGAGCACGTGGTCGAACTCCGCGTCCGAGCCGATCGCCTCGTAGCTGCCCTCGAGGTCGTCCGAGGCGCCCTCGTCCGCCTGGGCCGCGGCGACCAGCCCGTCCTCCTCGGACCACAGCTGGTCCTCGTCGCTCTCCTTGCGGTTCAGCGCGTGGTCGCGCTCCAGCTCCATCGACCCCGCGTGCCCGAGCAGCAGGGGCACGTTGGGCAGGAAGACCGAGGCGGTCTCACCCCGGCGCCGGGCCCGCACGAAGCGGCCCACCGCCTGGGCGAAGAAGAGCGGGGTCGAGGTGGACGTGGCATACACCCCGACGGCGAGGCGGGGCACGTCGACGCCCTCGGAGACCATGCGCACCGCGACCATCCACCGCGAGTCGCCCTCGGCGAACTCCTCGATCCTCGCCGAGGCGCCCGCGTCGTCGGACAGCACCACGGTGGCCGCCTCGCCGGTGATCTCCCGCAGCTGCTTGGCGTAGGACCGCGCGGAGCGCTGGTCGGAGGCGATGACCAGCCCGCCCGCGTCCTCGACGTGCCGGCGCACCTCGGTGAGCCGCTTGTCCGCCGCCCGCAGCACCGACGGGATCCAGTCGCCCGCCGGGTCCAGCGCGGTCCGCCACGCCTGCTTGGTGACGTCCTGCGTCAGCGGCTCCCCCAGCCGGGCCTCGAGCTCGTCGCCGACCTTGGTCCGCCACCGCATCGTGCCGCCGTAGGACAGGAAGAGCACCGGCCGGACGACCCCGTCGCGCAGCGCGTCGGCATACCCGTAGGTGTAGTCGGCGGACGAGCGCAGCACGCCCTCCGCGTCCATCTCGTAGCGCACGAACGGGATCGCCGCCGTGTCCGAGCGGAAGGGCGTGCCGGTGAGCGCCAGCCGCCGCGTGGCCGGCTCGAAGGCGTCCCGCACCGCCTGGCCCCAAGAGAGCGCGTCGCCGCCGTGGTGGACCTCGTCGAGGATGACGAGCGTGCGCGCCGCCTCGGTCCGAGCGCGGTGCAGCAGCGGCTTGCTCGCCACCCCGGCATACGTCACGGCGACGCCGTCGAAGTCGCGGCTGTGCCGCCCCTGGGCGTTCGCGAAGCGCGGGTCGATCCGGATGCCGACCTTGGCGGCCGCCTCGGCCCACTGGGTCTTGAGGTGCTCGGTCGGTGCGACGACGCAGATCCGCTGCACCTCACCACGGTCCAGCAGCTCGGTCGCGACCCGCAGCGCGAAGGTCGTCTTGCCCGCGCCCGGCGTCGCCACTGCGAGGAAGTCGCGCGGCCGCTCGGTGAGGTAGGCCTCGAGCGCGGAGGCCTGCCAGGCACGCAGCTTGCCCGCCGTCCCCCAGGCGGCACGCTCGGGGTAGGCGGGGGGCAGGTGGGAGGCGGCTGAGGTGGACATCGGCGACCCACGATAGGTCGTTTCCCGATCCGACTCACCGGGGCTCTCGCTCTCGGGCCGGAGCCCCGGCTCGTGGTATGCCGCTCGCTCGCCCGTGCGCGCCCGCGGGACCCCGGCGCCTAGACTCAAGGCATGAGCGCGCGGATGTCAGACCAGCCCCTCGACGCCCCGGAGGCCCCCAGCGCGCCGTCGACGCAGACGGCGGTGCTGGAGCGGGAGGACACTCGGGTCGAGCCGGACCTGTCCGAGCCGGGTGACCACGAGCGCTTCTCCCACTACGTCCGCAAGGAGAAGATCATGGAGTCCGCGCTGAGCGGCAACCCCGTGATCGCGCTGTGCGGCAAGGTCTGGGTTCCGGGGCGCGACCCGGAGCGCTTCCCGGTATGCCCGCAGTGCAAGGAGATCTACGAAGGGCTCCGCGAGCCCCAGGACGGCGGCGGCTCGGGCGACGACGAGGGCTGAGGCCCGCCAGACCGGACGCTCGGTGGGGGGAACGGGCTGCCCGCACCGACCGGACGTCCGACGTGGTCGAGCCGGGCCGCCAGACCGGACGCCCGGTCAGTTGCGGTCGGGGTGCTCGGTGAAGGTCACGAGGAAGGACGCGGCCGAGCGCTGCCGGAGCAGCACGTCGCGCCACAGGTCCTCGGTCTCCTCCCGGAAGGGGTCGCGCGGCTCGCGCGGCACCACCTGCCAGGCTCCCTGCCGGATCTCGGAGTCCAGCTGGCCGGCGGCCCACCCGCTGTAGCCCACGAAGATCCGGAAGGCCCCGAGCTCGGGCACCACGAGCGGCGCGGGAGCGTCGAGATCCACCAGGCCGATGCCGCCGAAGAGCAGCTGGGTGCCGAGCGGCGGGTCACCCGGGTCGTGACCCGGCACGCTCACCAGCCCCATCGCGGTGTCGCGGCCGACCGGTCCCCCGCGGAAGAGCACGCCCGGCTCGGTGACGAAGGGCTGCCACTCCGGCAGCACCGCGTCGACGGAGGCCTCCATCGGCTGGTTGAGCACGAGCCCGTGGGCGCCGTCCTCGTCGTGGTGCAGCACCAGGACGACCGACCCGGCGAAGGGCTCACCCGTGAGCGGGGTGGCGACGAGGAGCTGCCCCACGGCCAGCTCGGGGCTGCGCGTGCTCACGATGACCCCCGCGGCCCGGAGCCCGCCGAGGAGGTCGCCGTCGCCATGTCCCCATCATCACCCCAACGACGTCTCGCCGTCGCGGCGACCCAGACCGCGAGGGCGATGCCCAGCAGGTCGGCGGCCAGGTCGAGCGGGTCCGCCTCACGCATCGGCGCGAGCAGCTGCTGCAGGGGCTCGCTCACCAGGGCGTGCACCACGAGCACCGGCACCAGCCAGCGCGCCCGGAGCCAGAGCGCGAGCAGCGTGGGGATGCCGAAGAGCAGCAGGTGCCCGACCTTGTCCAGCCCCGGTATGCCGTCCGGCCCGGGCGACTGGGGGGCATACAGCCCGTAGCCCTGGACCAGCAGGGCGATGAGCAGGGCGAACCACCCGAAGAGCCGGATGAGGTCGGGGCCGGGCGCCGGGCCCGATGGCGCAGAGGTCAGCTGGACCCCTTGAGCCGCGCCTCGGCCGCCGCCTGCACCGCCTGGGCGACGGCCTTGGTCGCCTTGGGGTTGAAGACGCTGGGGATGATGTAGGTGGGGTTGAGCTCGTCCGCGGACACCACGTCGGCCAGCGCGGTCGCGGCCGCGAGCAGCATCTCGTCGTCGATGTGGTCGCTCTGGGCGTCCAGCAGCCCGCGGAAGACCCCGGGGAAGACGAGCACGTTGTTGATCTGGTTGGCGAAGTCGCTGCGCCCGGTCGCGACGACCGTCGCGTGCCGCCCCGCGTCGACCGGGTCCACCTCGGGCACCGGGTTGGCCATGGCGAAGACGATGGCGTCCTCGTTCATCTTCGCGATGTCGTCGCCGGTGAGGATGCCGCCGGCCGAGACGCCGATGAAGACGTCGGCCCCGACGAGCGCCTCCTTGAGGGTGCCGGTCTCGTTGTCCTGGTTGGTCTGGCTCGCGATCCAGGCGAGGTTGCCGTTGTCGCCGCGCATGACGTCGGCGCGGCGCGGGTGGATGATGCCGTCGACGTCGGTGACGACGAGGTCGCGCGCCCCGGCCCGCAGCAGCAGCCGCATGATGGCCGAGCCCGCGGCCCCGGCGCCGGACATGACGATCTTGACGTCGGAGATGTCCTTGTCGACGACCCGCAGCGCGTTGGTCAGCGCGGCCAGCGCCACGATGGCGGTGCCGTGCTGGTCGTCGTGGAAGACCGGGATGTCGAGCTCCTTGCGCAGCCGCGCCTCGATGGCGAAGCAGCGGGGGGCCGAGATGTCCTCGAGGTTGATCCCCGCGAAGCCGGGCGCGAGCGCCTTGACGATCCGCACGATCTCGTCGGCGTCGGTCGCGTCCAGGCAGATCGGGAAGGCGTCGATGTCGGCGAAGCGCTTGAACAGCGCCGCCTTACCCTCCATGACCGGCATCGCGGCCAGCGGGCCGATGTCGCCCAGGCCGAGCACGGCCGAGCCGTCGGTGACGACGGCGACGGTGTTGCGCTTGATGGTGAGGCTGCGGGCGTCCTCGGGCTTCTCCGCGATGGCCTGGCAGATCTTGGCGACGCCGGGGGTGTAGACGAGGGACAGATCGTCGCGGTTGCGGATCGGGAGCTTGGAGGTGACCTCGAGCTTGCCGCCGAGGTGGGCCAGGAAGGTGCGGTCGCTGACGCGCCCGATCTCGACGCCGTCGACCCCGCTGATGGCCTCGACGACCTCGGCGGCGTGGTCGGTGCCGTAGGTCGCGATCGTCAGGTCGGCCTGGAGCCGCTCGGTCCCGGAGTCGCTGATGTCGACGGCCGTCACCATCCCGCCGACGTCCGCCACCGCGGTGGTGATCTCCGAGACGGCGGTGACCCGGGCCGGTAGCTCGAGCCGGACGGTGATGGAGTTGGACACGGACGGAACGGGGCTCATGCGGGCCATTGTGTCCTACCAGGCCACCACGGTGTCGCACCACGTGCGGAGAAGTTCCTCGTCGTGCGAGGCCACCAGCACCCCGCACCCCGACCGGTGCTGGTGGGTGTGCACCGCGCTCACCAGCGCCTGCGCCGTCGCCCCGTCGACCATCGAGGTGGGCTCGTCGAGCAGCAGGTAGTCCGCGTCCAGCGCCAGGGCCCGGGCCAGGACCGCGCGCTGGAGCTGCCCGCCGGAGACCTCGTCCGCCCGCCGCCCGGCCAGCACGGGGTCGAGGCCCACCTGCTCGAGCAGGCCGGCGACGACCGTGCGGTCGTGCGGGCGCCCCGCGAGCGCGAGCGGCTCCATGACGGCGCGCCCCAACGTCCACCGGGGGTCGACGGACTGCCGCGGGTCCTGCGGCAGGTAGGCGATACGCCGCCGGACCCGGGCCGGCACCTCGTGCCCGGTCCCGCGCAGCGGACGACCGTCGAGGAGCACCTGGCCCGCGGCCGGCGGGTGGAGCAGGGCGAGCGTGCGCAGCAGCGTGGTCTTGCCCGCGCCCGAGGGCGCCATGAGCCCGGTGACCTGGTCGGCGGGCACCGTCAGCGTGACCCCCTCGCGGACGAGGGTGCCGCGACCGCGGCGCAGCGTGAGGTCGACCCCGGCGAGGGTATGCCCGTTGCCGTCGCCGCGGGGTGCGCGCCGCCCGGCGTCGTGGTGCCGGGCCTCCCGCACCCGTCGGACGACCTCCTCGGGCGGCCCGGCGGGCGCGCTGCGTCCGGCGTCGATCTCGACGACCCGGTCGGCCACCTGCTCGGCGAGCGTGAGGTCGTGCGTGACGACCAGCACCGCCCGTCCGTCCTCCCGGGCGAGCCGGGCCAGCGCGGCACCGACGGCCTCGGCCCGCGGCCGGTCCAGGCCGGTCGTCGGCTCGTCGGCCAGCACCAGCCTGGGGTCGCCCATGAGCGACAGCGCGTTGGACACGCGCTGGGCCTGCCCGCCGGAGAGCTGGGAGGGCAGACGGGCACCCCACTCCGGGTCCACGTCGTGCCGCTCCATGGCGGTGGCCACGGTGCTGTCGACCTGTGTCCGCGGCACGTGCACCCGCGCCTTCTCGACCAGGTGGCGGCGCACCGTGAGCACCGGGGTCAGCGAGCTCACCGGCGCCTGGGGCAGCCAGGCTGCGAGCCGGCCCCGCAGCTTCTCGCGGGTCGAGCGTCCAGGGTCGAGGAGGTCCACGGTCCCGGTGGCCGGCCCTGACCCGGCGCCCGCGTCCGCGCCGGCACCGGGAGGCAGAGCGCCGTGCCAGCGGGCGCTCCCGCGCACGAGCGCGCCGGGCGGCAGCAGCCCGAGGAGCGCCGAGACCAGCGTGGACTTGCCGGCACCGCTGGGGCCCAGGAGCACGACGACCTCGCCCTCGTGCACGGTGAGGTCCACCCCGTCGAGGATCACCTGCTCCCCGCCCGTCCCGTCGGGCAGCGCCACCCCGAGCCCCGCGACCTCCAGGCCGCCCCGCTCCCCGGTCATGCCCGCCCCCGTCCGGCGGGCCGCAGCCGCTCGGCCACGGCGAAGACGAGCAGGCTCAGCACCACCAGCAGCAGCCCCGGCAGGACGGCGGGCCACCAGTGCCCGGCGAGCACGGCCGACCGGGACTGCTCGATGATCGTGCCGAGCGAGGCCTGGTCGTCCGGGAGACCGAGGCCGAGGAAGCTCAGGGCCGACTCGTGCATGATCGCGTGCGGCACCATGAGCACGCTGGCGAGCAGCACCCGGCCCATGACGTGCGCGAGCAGGTGCTGGCGCAGCACCCACCAGCGGCCGGCCCCGGCCCCGACGGCGGCCTCGACGAAGCCGGCCCGCTCCAGGGCGAGCAGCTCGGCCCGCACGATGCGCGCGGTGGTCGTCCAGTGGGTGAGGGCCACGCTGATGATGACGCTGGACAGGGAGGGCCCGAGCAGCGCCACGATGACGATGCCCAGCACGAGGTGCGGGAGCGCGTTGACAGCGTCGACGAGGCGCATGAGGACCGCGTCCAGCCAGCCCCAGCCACGCCCGGCGGTCATCCCGGCGGCGGCGCCGACCACGACGCCGACGACGCTGGAGACGGCGGCGGCCACGAGCCCGACCAGCAGCGACACCCGGGCACCGGACAGCGAGCGCTCGAGCAGGTCCCGTCCGGCGTAGTCGGTGCCGAAGGGGTGCTCGGTCGACGGCGGCAGGTAGGCCCGCGCGAAGTCGGCCCCGCCTCCCCCGGCCCCGAGGTCGAAGACGAGCAGGAGCAGCAGGAGCAGGCATACCGCCGCCACCCAGCCCACGGACGAGCGCGACCGGCTGCGGGCAGGCCCGGTCCGGGCACCCGTCCCGGGTCCCCCGTCGTGCACGGGCCGCCACGCCTCAGCCATCGCGCTGCCCCACTCTCGGGTCGACCCAGCGGTAGGCCAGGTCGGCGGCGAGGTTGCCGAGCACGACGATCACCGTGGTGAGGACGGTGAGCGCCGCGAGCAGCGCGAAGTCGAGCCGCAGCGCCGCGTCCACCGTCGCGCTCGCGATGCCGGGCCAGGAGAAGACGGTCTCGACGAGGACGGCGCCGGTGATGAGCTCGGGCACGCGCACCCCGAGCACCGTCACCAGCGGCAGCAGGGCGGGGCGCACGGCGTGCGAGCGCAGCAGCCGCCCCCGGGGTATGCCGCGCGCCCAGGCCGCCCGGACCGGCGCCCCGGCGAGGGCGTCGCGGGAGGCGTCGCGGACCACGAGGACGAACCACGGCAGGTGGGCCAGCGCGAGCACGAGCACCGGGAGCACGGCGTGGCGCAGCACGTCCAGCGGCTCCACGCCCGTGGCCTGCGGCGACGTGGCGCCCCCGGTCGGGAGCCAGCCGAGGGCCACGGCGAAGACCCAGACCGCGATCAGCCCCGTCCAGAACGGTGGCGAGGCCTGCACGGCCAGCATCCCGGGCCCGACGATCCGGTCCACGGCCGAGCCGGGGTGCGTCCCGGCCCACCCGCCGAGCGCGATCCCGACCGGGATCGACACGAGCAGCGAGGCGGCGACGAGCCCGAGGGTCCACGGCAGCCGCTGGACCAGCACGGTGGCCACCGGGCTGCGCTGGCTGCTGGAGTAGCCGAGGTCGCCGGTCAGCGCGTTGCCCCACCAGGACAGCCACTGCTGCACCGCGGAGGTGTCGCCCATCCGGGCACGCATGGCCTCCAGGGTCGGGCCGTCCAGGGTGAGCGCGCGGTCACCCAGCGCCGCGAGCACCGGGTCGAAGGGCGAGCGCTGCGCGAGGACGAACATCACCAGCGTGACGAGCGCGGCGAGCACCGGGAGCAGCAGGAGGCGACGCGCCACCAGCGGTCCGGTCCCACCGCGCCGGGCCACCGTCGCGAGCCTGCTGCTCCGGGTCAGTCCGCGGCGGCGGTCGTCGTCGTTGTCCATGCCGGCAGGTTCCACCACGGGCCGCCCTGGAGGCCGTGCTCGTGCGGCTCGACCAGGGGCACGTCCCAGCCGCTCCACGTGTCCGCGCGGATGACGTAGTCGTGCTCGACGTAGACGAGGAAGACCCAGGGGAGGTCCTCGGCGAGCTGCTCCTGCACCTGCTGGTATGCCTCCACCCGCTCGTCCTCGTCCATGGCGGAGCGTCCCTCCTCCAGGGCCGCGTCCATGGCGTCCGACATGTAGCCGCCGGGGTTGTCGAAGCCCTGGAAGGCGCGCGAGGAGTGGAAGAGCGGGTAGGTGGAGAGGTCGGCGTTGTAGGGGTTGCCGCTGCCGTAGACGAGCGCGTCCTCGCGCATACGAGGCTCGATCGCCTCCCAGCTCAGGCCCTCGGGCTCGACCTGGATGCCAAGCTCGGCTGCCTGGGACTGGACGGCCAGGGCGATGTTCTGCCGCAGGGTGTCCCCGGCGGGGTACATCAGCGTGAACCGGGCGGCCTGCCCGTCCCGGGCACGGGTGCCGTCCTCCTGCTCGACCCAGCCGGCCTCGTCCAGGGCGGCCTCGGCCGCCTGCACGTCGGTCTCGACCTCGACGACGTCGGAGTACTCCGGCGCCTCGGGCGGGATCGGGCCGTAGGCGGGGCGGCCCGCACCGGCGAGCGCGCCGTCGACCAGCGCCTGCCGGTCCAGCCCCTCGTCGAGCGCCTCGCGGATCGCCGGGTCACCGGCGACGGGGTTCTCCTCGGGCATGACGAGGGCGCGGAAGTCGGCGGTGTCGCGGCGGACAACCTCGAACTCGTCGTCCTGCTCGACCCGGTCCAGCGCCTGCGCCGGGAGCAGCGCCCCGTCGACCTCGCCGGAGGCGACGCGGGCGGCCCGCGCGGCGTCGTCCTCGACGAAGACGAAGGTCGCGCGCTGCACCTCGGGCTGCTCCCCCCAGTAGTCGTCGTAGCCCTCGAGCACGATGCGCTCCCCCGACCGGTAGGTCTCGATGGCGTAGGGACCGGTGCCCACGACGTCCGCGGAGGCGGCGGGCTCGGGGTCGAGCGACTCCGAGGGCACGATCCCCAGCACGGTCGCGGCGACGAAGGAGGACTGCGGCTGCGAGAGGGTGAACCGGACCGTGCTGTCGTCGACCGCCTCGACCAACTCCAGCGCGGTCAGGTCCGCAGCGACCGGGGAGGCGGTCTCGGGGTCGATGGCGGTCTCGTAGGTCGCGACGACGTCCTGCGCGTCGAGAGCGCTGCCGTCGTGGAAGGTCACGTCGTCGCGCAGCGTAAAGGTATACGTCAGCCCGTCCGCGGACACCTCCGGCATCTCGGTGGCGAGCAGCGGCTCCGGCTCGAGGTCGGCGGTGAGCCGCACCAGACCCTCGACGATCTTGCCGTCGCCCCACCGGGCATACCCCAGGACGGGGTTGAAGCTGTCCGGCTCGCCACCGGTGGCGATGACGACGTCCTCGCCGGCGTCGCCGCCCCCGCCGCCGGTCGAGGAGCCGGCGTCCTCGCCGCCGCCGGAGCCCTGCTGGGTCGGGTCGGTACACGCCGTCACCGCGAGCAGCGCGCCGAGCGCCAGGGCCAGCCGCCGAGAGGTCTTCCCGCGAGTCATTCGCATGTGCGGGACGCTAGCAGGCGCTCGCCCGCGTGGAATCAGGTGGCGGACCCGCTTGTTGCACCGGACATGAGCACCGTAGACCTGACCACCGACACCTTCGAGCAGACCGTCACCAGCAACGACATCGTGCTGGTCGACTGGTGGGCCGAGTGGTGCGGTCCCTGCAAGATGTTCGCACCGAACTACGAGAAGGCCTCGGAGAAGTACGACGACGTCGTCTTCGGCAAGGTCGACACCGAGGACCAGCAGGCGCTGGCCCAGGGTGCCGGGATCAGCTCGATCCCCACGATCATGGCCTTCAAGGAGGGCGTCCTCGTCTTCCGTCAGTCCGGTGCCCTGCCCGCGCGCGACCTGGAGTCCGTCGTGGACCAGGTGCGCGCCCTGGACATGGACGACGTCCGCGCCAAGCTCGCCGAGGCCGAGCAGGAGCAGGCCACCTCCCAGTCCTGAGCCCGCCCCGCCCGACGGCGACCGGCCCCGGCGTCCACGTGGACGCCGGGGCCGACCCGTGTCGGCGCCGCCGGCACCTGGCACTCACCGTGCCGGAGGCCCACCGTCCTACGAGGGTCAAGGAGATGACCCCAGGGCCCGAGAACGCCGTCGAAGCCGCCTTCGAGATCCTCGACTGGCAGGAGGAGACCTACGACGAGCCGGGTGAGGGACCGAAGCTGACGCGGGTCACCCTCACCAAGCGCTACTCCGGCGAGATCGAGGGCGACGGGGTCGCGCACCTGCTGACGACCCAGGGGGAAGCAGGCGCTGGCTACGTCGCCTCGGAGCGGATCGTCGGGACCCTCGCCGGACGTCAGGGGTCCTTCGTCATCCAGCACGGGGGGCTCGCCGACGGCGACCTCGAGGCCGGCACCGCTGACCAGTCGACCTGGGGGTCGGTCGTCCCCGGCTCCGGCACCGGCGACCTGACCGGCCTGCGGGGCGAGGCCGAGGAGGTCCAGCACGGCGTCCTGAGCCTGAGGTACTCCGGGCTCAGCTGACACCTCTCGACCAGCGCCGCCACCGAGTCGTCCGGCGAGAGGCTGGGCACGGTTGCTGGGCCGGAGCTGAGGATATTTCTGCCGCCCTGCTCCAGGAAGCGTGCCCAGGTATGCCTGGGGCGCGTGTGGCGTGCACAGGTACGCCTGGGACGCGTGTGGCGTGCACAGGTCCGGGTATGCCCGGGTCCCGGCACCGCACATGAGCCTGCCGTCGCCGGGTGCATACACCCAGTCGCTCGGCGAGAGTCTGGACACGGTTGCTGGGTCAGAGCTGAGGATATTTCTGCCGCTCCGCTCCAGGAAGCGTGCCCAGGTATGCCTGGGACGCGTGTGGCGTGCACAGATCCGGGTATGCCCGGGGTCCCGGCGCCGAACGCGACGGAGCCAACCCTCCTGACTCCTGGCCCCCACGTCATGGTGACGGGTCAGGCCCGGGTCTCGCGGGTATACGTCAGGACAGCCACCCCGGTGGCGGCGACGACGCTGTCGGTGAGCGTGAACCGGGCCAGGTGGGCGTGCTCGTCGAACATGCGCTTCCCGTCGCCGAGGACGACGGGGAAGAGGAGCAGGCGGTACTCGTCGACCAGGTCGTGCGCCGCCAGTCCCTTCACCAGGGTTCCCGAGCCGAAGACGACGAGGTCACCCTCGGTGCGCTCCTTCAGCCCGGTCACGGCGGGCGACAGCTCGCCGCCGAGCACCTGCGAGTTCGACCAGGTGAGGCCGTCCGACGAGGAGGAGACGACATACTTCGGCATCTCGTTCATCGCCGCCACGGCCGGGTCGGAGTCGTCCGCCGACGACCACGCCCGCGTCAGGATGTCGTAGGACCGTCGCCCGAGCAGCATCCCCGCCGCGCCGACCGTGGCGGCCTGCATGACGCCGTCGACCGTGTCGTCGCTGTAGGGGCGGCACCCAGCCGCCGTGCTCGAAGCCGCCGTCCCGGTCCTCGTCCGCCGACAGCGGGGACTGCACCACCCCGTCGATGCTGACGAAGTTCACCACCACGACCCGGCCCATGATCACCCCTCCTGCGGCGAGGCTACCGCGACCTCGTCGGCAAGCGCCAGGGCGCGCGTGGTCAGCCCGGGATCGAGGTCCCAGTGGCGCAGCACCCGCTCCATCGCCTCCGGCAGGTCGCCCGAGACCAGCTCGCGCACCCGCCCGGCGGCGGCATCGGTGAGCGGCACGCCCTGCCCGCGCGCGTGGAGCACCCACGCCGCGACCGGGCGCAGCGCGCCGTCGACGTCCGTCCCCGACGAGGCCACCTCCTGCAGCACCGGGACGAAGCGGACGGGGATCTTCTGCATCCCGTCGGCGGCGACCTGCTCGAGCCGGTGCCGGATGGCCGGGTTGGCGAAGCGCTCCCGCAGCGCCCCGACGTAGTCGTCCAGGGTCTCGCGGGGCAGCGTGAGCGTGGGGATGGCCAGCTCCCACCACTGCTCCACCCACGCCGCGACCTCCGGGTCGGCGATCGCCTCGGCGACGGTCTCGTGGCCCCGGATACCCCCGGCATACGCCAGGATGCTGTGCGCGCCGTTGAGCAGCCGCAGCTTGCGGCGCTCGTAGGGCACGACGTCCTCGACGACCTCGGCGCCGACCTCGTCCCACGCCGGACGGCCGGCGACGAAGTCCCCGGCGAGGTCCCACTCGGCGAAGGGCTCGGTCACCACGACCGCGGGGTCCTCGGCACCGGTGAGCTCGGCGGCCCGCTCCGCGTCGCCCTCCCCCGTGCGCGGGGTGATGCGGTCCACCGCGGTGCTGACGAAGCTCACCTGCGCCTCGACCCAGTTCGCCAGGTCGGGGTCCACCACGCGGGCGGCACCGAGCACCGCCCGCCGCGCGGTGGCGCCGTTGCCCGGCAGGTTGTCGCACGGCACCACGCTGAGGCCGCCCGCCCCGGCGCCGCGACGAGCGGCCATCCCGCTCGCGATGCGCACGGGCGCCGTCGCGAGGGCGTCGGTCCTGCCCTCCCGCCACGCCTCGAGGTCCTCGGCCACCTGGTCGTCCTCGAGGTCGAGCTCGCCGTCGGCGCCGACGCGGTATCCGGCCTCGGTCACGGTGAGGGTGAGCACCGCGACGGCCGGGTCGGCGAGGTGACGGTGCCACGAGGCCAGGTCGGTGCCCGGGTATGCCGCGACCAGGCTCTCGACGACCTCCGCCTCCGGGCCCTGGGGCCCGTCGACGAGGAGCGTGTAGAGCCCGTCCTGCTCCTTCAGCTGCTCGGCGACAGCGGTCGACCGGCCGGAGAAGGCGGCGATCCCCCACTGCTCCTCGGGCGGGAGTCCGCGGTTGGCGCGGTGGGTGTACCACGCCTGGTGGGCCCGGAAGAAGTTGCCGAGGCCCAGGTGGACCATGCGGACCGGGGGCGAGGGGTCGGTGCGGCGCAGCCGCCTGAGGTCGCTCACAGGCCGAACACCTCCTTGGGCTGGGTGGCCACGAGATATCGCGCAGTCTCGGCGGCCTCCTCCTCGGTGAGCCGGTGCTCGGCGACGAGCCCGGCGAGGAAGCCGCAGTCGAGCCGGCGCGCCATGTCGTGCCGGGCCGGGATCGAGAGGAACGCGCGGGTGTCGTCGATGAAGCCGGACGTGCGGGTGAACCCGGCGATCTCCGTCACCGCGGAGCGGAACCGCCGGATCGACCCCGGCGCGTCGATGAACCACCAGGGCACGCCGACCCGCATGCTGGGGTAGAAGCCGGCGAGCGGGGCGAGCTCGCGGCTGTAGGTCGTCTCGTCCATGGTGAAGACCACCAGGGTGAGGTCGGGGTCGGTCCCGTGCGCGGACAGCGCCGGCTGCAGGGCCCGGGTCACCTCCACCGCGAGAGGTATGTCGGCACCCACGTCCGCGCCGAACGTCGCCTGCGTCGGGGCGTGGTGGTTGCGGTGCACGCCCGGGTGCAGCGTCATCGTCAGCCCGTCCTCCGCCGCCATCCGCACCATCTCGCCGACCATGTGCCGGCGCAGCCGGTCGCCGTCGTCGGCGGCGATCCGCCCGGCGCGCGCGGCGGCATACAGCTGCTCGGCCTCGGAATCGGAGACCCGCTCGGTGCCCAGGTCGCGGTGGCTGTGGTCGGTGGAGACGGCCCCGCGGGCGCGGAAGAAGTCGCGCCGGTCCTCCATCGCCGCGACCCACCCGGCATAGGTCTGCGTGTCCTGCCCGCTGACCTCCGCGAGCCGGTCGACGTCGCCCACCCAGCCCTCGGCGGCCGGCTCGAGGTAGCGGTCCGGGCGGAACGTCGGGACCACCGACCTCGTGAAGGTGGCGTCCTCCGCCAGCGTCCGGTGGTGCTCGAGATCGTCGCACGGGTCGTCGGTCGTCGCCAGCACCTCGATGTCGAAGCGGTCCATGAGGGTGCGGGGCCGCGCGTCGGGCCGGGCGATCCAGGCCGCCACGGCGTCGTAGATCCGATCGGCCGAGTCCGCCGACGGCACCTCCTCGACCCCGAAGACCTCGACCAGCTGCTGCTCGAGCCACAGGCGCATGGGGGTGCCGCGGTAGACCGGCCAGTGCTCGCACAGCAGCCGGAACGCCGCCCGCGAGGACGCCTCGTCCAGCTCGCCCCGGCCGACCCCGAGGTCGGCGAGGTCGACGCCGCTCGCGTGCATCAGGCGGGTCACGTAGTGGTCCGGGGTGATGAGCAGCGAGGTCGGGTCGCGGAAGGGGGTGTCCTGCGCGATCCAGGCCGGGGGCACGTGGCCGTGCGGGCTGACGATCGGCAGGTCCGCGACCTCGGCGTAGAGCCGCCGGGCGACCTCGCGCGTCCCGGGATCGGTGGGCAGCAGCCGGTCGGGATGCAGCTGCAGCGTCTGGCTCATCGGATCGGTCCTCTCCTCTCGTCGGGCAGGTCCCCATCCAACCTCGACTGGCGCCGCCAGGGGCGGGGTTGCCGTCACTTGCCCCGAGTATGCCGTCGCACCCCCGGGTCCGGCCCGGGAGCCGTACGCTGCAGAGCATGTCCGCGACACCCGGCCAGACCGCTCTCCCGTGCCGCCTCGTGGGCGGCCCCCACGACCAGGTCTCCGCCGACGCGCTCGACGACCTGGTCCGCACGTCCGTGGGCGAGGCGGGCCTGGACGGCCAGGACGTCGTCCTCGTCATCCCCGACGGCACGCGGTCCTGCCCGCTGCCCGCGCTCGTGGGCACCCTGCACCGTCACCTCTCCCCCGTCGTCCGCTCCCTCACCGCCGTCATCGCGCTCGGCACCCACTCCTACATGGAGCCCGACGAGATCGACCGGCTGCTCGGGGTCGGCGGTGCGGGGCAGCCGGGGAGCATGGAGGAGGCATACCCGGGCCTGGTCGTGGTCAACCACGAGTGGGCGGACCCGGACATGCTCGTCGAGGTCGGCACCATCCCGGCGGCGCGCATCCGCGAGCTGTCGGAGGGGCGGCTGGACCGGGAGGCGCCGATCGTCATCAACCGCCGGGTGGTGGAGGCCGACACCGCGATCGTCGTGGGGCCGGTCTTCCCGCACGAGGTCGTCGGGATCTCCGGTGGCAACAAGTACTTCATCCCGGGCATCGCGAGCCAGGAGTTCATCGACATGACCCACTGGGTCGGGGCGCTCATCACCTCGACCGAGATCATCGGCACGACCGGCATCACCCCGGTCCGCGCCATGATCAACGAGGGTGCGGCCATGATCCCGACGCGGCGGCTCGCCCTGTGCTGCGTGGTGCGCTCGGGCACCGGCGACCTGGAGGCCGCGGCCTTCGGCACCCCGGAGGACGCCTGGGCCCAGACCGCGCAGATCGCCGCGCAGACCCACGTCGAGTGGCTCGACGAGCCGATGCAGCGCGTCATCGCCGTGATGCCGACGCGCTACGAGGACATCTGGACCGCGGCGAAGGGCGGCTACAAGACCGAGCCGGCCATCGCCGACGGCGGTGAGGTGGTCATCTACGCGCCGCACGTCACCGAGGTCTCGGAGGTGCACCACGAGATCTACGACATCGGCTACCACTGCCGCGACTACTTCGTGAAGCAGTGGTCGCGCTTCGAGCACATCCACTGGGGTGTGCTCGCCCACTCCACCCACCTGCGCGGCCAGGGCACCTACGACGCCGACACCGGGCAGGAGGAGCTGCGGATCCGGGTCACGCTCGCCACCCGGATCCCCGAGGACGTCTGCGCGCGGATCAACCTGGGCTACCTCGACCCCGACACGGTGGACCTGGAGGCCCTCGCGGACGAGCCCGGCACCACGGTCATCCCCAACGCCGGCGAGGTGCTCTACCGCGTCCGTCCCGAGGGGGACGGTCCGGTCGACGCGCGGACCACGAGCTCGACCGGCAGCACCGACGTGAGCTGACGGGCCGGCGCCCCACCGACGAGGGCGATGACCTGGCGTGCCGCCGTCTCGCCCAGCGCGGTCACGGGCTGGCCCACGGTGGTGAGCCCGGGGCTGACGAGCTCGGCGGCGAGGGTGTTGTCGAAGCCCACCAACGAGACCTCCCCCGGGACGTCCACCCCGCGCTCCGCCAGCTCACGCATGAGCCCCACGGCAACCAGGTCGTTGTAGCCGATGACCGCGGTGAGCCGCCGGTCCAGGACGTCGGCCGCCGCGGAGCGTCCGCCCGCCAGCGTGGGGCGGACCGGGCCGACCCGGACGTCGGTCAGCGAGAGCTCGTGACAGGCCTCGCGCACCGCGCGCCACCGGGCGCCGTCCGCCCAGGACGCCTCCGGCCCGGCGAGGTAGCCCACCCGGCGGTGGCCGAGCTCGGCCAGGTGCTCGACGCTTCGTCGGATGCCACGGGCGTTGTCCGGGAAGACGCTGGGCAGGCCCGCGACCTGTCGGTTGAGCACGACCACGGGGACCGTGCGCGCCATACCGCGCAGCTCGGTGTCCGACAGGCGCGAGGAGGTGACGAGCAGACCGTCCACCTGCGGCAGGTGCCGCGCGAGCATGCGTCGCTCCTCCTGCGCCGACTCGCGGGCGTCGGCCACCATGAGGGAGAAGTCGTGGTCCGCGGCAGCCCTCTCTGCGCCCCGGATGATGCCGAAGTAGAAGGGGTTGGTGATGTCGCTGACCGCGAGCGCGATCACGCGGGTCCGTGGGTCAGCGCTCATCCGGTGCGGCTGCTCGCTCCGGTAGCCCAGCCGCTCCGCCGCCTCGTGCACCTTGCGCGCCGTCGCGCTGCTGACCCGCCCCGGGCGGGCGAACGCGCGTGAGACGGTCGACGGGCTCACCCCGACCTCGGCGGCGACGTCGTAGATGGTCACCCGCGCGGCCGGGTCGGCACCGTTGGCGTCCATGAGGGGTCAACCCTAGTGCTCGCGCGAGGCAACCGGTGGCAACCGGATGCCCGATCGGCCGCTCTGACGGACACTGGACCTGACCCGAGACCGCAGGAGGCACCATGACCGACCAGAGCCAGTCGACACCGCCCGCCGAGGACCAGGACCTCGACGCCGGCAACGCCGTCATCGGCGTCGTCGGGATGGCCGTCATGGGCCGCAACCTGGCGCGCAACCTCGCCCGGCGCGGCCACGTGGTGGCGCTCTACAACCGGACCGACGAGCGCACCGACGAGGTGGTCGCCGAGTACGGCGACGAGGGGACCTTCCTCCCCTCCCACGAGCTCGAGGACTTCGTCGCCTCGCTGGCCCGCCCGCGGCGGGTGGTCGTCATGGTCCAGGCCGGGCCGGGCACCGACGCGGTGATCGACGAGCTGGTGCCGCTGCTCGACGAGGGCGACATCGTCGTCGACGGCGGCAACGCGCGCTACCAGGACACCCGGCGGCGGGAGGAGTCGCTGCGCGAGGCCGGGCTGCACTTCGTCGGCGCCGGCATCTCCGGGGGCGAGGTGGGGGCGCTCGAGGGTCCCGCGATCATGCCCGGCGGCTCGCCCGAGGCCTATGACGCGCTCGGGCCGATCCTGGAGAGCATCGCCGCGGTCGCCGACGGCGAGCCCTGCTGCGCCTACCTCGGGCCGGACGGTGCCGGCCACTTCGTCAAGATGGTTCACAACGGGATCGAGTACGCCGACATGCAGTTCATCGGCGAGGCATACCACCTGCTCCGCGCGGGCGGCCTCGAGCCGACCGAGATGGCCGAGGTCTTCCGGGGCTGGAACGAGGGCGACCTCGACTCCTACCTCATCGAGGTGACCGCCGAGGTGCTGGACCAGGTCGACGACCGGACCGGCGAGCCGCTGGTCGACGTCATCCTCGACGCCGCCGGGCAGAAGGGCACGGGCAGCTGGACCGTCCAGGCCGCCCTGGAGCTCGGCGTGCCGGTCAACGCGATCGCCGAGGCGGTCTTCGCCCGCTCGGTCTCCAGCCACCCCGAGCTCCGGGCGGCCGCCGCGCAGGCCCTGTCCGGCCCGGCCGAGGGGACCGACCTGCCCGAGCGGGAGACCCTCGTCGCGCAGGTCCGGGACGCCCTGTGGTCGGCGAAGGTCGTGGCCTACGCGCAGGGGCTGCACCTCATCCGGGTCGCCTCGGAGACCTACGACTGGGACGTCGACATCGAGACCGTCGCCCGGATCTGGCGCGCCGGCTGCATCATCCGGGCGCGGCTGCTCGAGCGGATCCGCAGCGAGTATGCCGACCAGGACCTCGTCACGCTGCTCGAGGCCCCCTCCGTCCGGGAGGGGCTCGAGGCCAGCCAGGACGGGTGGCGCGCCGTGGTCGGGACGGCCGCCCGGGCCGGGGTGCCCGTCCCGGGGTTCTCCGCGGCGCTCGCCTACTACGACAGCCTGCGCGCCGAACGGCTGCCGGCGGCGCTCGTCCAGGGGCAGCGGGACTACTTCGGCGCCCACACGTATCGTCGGGTCGATGACGAGGGCGCGTTCCACACCGACTGGTCCGGGGACCGGAGCGAGGCCAGTGCTGACCGCTGAGCCGGAGCACCTGCGCGACGCCCTCGCCGCCTTCCGCCGGGGCCTGGCGGGCGTGGGTCGGTTGGGTGTCGCCTACTCCGGCGGGGTGGACTCCTGCGTCCTCCTCGCGCTGGCGCTGCGCGAGCTGGGACCGGACCGGGTCGTGGCGGTCACCGCCCTCTCCCCCAGCCTGGCGGCGCGGGACCGGCGCCGGGCGCGCGCCGTCGCCGAGGGGCTCGGCGCCACGCTCGTGGAGGTGACGACCCGCGAGGGCGAGCGCGAGGCATACCGCCGCAACGACGTCGACCGGTGCTACCACTGCAAGGACGAGCTCTTCGCGGTCATCGACACCCAGCTGCTCGCGCGGCACGGGCTGGACGCGGTCGCCTACGGGGAGAACGCCGACGACGCCCTGCGCCCGGACCGGCCCGGGTCGCGCGCGGCCCACGAGCACCGGGTGCTGCGCCCGCTCGCCGACGCGGGCATGACCAAGGAGGTCGTGCGGGAGGTGGCGACCTGGCTCGACCTGCCCACCGCGCAGGCGCCCGCGTCGCCCTGCCTGGCCTCGCGCATACCCCACCACGAGCGGGTCACCCCGGAGAAGCTGGCCCAGGTGGAGCGTGCCGAGGACGTCGTGCTGGCCCTCGGGGTGCCGGACGTGCGGGTCCGCCACCACGGCGACCTCGCCCGGATCGAGGTGCCGGTCGAGCACCTGCCGACCGTCCTCGCGGCGCGCGCGGAGGTCGTGGCGCAGTTCCGGCGGATCGGCTTCCGGCACACCACGATCGACCTCGCCGGCCTGCAGTCCGGCGTCTTCACGCTGGAGGCGATGGGTCTGCGGGGCGCGGTCGGGTGAGCACCGACCCCGCCGACGGCACCGCGCCGGAGGACATCCGGCTCGACCTGCAGCGCTCGACCCGACGGGGCTATCCCGAGGCCGTGCTCTGCGACGCGAAGACCCCGGATCAGGTGGCGCGGGTCGCGCGCACGTGGCGGGAGTCGGGAGACCCGGGGCCGGTCCTCTTCACCCGCATCGGGGAGGGCGTCGCCGCACTGGTCCAGCACGAGCTGCCGGATGCGCACCACGACCCGCTGGCCCGGGTCGTGGCCTGGCCCGCCGAGCCGCCGGCCCCGCAGGGCGGGCGGGTGCTCGTCCTCGCGGCCGGCACCTCGGACCTCCCCGTCGCCCAGGAGGCCCTGGTGACGGCGCGCCACCTCGGCAGGGACACCCGGCTCGTCGTCGACGTCGGCGTCGCCGGGCTGCACCGGCTGCTCGACCGCCTCGAGGAGCTGCGCGACCCGGCGGTGCGGGCGATCGTCGTCGCGGCGGGGATGGACGGTGCCCTGCCCTCGGTCGTCGCCGGCCTGGTCGGGGTGCCGGTCGTCGCGGTGCCGACGTCGGTGGGCTACGGCGCGTCGTTCGGAGGCGTCGCCGCGCTGCTGACGATGCTCAACAGCTGCGCGCCGGGGGTGGCCGTGGTCAACATTGACAACGGCTACGGCGCCGGCCACCTGGCCGCTCAGATCTCGGCGCCCGGCTCCCAGCCCGCGAGCTGAGCGGCGACCTCGACGTCCCGCAGCAGGTGCCGGACCGGTCGCCCGGTGGCCTCGGCGACCGCCCGCACGTCCTCGAACTCCGGCGTGACGGTCTGCACGACGCCGTCCCGGAGGCCCAGCTTGACCCGCACCGTGGTGCCGTCGTCGCCGAGCCGGACCTCACGCCATACCCGGTCCAGGACGAACCGGCCCACCTCGTGCCACCGGACGCCGAGGGTCGAGGTATGCCGCATCATCACCTCGGCGACGGCGGCCCGGTCCGCCGGGCGGGCCAGGGCGTGGACCACGACGCCGGGGCGGCCCTTCTTCATGTGCACCGGCACCAGCCAGGCATCGAGGGCGCCGGCCGCCAGCAGCGTCTCCAGCACCGGCGGCCAGGCGCGGGGGTCCAGGTCGTCGACCGTGGCGGCGAGCTCGACCAGCGCCTCCTCGCCGGTGTCGGTGTCCTCGGCCTCGTCCGTCTGCTCGTGCAGCACGACCCGCACGACGTTGGCGCGGCCTGCCGTGTCGCGGCTGCCGGCACCGACCCCGCTGCCGGTGACGCGACCAGGGGGAGCGTTGACCGGGCCGTGGCCCTGGGTCACCTCTGCGAGCAGCGCAACCCCCGTCGGCGTGGCGCACTCCCCCACGAGATCGGCATCCGCGGCCGCCTCCACGCTGCTCGCCCCGAGCAGCTCGACGACCGCAGGGACCGGGACGGGCATCGTGCCGTGCGCGGTCCGGACGGTGCCCGAGCCGAGGCCGACCCGGGTGCAGCTGACGTGGTCCACGGCCAGGTCGTGCAGCGCCGCGGCGACGCCGACGACGTCGGCGACCGAGTCCCAGGCGCCCACCTCGTGGAAGTGCACCTGCTCCTCGGGCACGCCGTGAGCGCGAGACTCTGCGACCGCCAGCCTCGCGAAGGTGGCGAGAGCCAGGTCGTGGACGGGTCCGGGGAGCGCAGCGCCCTCCAGCAGCCGGCGGAGCTCCGGCCACGCGCGGTGCTCCTCGGCCCGCGCGCGCGGCCGGACGTGCAGCTGGGTCGCGGCGAGCCCGGCCCGGGTGACCCGGTCCGGGACCAGGTCGACGGCCCCCGGAGCGACCGTGGCCACCGCCTCCTGAACCGCGCCCAGGCGCGCCCCCGCGTCGAGGAGTGCGCCGAGCAGCATGTCCCCGGCCACCCCCGCGGAGGCGTCGATCCACAGTCGTCGGCCCACCTCGCGGACTCTACCTGCGGCCACGGCAGCGAGGGCTGCTACCGGCGCTTGCAATAGATGTCCCGGTCGTCCACCACGCTCAACGGACCCACCCGGGGTAACCAGACACCTGATGCCAGGCCTGACGTGCTTGCGCACACACCTTCAGCAGCTCTGTGGGCGGACGGGCGCACTGTCGCTTCTCAGCGGGTCGTCAACGCAAATGAGCGGCCTCCCCTCCTGCTCGTGACATCGCCCTCATGCCGATGGGCGGTCCTCCAGCAGCACTTTCCCGGGCGGCTCACCGCCCAGAGTTGACGCGCTGCAGTCCCGACTCGAGGCAGGTGGGTTGGAACGACGCCAGATGGCCCGGCTACCTAGCAACGTGGCAAGACTTCGCGGTCAGAATTGGTTCGGAGTCAGGCCCTGGAGGCGGACGGCTTGTTGTCGGCGCGGGCGTCGATGACCACCAGTGGGCGGGCGTCGGGCTGGTCGAGTCTCAGCTTCTTGATGACGCGGTCGACTTTAGTCTTGTCCGCTGCGGTGTAGCAGATGACGACGAACACCGACTTCTTCGTCTTGTTCGCCGCCTCGTAGATATTGACCTGGTTGCGCAGGTTCCGTTCGAGGCTGCTGCTCTTCGCAAGCTTGAACTCGATAAGGCTCTTGTCCAAGCCCATCGAGAGCTTGAAGTCCACGGGACCGCGGCCGTTGTTGGGTTCCCGGTTGACGTCGAACCGGCTGGCCTGGAGAAGGAGGCCGAAGAAGGCCTGCACCTCAGCTTCGCTCGCGAGCGGCTTCCCGTCGCCTCGGTTGATGATCCGGTACCCGTCCTGGTTCTCCACGTAATCTTTGAAGATGTGAACAGCCGCCAGGGCCTCGTCGAAGGATGTCCACGGCCTCGCGAACAGGTCGGTCTTGTCGCTGATGTCGCGTGCTGCAGCTTGCGCCTGCCGCGCCAGGCGCAAGGTGCTGTCGACCTTCTCCCTGCTGGTGGCGACGGCCTGGTCGCCAGTGTCCTCCTTCAGCTTGATGTAGCAGTCGATCAACTCAGGGAAGGCGAGGATCGTCGCGGCGCGTGCCCGGTCGCGCTCACGTGCGGTGGGTTTGCTCGTGAGTGCGGACTTGAAGTACCGGTTGACGTCAGCCCGGAGTTGGTCATTGTCGACGACGCCGGGCAGACGGTCGAAGTTCCCAAGCATGTCGGCGCGGTTGATCCAGGTGTCGTCTCTCGTAAGCAGGTCAGCCGGGGTGAGCATGACGAAGTCGCCGTCGGTCCACGGGAGTGTGTAGGTGCGGGACATCCACGTCTCGGTGCCGTAGTTAAATGCGGCGCGTTGGACCGTCACCTGCTTGACGTCGCTCTCGGCCAAGTGCTTCTTCGCGAACTTTTCAGTGTAGTCGAGCAGGAAGTGCTTGATGAGGTTGGTCGCGAAGTCGGAGATGCTGTCCCGGCCGACACCGGGTTGGATGAGTGCGAGCTTCTCCAGGTGGCTAGAGCTCGTGATGGTTTCGTCGCCGAAGTCCTCGAAAATGTCGCCGAGCGCCGCGTGCAGAGCCTTGGCGAACTTGGGACCGAGACCGCGCCCGTCGTTACCGCCGACGGTGAAACCGAGCCAGTTCTGCCTAACCTCTCGGAAGGTGTACCAGCTCTTGATGAGGCCGGGGTCGAGGTCGTTGGAAGCCTGGTCGCGCAGGAACCGCAGGTAGTCCAATATCTGGTGGTGGAGCGCCACGTACTTTTTCTTGCTGCTGTTGAACAGCAAAAAGGGGTCGACGAAGATCGGGAGGTCTGAGACTACAGAGATGTCGAACGCGCCGTACTTGTCAAGAACCGCTGGGTTGACGTTGAAGCGGTCGCTGAAGAAGACGCCGGCGGGGTCGGCCTCCCACCTTGGCGTCGTCTTGGCCTTCTTCTTCCTCTTCTTCTTCTCGGGCTTGACCACCTCTCGAGTATCTCGGTTGGTGCCGACGCTCACGGGTCGGCCGTCGGCGTGTCGAGCGCCAGACCTGGTGACGACCTTCGTCTGAACCCTGCGATCCCATCGGAACAGGATCCGCCGAGCGCCCAATCCTGCCCATGCTGGCGTCCCGTTTCTCAGCCCCAGCGGCTCAACACGCACGTCGCCGCCCGGCCCCGCATTCTCAGCGCTTTCGCCCGAGTCGCGAGGACGTCCTGAGCGATCCCACTGGCGGGGACGGCGGATGCACGCTCCTGCCGCAGGTCGAACCGAGGTGCCTCCGTTTAGTCCCTGCCAGGCCGCAGCCTGGCTACCGGCAGGTCAGGGAGCAGGGTCTGCATCTGCTCAATGTCGTCGGCGTGCGGCACAAACAGGACATCATGGCCACAGTCGTGGAAATTGGCGATCAGCAGGGCTTCCTCGTCAAAGACGTCGACCTGAATAGACCATGGCGCGAACACATAGAGGAGTTTTCGGTGTCTGCCGTTCTGAAGGTCCAGCACCACACCGACCTCACCTTGGCCAAGACTCATGAGTTCGTCCTTGGCCGCCCGAGCATCGTCCGGCATGGCATCCGCAAAGTCCGTAATCGCGTCGATAGTCGCGGCCGCTGCGCGCTCACCCAAGACGGTAAGCACCGCCGTGCAGGCACGCTCCGCGGTAGCTCGATCCGTGATGTCGATGTCCACGCACCAGGCTCTCTTCGCGAATCCCACGAGCAGAGTGTGCCCCATCCAGGGCGTTGAGTTGAACTCCGGACCGCGATCTTTGCAGCGTTCGGTACTGCCGCGCGTCGGTCGGCTTGGCACGGGGATGAAGGTTCCGAGGAAGGACTTTGCTGGCAACCGCTTGCTTCGGGTCACGATGGTGCATGAACAGATTCCAGATCACCTCTGCCCTCGTTCCCGTATCGACTGAAAACCCGGCCGGTGCAGCTCTACGCCAGGCGATAGCCGCGCACCTTGCCCGCTACACCGGACAGACGCGCACCCACACCGAGTCGGACCTGCGCGCCTTCCTGAGCTGGTGCGGCGAGCGTCAGCTGGACCCCCTGGCCGCCCATCGTGTGCACGTCGAGCTCTACGTACGGTGGATGCAGGAGGCTCGTCGCTACAAGCCGTCGACCATCTCGCGGCGGTTATCCGTGGTGAGCGGTTTCTACCGCACAGCCGTCATCGACGGGGTCCTGACCGCTTCCCCAGCCGACCACGTCCGACGCCCACACGTACCACCCGAATCACCGACTCTCGGTCTGTCCCACCTGCAGTTCGAAGCGATGCTTCAGGCGGCGCGTGCCAGCAGCAACATCAACGACTTCGCCCTGGTCTGCATACTCGGGCTGCTGGGACTGCGCATCTTCGAAGCGTGCGGCGCCGACATCCACGATCTGCGGGAGGAGCACGGTCACCGAGTGCTGAGCGTCCGCGGCAAGGGCGGCAAGGTCGTCCTGACACCCCTACCCCCAGCTGTGCAGCGCGCTATCGAACGCGCCGTCGACCGCCGTGAGGATGGTCCGATTCTGCGCAACCGGCAGGGCGGTCGGATGGACCGGCACGCCGCGACCCGTCGTCTGCACCACCTGGCTGACGACGCCAGCATCGACCTGCCGCGGATGCATCCGCACATGCTCCCGCACACCTTCGTCACCACCATGCTCGACGCCGGCGTGGACCTGCGCGACGTCCAGATCGCAGCCCGCCACGCCGACCCACGCACGACCATGCGCTATGACCGGGCACGCAAGAACCTCGACCGACACCCCAACTACATCCTCGCCGCCTACATGGCCTCCGGCACCTGATCCACGGCCGGTCCTTGCGTCGCCGGCCCTGGCCTCGGGCTGGACCAGCGTTGCCAGTTGGTACTACAAGCAGTACCATTCTGGTGTGCCGTCAGTGGCGAAGATCCTGGATCAGATGAGAAGCAACCCTGCCAACATCCGGTACCAGGACCTGGCCAAGGTGTGCGAGCACCACTTCGGTCCGCCCCGGACCAGCGGCGGCTCCCACGCCGTGTACAAGACCCCCTGGCCCGGAGACCCGCGAGTGAACATCCAGAACGACCACGGCAAGGCCAAGCCCTACCAGGTCCGCCAGGTCCTGGCAGCGATCTACAAGAAGGAGGAAGACCAGTGAGCACCGCGATTCCCGACATCACCCACTACACCTACCGCGTCAGCTGGTCTGCCGAGGACCAGGAGTTCGTCGCTACCTGCCTCGAGCTGCCCTCGCTGTCCTGGCTCGCACCCACCCAGGACGCGGCCCTGCACGGCCTTCGCGATCTCGTGAACAGTGTCACCGAAGACATGCATCGCAACGGGGAACCGATCCCAGAGCCACTGGCCTCCCGCACCTACTCGGGCAAGTTCAATCTCCGCGTCGGTGAACGACTCCACCGGCAACTCGCCACCAAAGCAGCAGAAGAACACCTCAGCCTCAACCAGTACGTCATCCGCAAACTCGGCGACGCATCCTAAGGGCATCCGGAAATGCCGCTGGTTGCCCGTGGTGGCGCGCGTGAATCGGGGGCCGGTGCGAGTGGCGTTCCGGGTCGGCATCTTCCCGGGTAGTAGGCCTTTGTTCGTGGGTGGGAACCCCGTCCGGGAGGTGGGAGTCTCAAACGCATTGACGACTGGAGGTGGCCATGGACCATGGCGGTGTTGCTGGACGGGGTGATCGGGCGCGGCGCCACCTGTGGGGTGCCATCGTCGTAGCCCTGTCGCTGAGCTTGTCGGGATGCGCAACCGGATCGGCCACCGCCCCCGGAGCAGCGGAGGGCACCGCTCGTGAGGGTGACACGGCGACGTGGCAGATCGGGAGCGCACCCGAAGTCACACAGGACGGCGCCGTGGTCAATCTTCTGGTCACCCGCCTGGGGTGTGCCGGCGGCGTCACCGGCCCCGTCCTCGACCCTGTGATCGATGTAGAGCCCAACAGCGTCGTCATCAGCACCCCGGTGGAAGCCCGCTCCGGCGCCGCAAACTGCCTCGGGAACGACACGGTCCCTCTCGAGGTGCAACTGGGGCCGGACGCCCTGGGCAAGGACTTGGTCGATGCTGCCTGCCTGGACGGCGCCGAGGCCGCTGGAACCGCCCCCTGCGACCCCGGGCCCGCCCGGTGGCACCTGCCGAGCCCCGAACCGGCCGGGCGCATCGACTGGGCGGCCCCCGACACCTACACCTTCCAGGTCACGAGCATGTGCGGGCAACGCGCGTTCCTGGGCACCTTCGAGATCGACGTCGCCGGCGGCGAGGTCACCGCCCTCGAGCCGCTCGGGGACCGGTTCGGCGAGAGCACGATGAGTGAGGCGGTCGTGGAGTCGGCGATGACGTTGGAGGACATCGTGGAGGAGGCCAACCGCGGCGGCGTCGCCCGGCGCGTCGCCCTCGATGCCGAGGGCACCCCGCGGTACGTGTCCATCGGCAGGGACCCGGCCCAGTCTGACTCGACGAGCTGCTACTTCATCCACGAGTTCATTCCGCACACGACCAACGAATGACCCGGAGAAGACGCTCGACATCACGGCCGCGCGGGAGACCGCAGCGTTGATGGCGTCAGCCTAGTGACATGTCACGTGACACTCATGACGGTGAAGCATCGAGTCAACGAATATCGGAGGCGGATGCGCTGATCGTGCAGGACGATGTGTTCGACAGCACCGCATCGGTGACTGTGGCACCGCTGACGACCACCTTGATCGACGCCCCTCTGCTTCGGGTGGCTTTCTCCACCGACGACGTCACCGGTCTTCAACATGAGAGCCAGGTCATGATCGACAAGATCACCACGGTCTGCCGCGAGAACCTCCGCATCCGCGTCGGTCGGCTGGCGCCGGGGAACCTCCTGGAGGTCGAACGAGCCATGATGGCCCTTCTCGGTCTCGCCAGATAGGCACCGACAGCCCTCCACGGCATCCGCTCTTGCCCGCGGGGAGCGCCGTGGAGTTCGAGTCTCATCTGTGTCCTGCTACGCCTCATGGACCAGAGGGAGACCTTGGCGTTCGACGTCAGCGACCCACTGTCGGGTCTGTTCCGGTGAAGTCAGGCGGACCACCGTAGGGCCCTCAGGATCGTCAAGCATCTCTACTATCCGACTCCTCTTGCGGTCGAAGCTGCGGAAGTGCCACAGGATGATGGAGTCCCTGGACAGAACTTGGCGGATCGACTCGACGTTGCCGTTGCACACGCGTTCACGGGTCACAGTCCGTGCGAGGGTCCGCCTGAGGAGCCGCCGCAACGACACATGGCGGGGATAGTCGAGAGCCACGACCAGCTGCGCCTGCGCGACGATGACGTCCTTCCACTTTCCGTAGGCCGTATCCAGGATCCACGCGGGCTGCTCCGCGATCGCTTGCGCTACCGCCCGTTGCTCGTCGGCCGGGCGCTCACGCCACGAGGGCAACCACCCGATCTCGTCATCCGCGGAGTGCCAGGGCAACCCGGTTATCGCCCCCAGGGTCCGGGCCAGAGTCGTCTTGCCCGACCCCGTGACCCCATAGATCAGCACGCGTTGTACCCGGAACATCGCGCAAACATATCCAGTGGCAAGCGGGGCTCAACCGAGCGCTCGGGCAGGTCGTCAAGATGTCCGCTGTTGCCGCGCACCCGGCACAGACGACCACGAGCGAGCAGAACGTCAGTCCTCCTTTGGTTCGTATCCGAAGTCGCGCCGGATCCGCGCGATTCCCTCGACGAGTTGTTGCACCTTCGTCGGCTCGACGTCGCCAAGAGTCGTGACGACGTCCCCATCGGTGACGGGAGTGCGCCACTTCAAGAGCGCGGTGACGTCACGCTCGTACTCGTCGTCCGGGGTGCCGTACTGGCTGATGTAGCCCCGCGGATCGACGTCGGCGAACAGCCGAGTCATCGCCCAGCGGTACTCGCTGTAGTCGCGCCGCAGCACCATGCGGAGAGCCTCCCATACCAACGCACGCACATGGAGCGGCTCGCTCGTGCCGGATTGCGGAACTTGGCGTCGTCCAAGGGCGTAGATCGACAGCACCGTTGCTTGAACGGTGCGGAAAGCCTTTCGCCGGCTCGGGCTTTCATATCCCGGGCCGGTGCCATCTGTCAGGGTTTAATGGGGCGTGGTCCGACGATCTGAGCGCCCCCGGGGGGCCCACCGACGCGGCCGTCGGCGGCGTGGTCTGCGCTGGGGCATCGCGGCCACCGCTCTCCTGCTGGTGCTGTTCGTCGGCGGCCCTGAGCTGGCCTTGTGGTCAGGGGCCCCGTCTCGGCGAAGGACTGCCAGGTCGGCCCGGCCCCGGACGCCCTGGTCCGGGCCGCCTCGCAGACGTCGGGGACGGTCAGGCGTGCGGCATACCCGGGCGGTTTGGAGCAGACCGGGGGCACGGTCACGGACGCGAGCTGCCTGACGCGCACCCCGGTGCACGGGGTGGCACGCCCGCGCGACGAGGCGCGGGTCCGAGCGGCCCTGGCCTATGCCCACGAGCACGGGCTGGCGGTATCCGTGGGCGGTACCCAGCACGCCATGGGTGGCCAGGCGTCATACCCGGGTGGCCTCGTCGTGGATATGCGGGGCATGGACGCCATCACGGTCGATGAGGAGTCGAGGACCGCGGTCGTGCAAGCCGGGGCGACCTGGCACCAGGTGCTGGAGGCGGTGCACCCCGCGGGCCTCGCGGTAGCGACCATGCCGGGCATCGACGTCCTCAGCGTCGGCGGCACGGTGTCGGTGAAAGCCCACGGGCTGGACTTCAGAGCAGGCAGCCTGTCGTCGACGATCGCCTCGGTGCGGGTCATGCTCGCGGACGGCAGCGTGCACCGGGTGAGCCCGGACGAGGAGCCAGCGCTGTTCGCGGCCGTGGTCGGTGGCTACGGGCTGGTCGGCGTCATTCTCGATGTGGAGCTCAACCTCGTCGACAGCGAGATGTACCGGTTGCGCACCACCGTCGTGGACTACCAGGACTTCCCGGCCCACTTCGCCTCGGAGGTGGCCGGGGACGACGCGGTCCGGATGACGTACGCGCACCTGTCGACGGCACCGGGCAGCCTCCTCCGGGAGACCATCGTCTACGCCTACGAGCAGGCAGAGGAGCCCGAGCCGGTGCCACCACTTCGCGAACGGGCCTCGGACCGGGCGAGCCGCCTGATCTTCAACCTGGCCCGGACCGGGGATTTTGGGCAGCGGCTGAGGTGGACGGCGCAGCGGGAGGTGCTTCCCCGTGTGCGAGGGTGCCTGCGCTCGCGCAACGAGTCGCTGCGCGAGGCGGAGGCGTGCATGGTGGGACGCAACCAGGCGATGTACGAGAGCCTGGGCTTCCTGAACAACCGGCTGCCGCAGTACACCGACGTGCTGCACGAGTACTTCCTGCCCCACGACCAGCTCGTGCCCTTTCTGGACGAGCTGCGGGCCCAGCTCGGTGAGCACGACGCCCAGCTCCTCAGCGCCTCGATCCGTTCGGTCCACCAAGAGGATGTCGTCCTCGACTACGCGCAGGGGGAGCGCTTCTCGGTCGTGCTCTACCTGAGCCAGGACGTGAGCGACACCGGGAACGAGGACATGGCCTCACTCACCCGTGCCCTCGTCGCGGCCTCGCTGGAGCATGGCGGCACGTTCTACCTGCCGTACCAGCAGCACTACACCCGCGACCAGGTCGCAGGCCTACCCGCGGCTCGCGGAGTTCTTCGAGACCAAGCGCCGGTACGACCCGGACTCACTCTTCCGGAACAGCGTGTCCGAGCGCTTCATGTGAGCAGGTGCTCGGCTTGCGTGCGCGCTAGGCTCCGGACATGGGTGACGCGCCGTCTGCGCTCAACGAGCTGCAAGCCCTCCGATGGTGGTTGGGGGACCTGCGCGCGACGGTCGTCCGCAAGGCCGAGGGGTTGTCGGCGGAGCAGCTCGCAGCGCGGTCGGTCCCGCCCTCCGACCTCTCCATCCTCGGACTGGTTCGACACCTGGCACAGATGGAGCACTACTGGTTCATCACGACCCTGTCGCGGGAGGACGAGCCGCGGCCCTACGTGCCGGACGGTGACTGGGACGCACAGTTCCGCGACGCGGCAGCCGACGACGCTCTCGTCGCGGATGCCTTCGAGACCTGGCACGCGGTCTGCGCCCGCGCCGACGCCGTCATGGACTCGCTCGAGCCCAGCGACCTGGACTTCGTGTGGGATCCGGACGACAAGCTCGGGTCTGTGCGGGGCGCCCTGCTCCAGGTCCTCTATGAGTATGCGCGTCATGCCGGCCACCTCGACCTGCTCCGGGAAGCGATCGACGGACAGACCGGCGAGTAGGGCCGGACGCCGGCGGGCAGGCACGACCTGGCGCCGGCTGCCGGGAATATCGACGAGGGCATCCACCCTTGCCTCTGGGTGAGTTCAGCCCCCGTCGAAGCACCCGCCGCACCTGGCCACCCCCGCACCGAGCCCTCCCCGCTGGGCCGGCTGCTGCTCTTCGGGGCGCTCGTCGCGATTGGTCCACTGACGATCGACATGTACCTCGCCGCCTTCCCGGCCGTCGTGGAGGACCTGTCCACGACCGAGGCCACGGTGCAGCTGACCCTGACCGCGACCCTCGTCGGGCTCGCCAGCGGCCAGCTCCTCATCGGGGCGTTGTCGGACTCCTTCGGCCGGCGCCGACCGCTGATCGCATCGCTGACCGTCTACGTCCTGGTCTCCGTGGCGATCGCGGTCTCCTCCTCGATCGAGCTGCTGCTGGTCCTGCGCTTCGTGCAGGGCCTGACCGGTGCGGCCGGGATGGTGCTGTCGCAGGCCATGGTCCGCGACCTCTACAGCGGGTCCCGGATGGCGACCTTCATCTCCCGGCTCTTCCTGGTCGTCGGCGTGGCCCCGATCCTGGCGCCGACGCTGGGCGCCCAGTTCCTGATCTTCGGCAGCTGGCGGACCATCTTCTGGGCGCTGGGAGCCTTCGGGCTGCTGCTGGCGGTGCTGGCGCTGGTCCTCGTCAAAGAGACCCTGCCCCCGGAGCGACGGCGCCACTTCGGTCCGCGGACCCTGTGGTCCAGCTACCGGGTGCTGCTCTCGGACCGCCGCTACATCGGCCTCGTCCTGACCGTGTGCACCGCGATGGGCTGCCTGTTCGCCTACATCTCCAGCGCGACCTTCGTCTTCCAGGGGGTCTACGGGATGACGACCCAGCAGTATGCCTTCGTCTTCGCCGCCGGCGCGGGAGCGCTGACCGTCACCAGCCAGGTCAACGGGTCCCTGGTGCGCACGGTGCACCCGGCCTCGGTGATGCGGGTGGCGCTGCCCTCGATGCTGGCCATCGCCCTGGCCCTGCTCACCGCAGCCCTGGTGGACCTCGGCGTGTGGGCCATCGTCGGCGGCATCGTCCTGCTCATGGGCTCGGTGGGCTTCGTGATGCCCAACAGCCCGAGCATCGCGCTGGCCGATCACGGGGAGCGGGCCGGAGCGGCTGCCGCGCTGCTCGGGGCGACGAACTTCGTCTTCGGCGCGCTCATCTCCCCGCTCAGCGGGCTGTTCGGGGTCGGCTCGGCGGTGCCGATGGCGGCCATCATGGTCGTGTGCGCCACGGCGTCGTTGTTCTTCTTCACCGTGCTGGCCCGCCCGCGCGAGATCCTGCGGGACATGCCCTGGGAGTGAGCTACTCCCCGATCCGGTGCAGGGTGACCTCGTCCAGCGCTCCGGCAGCGACGGTGCAGGCCAGGTAGGTGCAGTAGGGCTGACGCCGCCGGTCCGTGGGCGAGCCGGGGTTGAGCAGCCGTAGCCCCTCGTGCTCGGTGTCCCAGGGGATATGGCTGTGCCCGAAGACGAGGACGTCCAGGTCCGGGTATGCCGCGCGCATCCGCTCCTCGCGGCGCGCCTTGGCGCCGGTCTCGTGCACCACGCCCCAGCGCATACCCCCCAGCTCCACCCGGGCCACCTCCGGCAGGCGGCGACGCAGCTCCTCGCCGTCGTTGTTGCCCCACACGGCGACGAGGCGGGCGGCGCGCTGCTCCAGCTCGTCCAGCAGGTCGGGGGTGACCCAGTCACCGGCATGGATGACCACGTCGGCGACGGCCACGTGCTCCCACACCTGCGCCGGCAGGTCCTTGGCCCGCTTCGGCACGTGGGTGTCGGCGAGGATGAGCAGGCGCAGGCCGCGGCTCACCCCACCTCGGGGGTGTCGGTGCCGCCCTCGTCGTGGATCTCCTCGGCCATCTGCTCCAGGTCGCCGTCGTCGACCTCGACCTCGGCCTGCTCCATCCCCTCCTCGAGGTCCTCGCGGATCGTCTCGGGCTGGGCACCCTCGTCCCAGCTCTCGACCCGCTCGACGACCTGGTCCGCCGCCTCCTGCCGGGCGTCGGACTCCTCGGACGCGCCACTGCTGCTCTGCTGCTCGCTCATCCCGCCACCGTAGCCACTCCCGAGGCGGCGCGCGCGTCTACCAGCTGCCGTGACGCTTGTCGGTCGGCACCGCGTGGTCGCGGGGATGGATGAGGTATGCCGTGCCGCCGGAGTACTTGAGCCAGACCGTGAAGAGCTCCAGGCGTCGGTAGACCAGGCGCACCCGGGCATCGCTCGAGGCTGCCGGGTCGTTGACGATGACGTCGCCGTTGCTGTCGAACCCGCGCACGACGATGACGTGCCCGTTGCTGGAGGGTATCGGCGCGCCGGTGAGCTCTCCCCGCTTCCAGGCGATGCTGATGACGACCGGCACCCCGGCGCTGATCCACTCCTCGAGCTGCGCGAGCGAACCCATCCGGGTGACGTAGGCATCCAGGCCCTGCGTGGAGGCCCAGGCCGTGTTGAAGGGCCAGTTGCCGTGGCCCCGGTAGGTGTAGTCGTAGGTCCGCGCCGCCGCGCGGGGCACCGTGACGTTCTTCCCCCAGTAGGCGAGGACCATGGACGTGGAGGTCGGCGAACACCACACCTCACCGCCGTCCGGATAGATCATCTGCGAGCGCTTCGGGACGTTCAGGTCACGCCCCCAGGCCTGCCGGTCCGAGTAGACGGGCAGCCCGGCCGCCTCCTTGGCCGAGTTCGACGCCAGGACGGCCACCATGCTCACCGACGGGTTGCGGGTCCGGTCCGTCGTGAAGAGCGTCAACCGGTACTGGAACCTGGTGTATGCCGCCCCGCCCGCGAGCTTGAGCAGGTCCGTCTCCACGGTGCCGTCCGCATTCCCCTGACCCGCGACGCTGCGCCGTCCGATCGTCGCGTTGGTCTCCGTCCAGATACCCATGTTGAAGTACTTCGTCCACCGCGAGGTCGAGGGACGGTAGGCGCGTACCTCCACCTGGACCCAGGTTCCGACCGGGGTCAGCGCGTTCCAGGACGCGATGAGCCTGTCGAAGGGCTGGGCCGGCGTGATCTGCGGTGAGGTGAGGCGCCCGTAGTAGTAGGTGGCGGAGGTGCCGTACAGCTCGGGGTTCCGCCCGGACTGCAGGCCGCTCGACGCCAGTCGCACGTGGGCACGGCCGGAACGGTTCTCCACCACGACGGCGGAGCGGGACGCGCTCTCGAAGTGAGCGGGTGTGTAGTGGCGGCGAAGGCTGAGGTAGGTCTGCACGCTCGCCGCCAGCGCTGGAGCGGCCGAGATGGCCGTCAACGGCGGAACGAGGGCCGCGGCCTGCAGAAACGTCCGACGGGTAGCGACCATAGGATTTCCTCCCCGAAGCCGAAATGTCCGGCACCACCAGGTGACCGACATTTCCGCCGGTCAATTCCCGCCGATAATACGACAGCAGACGGCATTTCCGCTGCGCACAGCCTCTTCGGGGCTCAGGCTGGCCGCAGAGAAGGGCTAATTACTCGACCACCGATGGGCCACCTGCAGGAGGTCCGCGAAGCGTTCCTGCTCTGCTCGCGTCACACCGCCACCGCATCGCTGAGCGCAGTGCTCGATACCGCATCGCGCAGAAGGGTTGTCGTCACCACATCGACGCGCCGGCCCAAGACGTCGCTGAGCTCCTCGCTCATTCCTGCCACGCGCAGCAAGGGGTTCCCGGCGTCAGGCAGCAGATCTACGAGAACAGGCCCCAGCCCCGCGTCCTTCTGCGGAATCTGGGGGCTGAGGTGCGACAAGCTGCACAGCGTGAGACACAGAGGTGGAGGTGGCGGGAAACTCCTCGCTAGCGCTGTGAACAGCACAGATGCTCGCGTCGACTTCCGTGTGTCAGCCCTGTGTCAGATTCGAGGCCTGAGCCACCCCGTCGCGTGTCGAAGTCACGACCCACAGCACGCGGCCTAGTCAGCCCTTCTGCGCAGCCTCGTACGCGGCAACGACCTCGCTGGAGATACGTCCGCGGTCAGAGACGGAGTGCCCGTTCTCCTTCGCCCACTCCCGGATGGCCTTCGTGCGCTCCCGGTCCTGCTGACTCGCGCTGCTGCTCGTACCGGTCCTGCGCGTTCCACCAGACACCTTCCGCCCTGCCATGAGGTAGGGCTGCAGAAGAGTGGCAAGCTCCGCCGCCTCATCAGTGGATAGATCAACCTCGTAGGTGTTGCCCTTCCAGCCGAAGGTGACGGTCTCGCCCTCTTTGCCCAACTCCTCCCCCGAGAGCCGCCAAGACCCGGCCTGCCTCGGCGCGCAGCATTCGGGACGCCGAGCTGGCCGAGGACATCCGGACCGCCCACAAGGCCAATCTGGGTGTCTACGGCGCCCGCAAGATCCACGCCCAACTCAATCGCGAGGGCGTCCAGGTCGCCCGCTGCACCGTAGAGCGGCTGATGAAGACCGAGGGCCCGCGGGGAATCCCGCGGGAGAAGACCCGAAAGACCACGATCGGTGCGGGGGCTGAGACCGAGCGACCTGAGGACCTACCCTGATCGCGCTCAGTCATGCGGCCGTCCTGGCCGGGCACCGGGTGCGGTACCTGACCGCGGCCGACCTCGTCGAGACGCTCTACCGCGGCCTGGCCGACAACACCGTCGGCAAGGTCATCGAGGCCCTGCTGCGCAACGACGTCGTCCTCGTCGACGAGATCGGGTTCGCCCCGTTGGACGACACCGGCGCCCAGCTGCTGTTCCGGTTCGTCGCCGCCGCCTACGAACGCCGAGCGCTCGGCATCGCCTCGCACCACTCCTTCGAGGACTGGGGCCGGTTCCTAACCGAGCACACCACCGCCGTGTCCATGCTCGACCGGCTCCTGCACCACGCCACCACCGTGCTCACCAACGGCCAGTCCTACCGCATGCGCCAAGCCCTTCAACGCCGAGGAGGTGAGCTGCCCACCATGTGATCCACCCCGCAAAGGGTGGGGACTTCCACCTGGCCAAAACCGGGGACTTCCAACTGGCCGTTGACACCGCCGGCCACCACGGACAGCAGTTGCGCCCCCCACCCTCCACGCGAGGGTGGGGGCGCTGGACGTGTCCTGGCCGAGATGAGGCGATCGGCAGCAGCTATAGTCCAAGGTCTAGTTAATGCGGGGAGGTTGCCTTGAAGGTACGGCTGGCTGCGCCGGTAGCGGTCCGATCGTGCCGTGACAGACAAGGCGAAGACCGGCCTGGCCTGGGGGGTGCGTGGCAGGAGTGTGAGATCTTCTGGGGCAGCGACCACTCGACCGACCTGGACGAGTGCCTTGCAGGCCTGGGCGACGTTCAGCGGGCTTACCTCGTGGCTGAGCTGCGCAACCTTCTTATGCGAGCACAGGTGGGCGAGCTCGTCTACCGTCCGAACAGGGACGCGGAAGGGGATGTGGCGCTCTCCCACATCCGGCCGCGAGTGCTTGAGATCGCCATGACCAAGCAGCGAGGTGAAGAGGGCGAGCAGCACACCCGCTTCTACTTCACCGAGCCAGCTCATGAGGAGGGTGTGCTGCTTAAGCTTCTGATGGCTTGGAAGCGCCCAGGCCGGGTGGGCCTCGAGGAGCAGAATGGCCAGATGATCCAGGCTGATCGTCGCCTCGACTGGCACTACGGCGAGACCGACCTGTGACTTGCACGGATATTACCTTTAGCGCATAGTAGCGACAGGAGGACCACACCATGAACTTGCAAGACCTTCTGACCCCCCACATCGAAGATCCAGTGCAGCGACTGGCGATTGCCCAGGTCGAGCAGCACTCGGACCTACTTGACGAGTTGATCTGCATCCGCAAGCGGCGCATGACTCAAGGCGACCTCGCGGACCTCATGGGGATCAGTCAGGGCGCGGTGGCCCGCATCGAGGCGGGTGATCGCGACCCAAGGTTGTCGACACTCGGCAGGTACGCCCATGCCCTTGGCGTTCTCATCACCTACCGGGTGAGGCGTCGGGAAGATGGAGGCCACCTGTCGGTGCACCTCAAGTCTGAGATCGCTCCTTACCAGTTCGGCAGCCCGAAGAACGTGTCCATCAACACGTTTGGTCGACGCGAGATGGCGGACGCGCCCGCATGACCGAGACTGGAGCGGTCGTAGGCATAGTCCGAATCGTCCGGTCGATGATCCAACAGGTCGACGGTTCCGACGTAGAAGGGGCGCCTGTGCACTGGACGATCACAGGCGCCTCGGCGCTGATTGACGACGACGTCCGTCCCGCGCTGTTCGGCGACCTGTTCATCACCGATGAGACCGGATGGCAGGTCGGGACCTCGGCCGTGGCTGTGCTCACAGAACCCGGACCCAAGGATGGCCACGCGTTCTCCGCCGACGAGCTGCGACAGATTGAGGCGGACTGGACTCCTCAGCTCGAGCACCTCTTGTATGACGTCGCGGCTACGCAAGCTCGAACTCAATGTGCCACCGTTGATGCATCGATGGACGTGCCGCGAAAGACGCCCGGGCAAACCAAGCCGAACGACGAAGCATCCCTACCCTCCTGACCCAACCGTAGGTGCAATGGCGTATTCCGGCCGGCCATCTAGTCTCGAGCCCGACCCGAGCTCGCACGGTGGACCCAGCCGGGGCACAACCTCCCCGACGACGTCAAGGCCTACGTCATCCGCGAGTACCAAGCCGGCCGGTCCCTGCGCGAACTTGCCAAGATCACCGGACGCAGCCACGGCGCCGTCCGCAATATCCTGGAGCGCGCCGGCTTACGCAGGCGGGGCCGCGGGGCCGCGCCGTTGAGGGACTCGGCTGAGGCCCGTCGTCGTTAGATCTTCTTGCACGTCTTGTAGGCGACTCCCTGGGTGAGGTCCACCTTCCACCTGAGGATCTTGCCGGCCGCCGCGAGCGCGGGGTGGATGTCGTTGCACTTGAAGTTGTTCTTCGTCCCCTTGACGTAGGACGACTTCGCGTTTACGGCCCACTTCTTGGGGGTGCCGCCACAGCCCACGTGGACCTGATATTCGCCCCCCTTGTTGAGGGTGAAGCTGTAGTCAGCCTTGCTCAGCCCGCCGATCACGCGAGGCTGGCTCCAGGAGGCCCAACCAGACTTACTGGTCTTGCCTTGGATCCACACTCCCTGGACGGAGGAGTTTAGGCACGTGACCTGTCCGGACACCCTCACGGAGGAGGCGGCCGTAGCAGGAAGGACGGGGACAGACATCGCCAGGACGGTGGAGAGGAGGATGGCGTTGAGTCGCTTCACGGGCGTGACCCACTTTCTGGAGGCCCCGAGTCGTTCGGGTGAGCGGAACATACCGGTGCTTGACACTGTCTGGCAATAGGCTGAATGCAGAGGGGTCGCAACGACTATCCTCAACGGTCGTTCCTCCCACTGACCGCGCTGAGGTGGGTCACGCCGGTGTCGCGCATGGCCCGGGTCAGATCCGGCGGCGTGAACGAGGTGTCCCCGTTGACCAGCCCGGGCACCAGCCCGTAGGCGTCAGCCGGCAACGGGTCCACCGCTCGGCGTAACCGCTTCCCGGCCCTGGTCGACGCCTCGCGGAAAGGCTGCCAGGCCTGTCCAGCGTCGTCGGCGGCCTGCGGGGTGACCACCCCTGTCCGGACACACAGAACCCCCAGATCCGCGTCGTTCTGCGGAATCTGGGGGCTGAGACGCGACAAGCTGCACAGCGTGAGACACAGAGGTGGAGGTGGCGGGAATCGAACCCGCGTCCGTCACCGAGAAATCAGGGCTTCTCCGGGTGCAGTGCGCTAGGGATTTTCTCGGCCCCAGGGCTCGCGCGCACACGTTCCCTGACAGGCCCAGTCGAGTAAGAGTCCCGCGTGATCCCCCGACATGATCACGCGGCTAGTCATCTAGACGATGCCAGGTCCTGAGACGATGACGAGCTCAGGCTGACAGACTTCGGGCTCGCTCAGGCGGCGAGGGCGAAGTCGCTGCGCTTGGAATTGGCAGCTATTGGTTTTGCAAGGAGCGTTTGACGAGATGACCTTGCATCCTCGACCCGCTTCCCCTGAAGTGTCGAGCGACGTCGAAACCGATCACCCCCAAGGGGGTGCCTCACGCTGTGCAGTTGTCAACGACCCGGCCAGGCCGGGCAGACGATCAGTCTAGTGGGTGAACGCGCGCCGGGCCACGCAGATTCCGGACCTCGTGAGAGGGTCGCTGCCATGAGCACTCTCGGGGGCACGAACCCTGCTCCGGCCGACCTCCGGCCGCTGGCGATCATGGTCGGCGCCATGGCCGGCGGGCTGGTCCTCATCGGCGTCATCCTGGCCCTCATCGGCGGCGTCCTCGAGACCCCCTCCACGTGGGCGCTGCTCGTGGTCGCGGCCGCGACCCTGGCCGCCTGGGCCCTGGTGCTCGTGATGCCGGTGCCCCGCCCGAGCGACGGCATACCCTCCCCCGCCGCGGTCTCCCCCGTGGTCGTCGTCCGGGCCGCGGTGCTCGAGGCTCCCGCGATCCTCGGGCTGGTCCTGTTCTTCATCGACCGTCAGACGCTGCTCGTCTACGCCCTGCCGGCGGTCTTCTCGGTGGCCGGGATGTGGCTCTTCGCGCGCCCCTCGGTGGTGGCGCAGCGGATCAGCCGTGGCGCTTGAGGTGGGCTGACATCGCCCGGTCGGCCTCGCGCCGGTCCTGGCGCTCACGCAGCGTCTGGCGCTTGTCGTGCAGCTTCTTGCCCTTGGCCAGCGCGATCTCGACCTTCGCGCGCCCGTCGACGAAGTAGAGCGACAGCGGCACGATCGTGTGCCCGGCCTGCTCGGCCTTGGCGACCAGCTTGTCGATCTGCTCGCGGTGGAGCAGCAGCTTGCGGCGCCGCCGGGCGGAGTGGTTGGTCCACGTGCCCTGGGTGTACTCCGGGATGTGCACGCCCTCGAGCCACAGCTCGCCCTGGTACTGCGTGGCATACCCGTCGACGAGGGTCGCGCGCCCCTGCCGCAGCGACTTCACCTCGGTCCCGGTCAGCACGAGGCCGGCCTCGACGGTGTCCTCGATGAGGTACTCGTAGCGGGCCTTCTTGTTGCTGGCGATCAGTTTGCGTCCGGAGTCCTTGGGCATGGCCGGACAATTCTAGGCGACCAGGAGGTATGCCGTCTGCCGAGTTTCACGGCTGCCCTCCGGTTGCCGCGGTGCCGGGGTGCGGGCAGGGTGGGGCGGCAGGAGCAGTGCCCCCGACCACGAGGAGTGAGCATGACCACCGCACGCGACATCATGACCCCGCAGGCCCACACCGTGAGCGAGAGCGCCTCGCTGGTCGAGGCCGCCACGCTCATGCGCGAGCACGGCGTCGGGGCGCTGCCGGTCATGTCCGAGGACGGGATGCTGTCCGGGATCATCACCGACCGCGACATCGTGGTCGCCGGTGTGGCCGCCTCGCACGACGTCGGTGCGGTCGCCGTCGGCACCGTCACCCAGGGGATCGTCTCCACCGTCGCCCCGGACGAGGACGTCGACCGGGTGGTCGGCGTCATGGGCGACCAGCAGATCAAGCGCTTGGTGGTCGTCGACGGGCACGAGGTGATCGGGATGATCAGCGAGTCCGACCTGGCACGCAACGTCGACGAGGACAAGATCGTCGACTTCGTCAAGCAGGTCTACGGACGCAGCTGACTCACAGCCACCCGCGCGGGTTGACCGGCGTGCCGTTCTCCCGCGTCTCGAAGTGCAGGTGGCACCCGGTCGACGAGCCGGTCGTGCCGACATACCCCAGCAGCTGCCCGCGGCTGACCGACTGACCGGCGGAGACCACGGCCGCACTCTCGAAGTGCAGGTAGCTGGTGGTGAGGTTCACCCCGCGCTGCACCCCGTGGTCGACGATGACCATGTTGCCGCCACCGGTGTCGAAGCCCGCGCTGTAGACCACGCCGTCCGCGGCCGCGACGACCGGTGTCCCGCAGGCGGCGCCGAAGTCCATGCCGGCGTGCAGGCGCCACACCTGGTAGACCGGGTGGAACCGGTTGCCGAACTCGCTGGTGATCGGGGCGCTGCTGGGTGCGGACAGGATCCCCGACGAGGCAGCCGCCGCGGCGCTGCGCTCCTCCGCCGCGGCACGTGAGGCCCGCTCCTCCTCGGCGGCACGGTCGGCCGCCTCGCGCTCGGCGGCCTCCTGCGCCGCCTGGGCGGCAGCAGCCGCCTCGGCCTCCGCGGCCTCTGCCCGACGGGCCGCCTCCGCCGCAGCAGCCTCGTCCCGGAGCCGCTGCGCCTCGGCCTCCGCGGCCCGCTGCCGCTCCGCCTCCCGCTCGGCGGCCCGCTGCCGGGCTGCCTCCTCCTCGGCGGCCTTCTTCGCCGCGGCCTCGGCGGCGGCCTTGCGCCGCGCCTCCTCCTCGGCCTTGCGGCGGGCCTCCGCCTCGGCGATCCGCTGCAGCTCGGCCTCCTCCTCGGTCTCCAGGCCGTGCTTGGTCCGGGCCAGCTCCGCGAGCTCGCTCTCCAGGTCCTCCGCCCGCTCCTGCTCGGCCGCGAGCGAGTCCTCGACCTTGGCCTTCTCGGTCTCGAGGTCGGCCCGGGCCTGCTCCTGCTGGGCCTCGAGCTCCTCCAGCTCGACCTTGGCCGCGTCGGCCGCGACCCGCGCCTGCTCCTTGGCGACGACGTTGGCCTCAGCCTTCGCCAGGAGGTAGTCGATGTCGGACCGGATCCCCGTGAGCCGGTCCTGCTCGGCCACCTGCTCGGCCTCCTGGGTCGCGAGCTGCTGGATCTGCTGGTCCTGCACGCGCAGCACGGTGCGCGCCATCGACATCTGGTCCACCGCGTCCGCCTCGCCCGACAGCAGCTCCAGGGTGGTGGCGAGCGAACCCATACCCCCGTCCTTGTAGCTCTCCCGCGCGATCGCCCCGACCGTGGTGCGGGTCTGCTCCCGGTCGGAGGCGACCTGCTCGATCGAGTCCTCGATCTGGGCCTCGTTCTCCCGCGCCACGGCGAGCTCGCCCTCGATCCGCTCGGTCTCGGCCTCGGCGTCGGCCAGGTCCAGCTCTGCCTCGTCGAGCACCACCCGCGCCTGCTCGACCTGGCCCGCGGTCTCGTCCAGACGGGCCTGCGCCTCCTCCAGCTCGGCACTGAAGTGCTCGTGCTCCTCGTGCAGGTCCTCGACCCGCTGCTCGCCGGCCTCACGCTCCTGCGCGGCGGACTCCCGGTCCTGCTCGACCTTGGCCAGCCGGTCCCGGATGTCGTCCAGCTCGTCGGAGGCGAGGGCAGGGGTGGCGGCGCCGAGCGCGCCGACGAGAGCCACCGCGAGCGCACGCCTCACCCGGTATGCCCGGCGGCCCGCGAGCCGCGTCGCTGCGTCGCTCTCGTCCCGGCCGGGACGGGGGGTGGTCACCATGTGTCTTCTCCTTCTCAGACCCTGACGTGGCGCAGCAGCGCCATCCAGGCGGTCACGACGGCGAGCAGGACGGCTCCGCCGACGAGGAACGGGGTCATCAGCCACAGGTCGCGCTCCCCGACCAGGCTGACCAGGCCGCTCTCACCCGCGAGCAGCTCGGACAGGAAGCCGCTCACCCCGAAGCGCACGGTGGCCCAGAGCAGGCCGATGGCGAGCGCGGCGCCCAGCAGCGCCGCCACGACGGTCTCGAGGATGAACGGCAGGTGGATGGAGAAGGCCGAGGCCCCCACCATCCGCTGGATCGCGGTCTCCCGGCGCCGGGTCCACGCGGTGAGCCGGATGGTCGTCGAGATGAGCAGGGCCGCGCAGACGACCATGGCCACGGCGAGCGCCAGCGCCCCCCAGCTGAGCGCGCCGAGGAAGGCGAAGAGCTTGTCGACGACCTCACGCTGGTCCTCGACGCTGTCGACCCCGGGCGCCTGCTCGAAGGCGGCGCGGATCACGTCGTACTGCGACGGGTCGGACAGGTTCACCCGGAACGAGGCGGGGATCGACTCCTGCGGCACCGACTCCAGCGCCGAGGAGTTGCGGAACTGCTCGGTGAACCGCTGGTATGCCTCCTCGTTGGACTCGTAGAAGTACTCGGTGACCAGGGGCTCCAGGCCCTGCAGGTCCCGCTCGATCTGGTCGCGCTGCTCGGGGGTCACCGCGCCGGTGGCGCACCCGGGGGCGTCGGTGGAGTCGGGGGTGCACAGGAAGATCGAGACCTGGACCCTGTCGTACCACTCCCCCTTGGCGGTGTCGACCTGCGCCTGGGCCAGCAGCCCGACGCCGAGGAAGAAGAGCGAGACCATCGTCACGAGGACGACGGAGACGAACATCGAGAAGTTGCGGCGCAGGCCGTTGCCGACCTCGCCGAGCAGGAAGCCCGGCCTCACGGCGCGACCACCTGCCGGTAGCCGCCCTCGGCCTGGTCGCGCACGACCTCGCCGTCGCGCAGCTGGACGACGCGCTTGCGGAACTGGTCGACGATCGTCGTGTCGTGCGTGGCCATGAGGACCGTGGTGCCCGCCCGGTTGATCCGGTCGAGGATCGCCACGATCTCCTGGCTGGTGTCCGGGTCGAGGTTGCCGGTCGGCTCGTCGGCCAGCAGGATCGGCGGCTTGTTGACCATCGCGCGCGCGATCGCGACCCTCTGCTGCTCCCCGCCGGACAGCTCGTGCGGCAGCCTCCTGCCCTTGCCCTCCAGGCCGACGAGGGCCAGGGTCTCGGGGACCCGCTGCCGGATCTCGTGCCGGCCGGCACCGAGGACCTGCAGGACGTAGGCGACGTTCTGGTCGACGGTCTTGCCCGAGAGCAGCCGGAAGTCCTGGAAGACGGTGCCGATCTGGCGCCGGAGCAGGTGCACGCGGCGGGCCGCCAGCTCCCCGAGGTCGTGCCCGGCGACCAGCACCCGCCCGGAGGAGGGCCGCTGCTCGAGGATCACCAGGCGCAGGAGCGAGGACTTGCCGGAGCCGGACTCCCCCACGACGAAGCAGAACTCACCGCGGGTGACGTCGAGGTCGACCTCGCGCAACGCCCAGGGGTCGCCCTTGGCGTAGCGCAGACTGACGCGCTCCATCGTGATCATCCGGGCGGGACTCCAGAGGTTCGTGTGACAGATGTGACGAGAGGGCAGGGAGTGTCGACCGCGACACACGGTAGCGGAAGTGGTCCGCGGTCAAGCTCTCCCACGCCGCCGGGTGGCGAGCCGGCGAACGGTGCCGGACTCCGGGGTGACATCTGCCTGGTGGGTGCCCGTCGTGCTCGCCCTTGTCGGCGCCGCCATGTACGGTCTTCGGACCGGGGCGACGGTGCCCCGGCATACCTGCCGCTGGTCCATGGGAGTGCAACTGATGCAGAACCACCTCAGGCGCGTCGTCGCGGCCGCCTCCACCACCGCGCTGGCGGCGACCGGACTGGTCGCCCTGGCCCCGACGAGCATGGCGGCGGGCCCCGGCCTCGTCGTCAACGAGGTCTACGGCGGCGGGGGCAACTCCGGCGCCGACTACACCAACGACTTCGTCGAGCTCTTCAACTCCACCGAGGAGCCGATCGACCTGGACGGGTATGCCGTCTCCTACTACTCCTCCTCCGGCAACCTGGGCAACCGGTGCGAGCTGACCGGCACCGTCGAGCCCGGCACCCACTTCCTCGTGCAGCAGCAGGCGGGCAGCGGCGGCACCACTCCCCTGCCCGACCCGGACGCCGAGTGCAGCGCCTCGATGAGCGGCTCCAGCGGCAGCGTCGAGCTCACCTCCGGCGAGGAGGTCGTCGACCTGGTCGGCTACGGCTCGGCCTCGCTCTTCGAGGGCAGCGCCGCGGCGGAGGGGCTGAGCAACACGACCTCGGCGAGCCGGACCGACGCGGTCGACACCGACGACAACGCCGCCGACTTCACCCGCGGCGAGCCCACCCCCACCAACAGCGGTGGAGGGGGCACCGACCCGGAGCCGGAGCCCGACCCGGACCCGGTCGAGGCGAGCATCGCCGAGATCCAGGGCACCGGCGAGGCCTCCGAGCTCGTCGGCCAGAGCGTCAACACCAGCGGCGTGGTGACCGCGGCCTACCCCACCGGCGGCTTCAGCGGGGTCTACCTGCAGACGGCCGGCACCGGCGGGGTGGAGAAGGTGCCGGGCGACGCCTCGGACGGCATCTTCCTCTACAGCTCGTGGGCGGCGGACAACGCCGAGATCGGCGACTGCCTCCAGGTCGAGGGGGCCGAGGTGGTCGAGTACAACGGCCTCACCGAGATCTCCGGCGGCTTCGTCGACGTCGTCGAGGGCTGCGAGGCGGTCTCGCCCACCTCGCTCTCGACGCTGCCGGTGACGGACGCCGAGAAGGAGGTCTACGAGGGCATGCTCGTGCAGCCCGAGGGGACCTACACCATCACCAACAACTACCAGCTCAACCAGTACGGCCAGATCGGTCTGGCGCTGGGTGAGGAGCCGCTCTACCAGGCCACGGACCGCGTGCTGCCGGGTGAGGAGGCCGAGGCCTACGAGGCGGCCAACCAGGAGCGCTACATCACCCTGGACGACGGCTCGAGCTGGGACTACCTGCGCAACAGCACGGCCCAGTCCTCGGCGCTGCCCTACCTGTCTGCCGAGGAGCCGCACCGCACCGGCTCGCAGGTCACCTTCGCCTCGCCGGTGATCCTGGACTACCGCTTCCAGTGGAACTACCAGCCGGTCGGCCAGGTCGTCGGCTCCGAGAGCCCGGTCGACCCGATCACCAGCGAGAACGACCGCGAGGTCGACCCGCCCGCGGTCGGTGGCGACGTCCAGATCGGTGCGTTCAACGTGCTCAACTACTTCTCCGACCTGGGCCGGGACGAGGAGGGCTGCGACTACTACGCCGACCGCTTCGGCAACCCGGTCGGCACCGACTTCTGCGAGGTCCGGGGCGCCTGGTCCCAGCAGGCCTTCGAGGACCAGCAGGCCAAGCTCGTCACCGCCATCAACGGCACCGACGCCGAGGTCCTGGCCCTCATGGAGATCGAGAACTCCGCGGCGCTGTCCTACATCGACCACCCGCGCGACAAGGCGCTCGCCGATCTCGTGGCGGCGCTCAACGCCGAGGCCGGCGAGGAGCGCTGGGCCTACGCCCCGTCGCCGACGGTGACCCCGCCGGGCGAGGACGTCATCCGCACCGCGTTCATCTACGACCCGTCCGAGGTGTCGCTCGAGGGTCCCTCGATGATCCAGCTCGACGACGCCTTCGCCAACGCCCGGTACCCGCTGGCGCAGGAGTTCACCACGACCGACGGCACGTCCTTCGTGGCGATCGCCAACCACTTCAAGTCGAAGGGGTCCGGCGAGGACGACGGCACCGGTCAGGGCCTGGCCAACCCGGCGCGCATCGCGCAGGCCGAGGCGCTCAGCGCCTGGTCGGAGGAGATGTTCGCGGACGAGGCGGTCTTCCTCATGGGCGACTTCAACGCCTACAGCCGCGAGGACCCGGTCCGGGTCATCGAGGACGCCGGCTACACCAACGTGGCCAGCGCCTTCGAGCCGGACTCCATGACCTACCAGTTCAGCGGACGGCTGGGCTCGCTGGACCACGTCTTCGCCAACGAGGCGGCCACCGAGCTGGTGTCCGGTGCGGGCGTGTGGGACATCAACGGCGATGAGTCGATCGCGTTCCAGTACAGCCGGCGCAACTACAACCTCGTCGACTTCCACAGCGACGACCAGTTCGCCAGCTCCGACCACGACCCGGTCCTCGTCGGACTGGCCGGCGCCACCGACGAGGTCGTACCGGTGGAGCGCATCGCGGGCACCAACCGCTACGACACGGCGGCCAGGATCGCGCAGGCCTACCCGGAGGACGTGAGCACCGTCTACGTCGCCACCGGTGAGAGCTTCGCCGACGCGCTCTCCGGCGCGGCGCCCGCCGCCCGCGGCCTGCTGCCGACGACGAGCAGCGAGGTCGCCGTCGCCCCCGACGGCTCGCCCGCCCCGATCCTGCTGACGCGGACCGACGGGCTGCCCCAGGCCACCATCGGTGCGCTGGAGGACCTCGAGCCGGACAACATCGTCATCCTCGGTGGCGAGGTCGCGGTCTCCGAGGACGTCGAGGAGGCGCTCGAGGGCTACGGCGAGGTCAGCCGGATCTCGGGCGAGGACCGTTACGAGACCTCCGCGCTGCTCGCGACGCAGTACGGCGAGGTCGATCACGTCTACGTGGCGACCGGTCAGAACGGTGCCTTCGCCGACGCGCTGTCCGCGTCGTCCCTGGCCGCGACCGAGGGGGTGCCGGTCCTGCTGACCCGCACCGCCACGGTGCCCGGCTCGCTCACCACCGCCCTGGAGGCCCTCGGCGACCCCGAGGTGATCGTCCTGGGCGGCGAGGGTGCCGTCAGCGGTGACGTCTTCACCGCCCTGGACGCGACCGAGCGTCTCGCCGGGACCGACCGCTACGGCACCTCGGTGGCCGTGGCCGAACGGTTCGGCTACGACGACACCAACCCCGCCCCGGCGGTCCACGTCGCCACCGGCCTGGACTACCCGGACGCGCTGGCCGGGTCGGCCCTGGCCGGGGTCCAGCAGGTCCCCGTCATGCTGAGCCGCACGGACGACATCCCGGCGGACACGCTGGACGCGATCGTCGCCCTCGACCCGGCCCAGGCGTTCCTCCTGGGTGGAACCACCGCCCTGACAGACAACGTCTTCGACACCCTCGTCGCCGCCCTCAACGGCGACCAGGCGCCCTGACGGGAGGCGGCCGGTCACCGGCCTGACACGACGCGGCGGGCGGCATACCTCGAGGTATGCCGCCCGCCGGCGTTCGTCGTGGGCCGCTCAGAGCGTCAGCGCTGCGTGCCGGTTGACGTCCTTGTAGAGCAGGTAGCGGAAGCGGCCGGGACCGCCGGCGTAGCAGGCCTGCGGGCAGAACGCCCGCAGCCACATGAAGTCGCCGGCCTGCACCTCGACCCAGTCGCTGTTGAGCAGGTACATCGCCTTGCCCTCCAAGACGTAGAGCCCGTGCTCCATGACGTGCGTCTCGGGGAACGGGATGGCCCCGCCGGGCTCGAAGGTCACGATGTTGACGTGCATGTCGTGCCGCACGTCGGTGGGGTCGGCGAAGCGCTGGGTGCGCCACACCCCGTCGGTGTCCGGCATCGCGCCGGCCTCGACGTCGCGCTCGTGCGTGACGAAGGCCTCGGGCAGGTCCAGCCCCGGCACCCGCTGGTAGGCCTTGCGGACCCAGTGGAAGGTCGCGGTCTCCTCGCTCCGGTTGTGCAGGGTCCAGCTCGCTCCGGGCGGGAGGAAGGCGTAGCTGCCCGGCTCCAGCGCGTGCTCGGTGCCCTCGAGGGTGAGGGTGAGGGCGCCGTCGACGACGAAGAGGACGCCCTCGGCACCCTCGTCGAGCTCGGGACGGTCGCTGCCACCGCCGGGCGAGACCTCCACGATGTACTGCGAGAAGGTCTCGGCGAAGCCGGACAGCGGGCGGGCGATGACCCAGAGCCGGGTCCCCTCCCAGAACGGCAGCAGGCTGGTGACGATGTCGCGCATCGTGCCGCGCGGGAGGACGGCATACGCCTGGGTGAAGACGGCCCGGTCGGTCGTGAGCTCGGTCTGGCCGGGAAGCCCGCCGCGGGGGACGTAGTAGGTCGGGCTCGGGCTCTCGCTCGGCATGTCAGGTCCTCTCAGGGGTGGGAGACGCGGTCTCGGGGGTGGCCGTCATGATGTCAGCGCTCCCGCTCGAGGAGAGCCTGGAGGTCCTCGCGGCAGGTGACCTCGCCGGAGTCGATGGCCTCCTGCACCCGCTCGTGCTGCTCGGCGGAGACGACGGGCACCTCCTCGCCGTCGACGTCCACGAGCCGGCCGTCGGCGTAGTAGTCGCCCTCGCGCAGCGAGCGCACCTCGTCCTCGCGCACCACCCGGGCCGTGCCGGCGACGAAGACCGAGCCCTGCTCGGCGTTGCCCGCGGTGATCTTGTTGAAGACGATGTTGAGCAGCACCGCCATGATCGCCGCCGAGCTGATGCCGGAGTGGAAGATGATCTGGAACCACTCGGGGAACTGGTCGTAGATCGTCGGCTGCACGACCGGCAGCAGCCCGAAGGCCAGCGAGATCGCGACGATGATGAGGTTCATGTTGTTCTCGTACTTCACCTTCTGCAGCGTCCGGATGCCGGAGGCGGCGACCGAGCCGAAGAGCACGACCCCCGCGCCGCCGAGCACCGGGTAGGGCACGGCGGCGATGATCCGCCCCACCACCGGCAGCAGGCCGAGGAGCACGAGGATGCCGCCGCCCGCGGTGACGACCCAGCGCGAGCGGATGCCGGTCACCGCGACGAGCCCGACGTTCTGCGCGAAGGCGGACTGGGGGAAGGAGTTGAAGACCGGCGGGCCATGGTGGAGAGCATGTCGGCGCGCAGGCCGTTGGCGATGCGGCGCGAGTCGACCTTGGTGCGGACGATCTCCCCGACGGCGATGATGTCGGCCATCGTCTCGGTCATGATGACGATGATGACGATGAACATCGACAGGATCGCCGCGATGTCGAAGACGGGGGCCCCGAAGACGAACGGCTGGGGCACGGCGAAGATCGACCCCTCGCCGATGCGGGAGAAGTCGGCCATCCCGAAGAGCGCGGCCACGACGGTGCCGAGCACGATGGCGAGCAGGATGGACAGGCGGGACAGCGAGGCGAGCCCCACCTTGGACAGCGCGACGATGACCAGGAGGGTGAAGCCCGCGAGGCTGAGGTTGGCGACGCTGCCGTAGTCCGGGGAGTCGACGGCGTTGCCCATCGCCCAGCGGCCGGCGACCGGCAGCAGGGTGAGGCCGATGGTGGTGATGACGACCCCGGTGACCACGGGTGGGAAGAAGTGCGCGATCCGGGCGAAGAAGGGGGCGATGATCAGCCCGAGCGCTCCGGCGGCGATGACCGCCCCGAAGACCCCGGGCAGCCCGTTGCCGCCCTCGAGGATGGTGAGCATCGTGGCGACCGAGGCGAAGGACACGCCCTGCACCAGCGGCAGCTGGGAGCCGAAGAAGGGCACCCCCACCGACTGCAGGATGGTCGACAGACCGCTCACGAAGAGGCAGGAGGCGATGAGCAGCCCCGTCTGCGCCGCGTCCAGGCCCGCGGCGCCGCCCATGATGAGCGGCACGGCGATGATCCCGCCGTACATCGTCAGGACGTGCTGCAGGCCGTAGGCCACGCTCGCGCCGATGCCGAGCCGCTCGTCCTCGGGGCGCACCGTCCCGACGTTCCCTGCTGCCATGTCGCTCTCCCTCGAGACCAGGATTTCCATTCAGTGGAAATTTGATTCCGCATAGGGAGAGTAGACCCGGAACTTCGGCGGCGTCAAGAGTCGTCCGCGGACGTTTTGGGTATGCCGTCGCCGGGCCCCGCAGGGCCCTGGCGTCAGGAGGGTTCGGTCAGTCCTGCTCGCGGTCGGCGGAGCGCTTCCACCGGATGCCGGCGTCGATGAAGTCGTCGATGTCGCCGTCCAGGACGGCCGAGGTGGAGCCGACCTCGTGGTGGGTGCGCAGGTCCTTGACCATCTGGTAGGGGTGCAGGACGTAGGAGCGCATCTGGTCGCCCCAGGAGGCCTTGATGTCGCCGGCCATCTCCTTGCGGGCGGCGTCCTGCTCCTGCTTCTTCAGCAGGAGCAGGCGCGACTGGAGCACGCGCAGCGCCGCCGCACGGTTCTGGATCTGGCTCTTCTCGTTCTGCATCGAGACGACGGTGCCGGTGGGGATGTGCGTCATGCGCACCGCGGAGTCGGTGGTGTTGACCGACTGACCGCCGGGCCCGCTGGAGCGGAAGACGTCGACCTTGAGGTCGGCCTCGGGGATGTCGATGGTGTCCGTGCTCTCGATGAGCGGGACCACCTCGACCGCGGCGAAGCTGGTCTGCCGGCGGCCCTGGTTGTCGAACGGGCTGATCCGGACGAGGCGGTGGGTGCCGGCCTCGACCGCGAGCGTGCCGAAGGCATACGGCACCTTGACCTCGAAGGTGGCCGACTTGAGCCCGGCCTCCTCGGCGTAGGAGGTGTCGAGCACCGCGGTCGGGTAGTCGTGCCGCTCGGCCCAGCGGAGGTACATCCGCATGAGCATCTCGGCGAAGTCCGCGGCGTCCACTCCCCCGGCGCCGGACCGGATGGTGACGACCGCCTCCCGGATGTCGTACTCCCCGTTGAGCAGCGTGCGGACCTCGAGCTGCTCCACCGCCTTGCGCAGCGAGGCGAGCTCCTTCTCGGCCTCCTCGAGGGTCTCGGCATCCTCCTCCTCGCGCCCGAGCTCGACCAGCGCCTCGAGGTCGTCGATGCGGGAGTCCATCCCGGTGACCTTGTCGTGCTCGGCCTTGGCCCGCGACATCGCCGAGGTGACCTTCTGCGCGTTCTCGACGTCGTCCCACAGGTCCGGTGCGCTCGCCTGCTCCTCGAGCTCGGCGATCTGCGCCCCCAGCCGCTCCAGGTCGGTGACCTCCCGCACCGACGCCATGGTCGTGCGGAGCTGCTTGATCTCGGTCTCGAAGTCGACTGCCACGATCGACAAGGGTACGCCCAGCAGGTCCGGGGCCCGCCCGTGGTGGGGGCTACTCCCCCGTCTGCCCGTCGGCCACCTCGCGCAGCAGGTCCGCGTGGCCGTTGTGCCGGGCATACTCCTCGACCGCGTGCGCGAGGATCCAGCGCACCGACACCTGGCCCCGCCCGCCCCAGGCCGGGTGGAGGGCACCCAACGGGTCCTCACCCTCGGTGGCGAGCGCCTCGCGCAGGGCCTGCCGGGAGCGCTCGACCGACCGCTCCCACGTGCGCCGCACGTCGTCGGCCTCGTCGACCACGTCGTCGATGGTGGGCTGACTCATGCAGCGCACAGTAGTGGGCTCAGGTGCGCGCGTGCTCCTGCTGGTGCAGGTCGGAGTCCTGCAGCGACTTCGGCACCATCGACACGGCGACGAAGGAGATCAGGCCCAGCACGGCGATGTAGACGCCGATGGTCCAGGACTGGCCGGTGCGCTGCAGCAGCAGCTCGGCGATGAGCGGGGCGAAGGCGCCGCCGACGATCGAGCCGAGGGCATACCCGATGGAGACGCCGGAGTAGCGCACCCGGGCGGGGAACATCTCGGCGTAGAGCGCCGACTGCGGGCCGTAGGACGGCCCGAGCCCGACGGTGAGCACGAGGATCGCCAGCGTGAAGAGCGGCAACGACGCGGTGTCGAGCAGGAACCACATGGGGATCGCCCAGAGGATGATGATGCCGTAACCGATCTGGAACGTCAGGACGCGGCCGATCTTGTCGGAGAGGTAGCCGCCGTAGAGCGTGAAGACCAGCCATCCCACGCCACCGAGCAGCGAGGCGATGAGCGTCTGGGTGCGCTCCATGCCGAGCGCGTTGACGCCGTAGCCGTTGAAGTAGGCGATGACGAGGTAGCCCGCCGCGTTGTTGGCGGCGAAGATGAGCGCGGCCAGGATGACGTTCTTGCGGTGGTGCCGGAAGAGCTCGCCGAGCGGGGCCGACTCCTTCTGCCGCAGCCGGGCCATCTCGGCGAAGACCGGCGACTCCTCGACCTGGCGGCGGATCCAGTACCCCACGCCGATGAGCACGATGGAGAAGAGGAACGGGATGCGCCAGCCCCAGGTGAGGAACTGCTCGTCGGTCATGAAGGTGCTGAGGCCGAACATGAACAGCGTCGCGACGATCATGCCGATGGGGACGCCGATCTGCGGGTAGGCCCCGAACAGGCCCCGCTTGCCCAGCGGCGCGTGCTCGACGGACATGAGCGCGGCGCCGCCCCACTCACCGCCGGCGGAGAAGCCCTGGAGCAGCCGGAGGAAGATGAGCAAGACCGGGGCCGCGACGCCGATCTGGGCATACGTCGGCAGCAGCCCGATGATCGCGGTGGCGCCGCCCATGCCGACCAGGGTGAAGACGAGGACGACCTTGCGGCCGAAGCGGTCGCCGAGGTGCCCGGCGACGACGGCGCCGAGCGGGCGCACGAGGAAGCTGATGCCCAGGGAGGCCCACGCCGCGAGCTGCGCGCCGCCCTCGCCCATGGGCGCGAAGAAGAGCTGGCCGAGGACGAGCGCGGCCGCCTGGGCGTAGATGAAGAAGTCGTACCACTCGATGGTGGTGCCGACCAGGGTGCCGGCGAGGACCTTGCGCTCCTCCCGCGCCCGGTCGGTGCTCACGTGGCTGCTGCCGGTCCCGGTCATCGTCGACCCCTTCCGTGGTGCGTGGGTGGCCACGGAGCGGTCCTGCGGTGTGGGGGGCCGGCGCGGCGGTGCGTCCCCGATCATAAGCACCCCTCGCCTCGGGGTGCGGGAGGGTGTCAGGCGGTGTGCCGCAGCCCCAGCTCGGCGGGCACCTGCTCCTGCAGGTAGTCCAGCGCCTCGACCGCGGTCCAGCCCTCGGGGTGCCGCTCGATGAGCGCGCTGGCACCGGCCAGGTCCTGGCCGAGGGTGACGAGGGTGTCCTCGGCATACCCGTCCTTGCGCTCCTGACCGAGACCGATGTTGGCCATGAGCCCGTTGCACAGGCACTTGCGGCCGACCGTGTCGGCCTCGTCGCCGCCCTTCTTGAGGTACATGTGCACCGGCTCGGAGGCGCAGCGGTAGCCGATCTCGCCGTCCTCGCGCTCGTAGGGCTGGCGCAGGTAGGACAGGTCGCACAGCCGGGGGCGGGCCTCGTAGACCTCGACCTGGCTGGCGGTGCCCTCCAGCGTCGCGACCTTGAAGGGGAAGCCGGTCGGGCTGGCCCGCGGGTCGTTGCGGACGCTCAGCTCGTCGCTGCGGAGGCGGCCGAGCAGCTGGTCGCGGGGGCCGTCCGCGAGGCCGGAGTCCTGGGAGAGCGCGAAGAGGGTGCCGACCTGCACCCCGACGGCGCCGGCGGCGAGCGCCTCGGCGACCTTGTCGGGCGTGGAGTAGGCCCCGGCCATCCAGAACGGCAGCCCGATCTCGGCCATCTTGGCCAGGTTGGCCTCGTCCCGGGCGCCGTAGACCGGCTCCCCCGCGTCGTCGAGCTGCATCTTGCCGCGCGGCGGGGCCGAGTGGCCGCCGGCCGGGGGCCGCTCGACGACGAAGCCGTCGGGGCGGATCTCGGGGTCGCGGTGCAGGTAGTTGGCGAGCTGGTCGACCGAGATGATCGCGAGGAAGTCGGGCTTGGCGACCTGCGGCAGGTCGTCCCCGAGCAGGTCGGCCGGGTCGACGGTGATGGTGCGGCGCAGCGAGCCGCCGGCGACGTCGGCGGAGATGCTGCCCGGCTCGCCCGCGGCGAGGGAGCGCAGAAGCTGCGGGATCTCGCGGGGGATGCCCGCACCCATGAGCACGTAGTCGACGCCCGCGAGCATGGCGCCGAGGATGGCCGTGGGGTTGGCCATCTGGATCTTCTCCAGGCAGTTGATGCCGACCGCTCCCCCGCCCGGGTGGTCCTCGAGGCCCTCGCGGGCGAGCCACACCTCGGCGAAGTTGCCGGCGACGCCGAGCTCCTGCCCGGCGCGGGCGGTGTCGAGGGTGAGCTTGGGGATCGGCTTGTAGGGCGTGCCCGGGGCCTTGCCGCCCTCGATGAAGTACTTGTCGAGCACCCGCTCGGCGATGTCCTGGCTCGGGAAGGCCGCGAGCGCCCGCCGGTAGTGCCCGCCGGGGTCGCCGTCCTGCAGCACCCGGCTGATGACCGCGTCCATGGCGGTGCCGGAGACGACGCCCAGGTGGCCGGCCCGGGAGACCTCGCGGGCGAGGCGCCAGCCGGAGACGGCCACACCCATACCGCCCTGGATGATCGTCGGGCGGGGGCGGCGGGGCTGGTCGGCGCTCGTCAGGTCGGTGGGCAGGTCGATCGTCACGGGTGCGGCCATACGAGGGGTTCACCTGTCTGGTCGTGGGGCAACCTACGGCGACGTAGGTTTCGCTTGCGTAGGTTACGGTAACGTAGGTAGCCGCGCTTGTCAGGCTCCGCAGGTCAGCGGCGTGGCAGGGGGCGCGCTCGGCATACCCGCAGGCGTTTCCACCGCGGTCGGTGCCGGTCCCCACTGACAGCCGGTATGTCACTCAGCAGCCTGTTCGAGGGGGCTGTCACATGGCGTCGAGGCTCCCAGTGGACGACGAGGCTCCCAGTCGACCAGGGGGCCGATCTACCGGCGGATGAGCACCTCGACGTCGTCGGCGCCGCTCGCCACTGACAGCCGGTATGTCACTCAGCAGCCTGTTCGAGGGGGCTGTCACATGACGTCGAGGCTCCCAGTGGACGACGAGGCTCTCAGTTGGCCAATGATGCGTCGGTCTGAGGCGCGACCACCACGGGCGGCGCCCTCGTCGCTGTCAGCCGTTCCGCAGGTGCACCCGCACTCCCCCGTCGACCCGCTCGAAGCGGACGTCGGCGAGCGAGGTCACCACGAGGTCGGCACCCGGCGCGAGCGCCTCCTCCCGCGTGGTCGTGCGCAGGGCCAGCGTGGCGGCGCCGGCGGCCCGACCGGCCTCCAGCCCGGCGGTGGCGTCCTCGACGACGAGGCACCGCGCGGGGTCGGCGCCGAGCAGCCGGGCACCGGTGAGGAAGGGCTCCGGGTCGGGCTTGCCAGAGCTGATGTCGTCGGCGGTGACCACGACCGCGGTGGTGGCCAGCCCGGCCGCGCGGATCCGCACCTCGGCGAGCTCGCGGCCGGCCGAGGTGACGATGGCGCCCCGGTCCCCCACGGCGGCCAGCGCCTCGACCGCACCCGGCAGCGCGACGATGCCCTCGACGTCCTCCAGCTCACGTCGGTCGATGTCGGCGGTCGCGGCGTCCGCGTCCAGGTGCGGCGCCACCCGCTCGACGATCCCGCGGCTGGTCACCCCGTGGAAGTTGCCGAAGCGCTCGAAGGGCACGTCGTGCTCGGCCGCCCAGGAGCGCCATGAGCGCTCCACCGGCCCGCGGGAGTCGGTCAGCGTGCCGTCGTTGTCGAAGAGGACGGCCTCGAAGGTCTCGGTCGTGATGTCGCGCACCCGCTCATCGTGTCAGGACGCCCGAGGGTACGCCGCATCCCGCCCGCGCCTGGCGCTCTGCCTCGTCACCGCCCGCGGCTCGCGGCCCGCCTCAGCCCGCCACCTCCGAGCGGGCGGTGGAGGTGACCGTGATGGTGACGCCGCCGCCGAAGGCCTCGAGCACCGAGCTGACCACCGGGATGCTCGCACGCCCGGTCACCGTGACGACCGCCGTGCGGCCGTCCGGGGTGCCGGTGCCGCTGCCGAGCCCCCACTCCTCGATGCGCGAGGGCTGCACCCGGCTCGCGAGGTGGGCCGAGGCGGCATCGATGACGGTGGCGTCGGTCACCGGCGGACCGGACCCGAGACCTCCCTCGTAGACCTGCTCGCGCGCCAGCGCGTCGCTGGCGTCCAGGGCCGCCGCGTCCGCCGCGTCGAGCAGCTGGATCCGGCTCAGCTGGACCGAGGTCACCCCGATGACGGCGAAGATCGTGGTGAGCGTCAGGGCCACCATGCCGGCGAGCAGGATGCTGATCTGTCCACCGTCGCGCTCCTGCGCCAGGAGGGGCCTCACCGGCCACCGCCGCGGAACTCGTCGACCGGCTCGCTGTGGGTCGAGGTGAGCGTGATGGCCGTGGGCACCCGGTCGCGCATGAAGTCGGGGACGAGCGGCAGCTCGACGCTGATCTGGGAGTCCACGACCACCGTCGTGCCGGGTGCCAGGCAGCCGCCCTCCGGGCAGGACACCTGGACCCCTCCCTCCCCGTCCCCGAACCCGTGGGCACGGTAGACCAGCGTCGCCGCGATCTGGGCGCGCGAGGCGGCGTCCTCCACGCCGTCGGCGGTGACGAAGGCGCGGCCGGCCTCCCGGGCGGCGGCGGTGACGGCATACGCCCCCGCCTGGACGCGACCGACGGTGGCCACGAGGTAGAAGAGCGGGACGACGAGCAGCACGAGGAGGAAGGCGACCTCCACCGTCATCGACCCTCGATCCGGGGCGCAGCGTGCCGCGCGCACCCGGACGGGCGAGGCGCTCACTGGTCCTCCGCGAAGGCCTGCCCCACCACGGTCATCTGCCGCCCGGGTCCGAGCGGTCCCACGATGGGCAGCCTCATTGTGGCGCTGACTTCGACGACCTCGATCCCACCGACCGTCGTGCGCGAGGATGTCACGCTCACCCCCGACGCACCGCCGGGCAGGCTCGAGGCCATGAGCTCCTCCGCGCGGCGAGCACCGTCCGCCGGGGTGCTGTCGGCCCGCGCGCCGACCCGGGCCCCCTCGACGACGTGGGCGGTGGCGGTGTTGTGCAGGTGCAGCCCGAAGGCGAGCTGCATCACCGCGAGCATGAGGACGCTGACCAGGCCGGCCAGCATCGCGAACTCTGCTGGAGCCGCGCCCCGGTCGACCGCGGCGCCGCGCACGTCAGGTGCCGACGGAGTTGACGGCCTGGGAGAACAGGTTGGTGAGCAGCGGCTCGGCCACCAGCAGCAGCGCCGTCACGAGGGCTGCGGTCATGATGGTGATGAGCACCCACCCGGGCACGTCACCGCGCTCGGGCTCGTCCAGCCACAGCCGGACACGGGCTCCCAGGCGGTGAGGGGCGACACGGAAGCGTCGGGTCATGGTCGAACTCCTTGTGTTGTGTTGTGCTGGATCTCTAGAGGCTGAGGCGCAGGAGAACCACGCCGGGGAAGACGGCGAAGAGCACCGTCACGGGCAGGATGAGGAAGACGACCGGGATCATCATCGTGATCTCGCGCTTGCCGCCCTCCTCGATGAGCTGCTGGCGCGCGGCCTCCCGGGCGTCGGCGGCCTGCGCGCGCAGGACCTCGCCCAGCGGCGTGCCGCGCTGCAGCGCGACGACCAGACCGTCGACGAAGCGGACGATCGGTGCGATGCCCGTGCGTCGACCCAGACCCTGCAGCGCCTCGGGGAGGCTGGCGCCGGTCCGGGCCTGCGCCAGGCACAGGTCGAGCTCGGCGGCCAGCTCGCCCCGGGAGAGACGGGCGACCCGCTCCAGCGCCTGGGCCGTCCCCTCACCGGCCGTGATCGACAGGGCGAGCAGCTCGGCGACGGCGGGGAACTCGGCCATGATCTGCCGCTCACGACGGGCCGCGGCCCGGCTGAGCATCCAGTCCCGTCCCATGACACCGCCGAGGAAGGCGGAGCCGACCAGCAGCAGGACGATGCCCGGGCTGGTCCCGCGCGCGAACCAGAGCAGGGTCCCGAGCAGCACGGCGGCCGCGGCCGCCAGCACGCCCCAGACCACCTGCTGGACCCGGAAACCCTCGACGTCGCCGGTCAGGCCGGCCCGGTGCAGCCGGCTGCGCACCGAGTCCGTCCCGCCGAGCGCCCGGTCGAGCAGACGTGCCGCCCGGCGGGTCACCGGCGCCAGCAGGTCGCTCACCTCCCACGGACGCGGGTCGTCCAGGGCTAGGAGGCGGGACCGTCGCGGCGGGCGGTCCAGGTAGGGCTCGATGCGGTCCGCCAGGTCCACCCGGCGCGCCAGGGGCAGGCCGGCCCACATGAGGACGAGGCCCACGCCGAACGTCAGGCCCAGCACCGCTCCCCACCACGCCGGGCTCACCGCAGCACCCGCGCTTCCTCGGGAAGCCGGCCGACCGTGATCATGACCCGGTAGGCGACGAGGGACAGGCCGGCCCCGATGGCCAGCACCAGGGCACCGGCCGGGGTGCCGTAGGCCTGCAGCGTGCTCCCCCGCGTGGCCAGCAGGAGCAGCACGGCCCAGGGAGCCGCCATCGCGAGCCGGGCCGCGTTGACGGTCCAGGACTGGCGGGCCTCGAGCTCTGCCCGGGCCCGGGCGTCGTCGCGCAGGAACGAGGACAGGGTGCGCAGGACACGGCCGAGGTCGGTGCCTCCGACGTCACGCGCGATCCGCAACGCCTCGATGAGCCGGTCGGCCACCGGGTCCGCGAGGCGCTCCTTGAGCAGGTCCAGGCTCTCCGAGAACCGGCCGGTCGCCCGGTAGTCGTGGGCGAACTCCTCGAAGGCCGGGCGCAGCGCCTCCGGACCCCGGTCGGCGAGCTGCACCAGGGCCTCCGGCAGCGCGAGACCGGCCCGGACCGCCGACTGGACGTGGTCGACCGCGTCCGGCCAGACGTCGCGCAGCCTCGACCTGCGCCGGCGGGCGCGGGCCATCACCACCGCCAGCGGCAGCCAGGCCGCCATGAGCGCGAAGCAGACGCTGATCGTCCAGACCCGCGTCACGGCATACCCGAGCAGCAGCACGACGAGCGAGGCCGCCACGCACAGGATGACCAGCGTGCGCGCGCCCAGTCCGCGCAGGCCGGCCAGCACGATCTGGTCCTGCAGGCGCTCGAGACGGCGCCTGCCGCGGCGGGGTCCGACCCGCTGCGCCCGTGGCCAGAAGGACCACCAGATGCTGGCCAGCCCCAGGCCGAGCACCAGCCCCCACCCCGCGCCGGCGATCATGTGGGCTGCCCCAGGAGCTGACCGAGGTCGAATCCCGCCCGGGCGAAGCGCTCCCGGTGCGGCGGGTAGCCGTCGGCACGCCCGAGGTCCTGGCCGGAGCGCACGAAGAGGTCGGCAATCTCGATCACCTCTCCCTCGGTCCGTCCCGGGATGGCGGCGATCTCCCGCACCTGTCGCTGACCGCCGGCCTCCAGGGCGAGGTGGACCACGATGTCGATCGAGCTGGCGACCGTCGGCACGACGAAGCTGCTGCTGACGTTGGAGCCGGCGAGCAAGGGCAAGGTGCACATCTTGGTCACCGCCTCGCGGGCCGAGTTGGCATGGATCGTGCACATCCCGGGGAGCCCGCTGTTGAGCGCGATGAGCAGGTCCAGGCTCTCCTCCTGGCGGACCTCACCGACGATGATCCGCCCGGGTCGCATCCGCAACGCCTCCTTGACCAGGCGGCGCAGCGGGATCTCGCCGGTGCCCTCGAGGCTCGGCTGGCGGCACTGCATGGCCGCCACGTCGCGGAGGTTGACCTTGAGCTCGAAGACCTCCTCGCAGGTGACCACCCGCTCCCCCGGGGGTATGGCGGCGGTCAGGCAGTTGAGCATCGTCGTCTTGCCGGCCTGCGTCCCGCCCGCGACGAGGATGTTGAGCCCTGAAGCCACGGCGGCATCGAGGAAGCGCGCCGCCTGCGCGGTGAGCGTCCCCAGCCGTACCAGGTCGGCGAGCTCGTCCGCGGCGACGACGAACTTGCGGATGTTGACCGCCCAGTGACGCCGGGTGATGTCGGGGATCGCGACGTGCAGGCGGCTGCCGTCCGGCAGGCTGGCGTCGACGAACGGGCTGCTGAGGTCGACGCGCCGGCCCGAGCTGCGCAGCATCCGCTCGACCAGGTCGTGGACCTGCTGCTCGCTCAGCAGCGTCGGGGTCAGCTCGGAGCGGCCGTTGCGAGCAACAAAAACTTTGCTCGGCTCGTTGATCCAGATCTCCTCGACCGCCGGGTCGTCGAGGTAGGGCTGCAGCGGCCCGAAACCGGCCACGGACTCCAGCAGGACGCGGTGGGCCTCCTTGCGGTCGGCGAGCGGCACCAGCCCGCCCACGAGCGAGCGGTCGTCGTAGTCGTCGAGCACCTCGCCGATGAGGTCGCGGACCGCTGCGTCGTCCCGGGAGGGGTCCAGGCGTCGTCGCCGGATGAGCTCGCGGACGTCGTCCTCGAGCAGCTGCAACGCCGTCGCCGACATCTCCCCTGCCTCCCCAGCCTGGTCGCGCGGTCCGCGCCGTCGCGGCCTGCGCCCGCTGTTCTGGCCGATCCTGGCACTGGCACCTGCTTTTGCCAAGGGTCGTCCTCCGTCGCTGCCACTGTATGCACGGGGCCGGCCTCCGCGCTGTGCCCGCGGTCGAGCCTGTGGACAACTCCGGGGGCACGATCCCCGATCCGCGCAGGATCGGGGCATGAGAGTCATCGTGACCCGGCCGGTCCACGACCGCGTGGAGCACCTGGTCGTCACCGCACCGGACGACGCCACCCTCGGCGACCTCCGGCGTCACCTCGACCCAGCCGTCTCCGGCGGGAGTCCTGGGGCCGGGTCGGACGCCCAGCCGCTGCAGCACGGGGCCGCCATCGGCAGCCGCTCCTCGGACAGGCATACCGCTCCGGCGGGGGTGCCACGGCTCGTCGTGGCCACCGGCCCGGACGCCGGGGGCACCGCCGCGCTGCCGCCAGGACGGTGGGTCACGCTCGGCCGGGACCCACGGTGCGACCTGACCGTCGCCGATCCCGGGCTGTCGCGCCGGCACCTGCGGGTGCGCCAGGAGCGCGACGGCGTGAGGGTCGAGGACCTCGGGTCGACCAACGGGGTGGGCTGGGAGGGCGGAGAGCCGCCGTGCGCCGGCACCTGGCCGGTCGGTGACCGGTTGCTCCTCGGGGTGTCCGGGGTCGTGCTCGTGCCGCGCCCGCCGGCACCGGTCCGTCAGGCCCCCTCCGCAGGCCTGCGCGAGATCGTGCCCTGGCCGCGCTCGGTCTCCGCCCCGGTGGAGGTCGAGCTCACCACGCCACCCGTGCCCGCGCGGCGCCGGGTCCGTCCGCCCAGCGCCTGGACCTGGACCCTTCCCCTGGTCGTCGCGCTCGCCGTCGCCCTGCTCCTGCGTATGCCCTGGCTCCTGCTCTTCGGGCTGCTGGGGCCGGCGATGGTCCTGGGTCACTTCCTGGGCGACCGCCGGTCCGCCCGGATCGAGCACGAGGAGGCGCTGGTCGAGCACGCCCGGGCGCGACGGGACAACGAGCTGGTCGCGAGGCATGCCCTCGCCGAGGAGCTGGTGCAGCTGCGCGAGCGCCACCCCGGGCTGGTCGGGGTCACCACCGCGCTGGTCCCCCATCCCTCCACCTCGCTCTGGGCGTGCTCGGCCGAGGAGCTCGAGGTATGCCTGGGCGAGCACCGGTGCCCCTCGCGCGTGCACCTCGAGGGCGAGGCCCTCTGGCACGACGCGGCGCCGCTGCCGCTGGTCCTGCTGGGGCCATTGGTCATCTGTGGGGAGCGCTCCCTCCGGGACGCCTTCGCGCGGTCGCTCGTCCTGCAGCTCGCCACCCGACACCCGCCGACGCAGTGGAGCCTCCTCGTCGAACCCGGGCGCGCGCCTGGAGAGGCATGGGACCTGCTGGGCTGGCTGCCGCACACCGACACGAGTGGCGCGGACCCCGTCGGACGCGCGCTGCGCTGGGGCGAGGACGTGGTCCTGGTCGACGACGTGACCCAGGCCCCACCGGGCGCCACCCGTGTCCTGCTCACCTCCGGCACGCGGGCGGTCCTGCAGGTACCGGGCCGGCCGGAGGTGGTCTTCGTCCCGACCACGCTCGGTCTGACCCGTGCCCGTGCCCTCGCCTCGACGCTGGCACCGCTGCGGGCGCGCGACGCCGCGGACGCCGACCCCGACGCGCCGGCCCTGCCCACCGGGTCACCGCCCCTCGGGGAGCTGGTCGGCTGGCCCCAGGACGCCCAGGAGGCGCTCGCCGCGTGGGCCCTGCCAGGGCTGGCGGTGCCGCTCGGCCATGACTTCGCTGGGCAGGCCGTGACGGTCGACCTGGTCCGCGACGGGCCGCACGCGCTGGTCGCCGGCACGACCGGCGCGGGCAAGTCCGAGCTGCTCAGGTCGCTCGTCGTCGCCCTCGCGCTGCGGAACTCACCCGCAGACCTGGCGCTGCTGCTCGTCGACTTCAAGGGCGGGTCCTCCCTCGGCGACTGCGCCTCGCTGCCGCACGTCACGGGCATGGTCACCGACCTCGACCCGCACCTGGCGGGCCGGGTGCTCGCCTCGCTCCGGGCCGAGCTGACCCGGCGCGAGGGCGTCGTCGCGGCGGCAGGCGCCAAGGACGCCGCGCAGGTCCCCGGCCTGCCCCGCCTCGTCGTCGTCATCGACGAGTTCCGGGTGCTCGCCGAGGAGGTGCCGGAGGTGATGAGCGGCCTCATTCGCCTGGCCGCGGTCGGCCGGAGCCTCGGGGTCCACCTCGTCCTCGCCACCCAGCGCCCGGCCGGTGTCGTCGGCCCCGACCTGCGGGCCAACGTCAACCTCCGCATCGCCTTGCGGTTGCGCGACTCCTCGGACTCCCACGACGTCATCGAGACCGGGCAGGCCGCCCTGCTCCCCGAGGGACGCCCCGGCTTGGCGCTGTGGCGCACCGGCGCCGAGCCTCCGCACGCGGTCCAGGTCGCCCGCGTCGGTCCACCGCGGCGCCGCTCCCTCGCGGGATGGGACGTGCAGGCGCTCCCCGACATCTGGTCGGCCAGGCGGGTGCTCGACCAGGCCGGCCAGCCGGAGGCCCAGGAGGACGACCTCGGGGCGCTCGCGTGCACGCTCCGCGCGGCGGCGCAGCGGGAGGACCTGCGGCCACCCGTCGTCTGGCACCCGCCGCTGCCGGACCGGATCGAGAGCCTTCCCGGCGAGCCGGGCGCCTGGGCGCTGGCCGACCTGCCGGCGGAGCAGGCCCGCTCCCCGCTGACCTGGGGCGTGGACCAGCACCTGGGCCTCGTCGGCGCGGCCCGCTCCGGGCGCACGACGGCGCTGCGCTCGGTGCTCAGCCGCACGAGTGGCGCGTGGGTCGTCGTGCTCGACCTGGGTCGTGGCTTGGAGGCGTCCGAGGCCGGCACCCACCCTGGGCTGGTGGCGTGGGTGCAGCCGGACGACCTGGCCCACGGCATACAGGTCCTGGACCGGCTGGACGAGCTGGTGCGCAGCCGTCAGGCGGCCGGGCGAGGCGAGCCTCGCGCGCCGGTCGTGCTGGTGCTCGACGGCTGGGACCGCTTCGTCGACCTCTACGAGCCCGTCGAGCGCGGGCGCGCCCTAGAGGTGGCACTTCGCGTCCTGCGCGAGGGACCCGCGGTCGGGGTCGTGGCCCTGCTCAGCGGCGACCGCAGCCTGCTGCTGGGCCGGGTCGCGCCGGTGCTGCCGACCACCTGGGCCCTGCGGCTCAACGACCCGACCGATCTGCTCCTCACCGGCCTGCGCCCGCACCAGGTCCCGTCCTCGCAGCCCCCCGGGCGCCTGGTCGGCGTGCGCGACGGCACCGAGGCACACGTCGTGCTCCCCGCCATGGGCGCCGGGCTCGAGCGCCCTGACGGTCCGCCCCCTCTGGTATGCCGCCCGCTCCCCCGACGCTGGAGCGCCCCGGTGGGCAGCGGGCACTGGGCGGTCGGCGGCGACGAGGCCGCACCGGTGCCGCAGCCTGCGGGGTCGATGCTCGTCGTGGGGCAACCCGGGTCCGGCCGCACGCACACCCTCGACCGACTGCAGGGAGGTCGCCCCGCGGTCGTCGTGGATCTCGCGTCGCCGCCGGAGGCCGAGCAGCTGCGCGCCGCGTGCGCCGAGCTGGGGACCGGTGGCCTGCTCGTGGTCGACGACGCCCACCTGCTGGTCGGCACGCCTGCGGAGGACGTGCTGGTCGAGCTGGCGACGGCATACCGGATGGAGCTGCTCGTGGCGGCGGACACGGAGGCGGCCACGAGCGCCTTCCGCGGCATCCTCGCGCTGGTGACCCGCTCCCGCAGCGGCGTGGTGCTCCAGCCGCGGAGCCCCGGCGACGGCGCCGTGCTGGGCGCGAGCCTCCCGGTCGGCGACCTGCAGCTGCCGGGGCGCGGCGTGCTCGTCCACCGCGGCCGCTGCACCCGGGTCCAGGTCGCTGCACCCGAGAGATGATCCGGGTGCGACCGAGGTCAGGCCCGCCTGACTGAGAGCCGGTTCGTCAGGTGACAGCCCCCTCGAACAGGCTCGCGAGTGACATCGAGGCGGTCAGTGGACGAACCGGCTCTGAGCCGCCCACCCACGGTCGCCCGCTCAGGCGGTCTGGTCGCGGTCCTCCAGCCGGCCCATGAGGAAGGCCGCGACGACCGTGACCACGCCGAGGGCCAGCGCCCCGAGGCCCACCCACCACGGCGCGAGCGGGAGCAGCGCGATGCCGAGCGGCACCATGAGGAAGTTGAAGGCGATCGCGGGGGCCTGCGAGCGCGGGTGGCGACGCCACAGGCCGAGCGCGGTGTAGGCCAGACCGATGATGAAGACGACCATCGTCACCACCGACATGGTGACGATCATGAGGTCCTGCCCCTGCCCCAGCGCGAGCTCGACGAGGTAGAACACCGCCAGCCCGGTGATGACCACCGCCTCCACCGCGACCAGCACGGCCGCGAGACGTCCGGCGGCGCGCTGGCGCTCCGTCGGTGCGGGCAGGGTGCCCGCCGTCGCAGAGGTATGCCGCTCGCTCACCGGACCATCGTAGGTCGCCCCGCCCTCAGCCGGGCGGCCCGGCCGGTGCCAGCTCGCGGGTGAGGAAGCGGTGGGCGGTGGCATACCCGAGCCGCTCGTAGAGCCGGACGGCGCCCGCGTTGGACGTGAAGACCGACAGGGTCGAGACGCCCGCCTCCTGCACCGCCCGCGCGGTGAGCGCCTCGGTGAGCAGCGCGCCGATCCCCTGGCCGCGCAGCTCTGGGCGCACGACGAGGCCGGCGAGGTGGGGCATACCGGAGCCGAGCTCGTGCAAGGCTCCGACGGCGACGATCTGCCCCACCTCGTCGCGGGCGGCGAGCCACAGCGAGGCGAAGCCGTGCCCGGGGAAGCCCATGTAGGGATCCTCGCCGTGGGTGCGACCGAAGGCGTCGAGCAGGTCGGCGTCCGCGTCGTCGGCCAGCTCGACGAGCTCCAGGCCCTGGGCCGCGAGACCGGCGGGGTCGACCGCGGCGGCGGTGCGCTCGCACCACATGAAGGACCACCGACCCGAGCCCGTGCCGAGGTAGGCCGGGGGCAGCGCCAGATCTCGCCCGTCCTCGGTCGAGAACCACTCCAGCGCGAGATCAGGGGCGGCTAGCGCGATCGCCCGCAGCGCTGCGGTCTCGGCGTCCGCCGGCGCGTCTGGCCCGACGACGGCGGCGCCGCCCCAGTGCCGCGAGCCCGGGCGCCACGGACTGGCGCACGCCCAGCCGTGCGGGCCCGCGACCGCCACCAGCTCGTGGCTGGTCGCGAAGCGGACGAAGGGGTCCTTGCCGGAGCGGATGAGCAGCTCGTCACGGTCGACCTGGCTCCATGTCACGGCGCGTAGCCTGCCACATCCGTCACATCGGGTCGCGCGCTCGGTCGGAGCGGGGCGGTGCTCGCCGCTCGCGCCCGTCAGGACGCTGACCTACGCTGTCCCGGTGAACGCCGCGGCCAAGCGCATCGTCCTGGAGACCCTGGGGTGGGTCGTCCTGGTCGCGGGCGTCCTCATGCTGCTGCTCCCCGGCCCCGGCCTGCTCGGGACGTTCGCCGGGCTGGCGATCCTGTCGACGCAGTACGAATGGGCCCGCCGGTGGACCATGCCGGTCAAGATCCGGGCGCTGCGCGGCGCCGCCGAGAGCGTCGAGACCATCCCCCGCATCGCGCTGACGCTGCTCATCACCGCCGGGCTCATCGCGGTCGGCGTGGTCTGGCTGATCTCTCCCCCGCCGCCCGGGTGGTGGCCGCTGGACGACGCCTGGTGGCTCTTCGGCGGGCGCCCGGTGGCGATCACCATGCTCGCCTCCAGCGCGATCGCGATCGGGCTCATCGTCTGGAGCATCGTGCGCTTCCACGGCAAGCCCGAGGCACGCGCCTGGATCGACCGGGTGGAGGCCCACTACCGCGCCTCGGTCGCCCAGCACGAGCGCCGGGAGGCGCGCGAGGAGACCGAGCAGGCTCGCGAGGCGACCGAGCGGGCGCGCGAGGCCGACCGCCGGGCGGACCTCAGCGAGCGCTCCGCCCGCAGCGAGGCTCCCTAGCAACGCCGCCGCGGGCTCGCGCGGTCAGTCGGTGGGGCAGCAGGCACCCGCGGGCACGTCCGGCAGCGGCGGAGCACCGATCGTCGGTATGCCCAGGCTCACCGCCGGCTTCTTCACCGCGCCGGGCGTCCCGCCCTCCTGCAGCGCCGCCCAGGCGTCCCCGCCCGCGGTGCGGCGGACGGCATACCGTCCGCCCTGGACGCCGGAGTCTGCGACGAGGTGGTGCGGCGCGCCGTAGGTGACCGCCACGGTCACCGCGTCCCCCGGCCGCGGGACCTCGGCTCCCTCGGGGACCGCGAAGTGGACCAGCCGGTTGTCGCGGGCGCGACCGGAGAGGCGGTGCGTCTCGGCGTCCTTGCGGCCCTCGCCGGGCGCGACGAGCACCTCGACCTCGCGCCCCTCGAGCTCGCGGTTGCCGGCCCAGGAGACCTCCTCCTGCAGCGCGATGAGCCGGTCGAAGCGCTCCTGCACGACCTCCTTGGGCACCTGCCCGTCCATCTCGGCCGCGGGGGTGCCGGGGCGGATGGAGTACTGGAAGGTGAAGGCGCTGGAGAAGCGGGAGGCGCGCACGACGTCGAGGGTGTCCTGGAAGTCCTCCTCGGTCTCGCCGGGGAAGCCGACGATGAGGTCGGTGGTGATCGCCGCGTCCGGGATCTGCGCGCGCACCCGGTCCAGGATCCCGAGGAACTTCGTGGAGCGGTAGGACCGCCGCATCGCCTTGAGCACGCGGTCCGAGCCGGACTGCAGCGGCATGTGCAGGCTCGGCATGACGTTGGGGGTCTCCGCCATCGCGGTGATGACGTCGTCGGTGAAGGCCGCCGGGTGGGGTGAGGTGAAGCGCACCCGCTCCAGGCCCTCGATCTGGCCGCACGAGCGCAGCAGCTTGCCGAAGGCGAGCCGGTCGCCGAACTCCACGCCGTAGGTGTTGACGTTCTGCCCGAGCAGGGTGATCTCGACGACCCCCTGGGCCACGAGCGCCTCGATCTCGGCGAGGATCTCGCCGGGGCGCCGGTCCTTCTCCTTGCCGCGCAGCGCCGGGACGATGCAGAAGGTGCAGGTGTTGTTGCACCCCACGGAGATCGACACCCAGCCGGAGTATGCCGAGTCGCGCCGGGTCGGCAGCGTCGAGGGGAAGGTTTCCAGCGACTCCAGGATCTCGACCTCGGCGGCCTTGTTGTGCCGGGCCCGGTCCAGCAGCGCCGGCAGCGAGCCGACGTTGTGGGTGCCGAAGACGACGTCGACCCAGGGGGCGCGCTCGACGATGGTGGAGCGGTCCTTCTGCGCCAGGCAGCCGCCGACCGCGATCTGCATGTCGGGGTTGGCCTGCTTGGCCGGGCGCAGCTGACCGAGGTTGCCGTAGAGCTTGTTGGCGGCGTTCTCGCGGACCGCGCAGGTGTTGAAGACGACGACGTCGGCGACGTCCGGGCGCTCGGTCTCGGGCACGGCCGCGAGGTCGATGTAGCCGGCCGTCTCCAGCAGCCCGGCCAGGCGCTCGGAGTCGTGCACGTTCATCTGGCACCCGTGGGTGCGCACGTCATAGGTCTTGGTGCTGCTCATGGCAGCATCCAGGGTACGGCGTTCAGCCGAGGACGCCGACCAGGCCGCGGCCCAGCGCGAGCGCCGCCCCGGCGCTGGCGATGGTGATCGCGAGGGCCCGGGCGACCGGCAGCGGTACGAGCCGCGCCAGCGGGGTCGCGAGCACGATCCCGACCGGCACCGCCGCGCAGGCGAGGAGCCAGGACCACCACGGCAGCACGCCGGGCTCCGGGGTGGCGCCCAGCACCGCCTTGGTGAGGATCGAGGCGAGGTTGGCGGTGAGGAAGATCGGCTGCAGGGTGGCCGCGAGCGAGCGCTGCCCCCACCGGGAGGCGACGGCATACGCCGTCATCGCCGGCCCGGCGACCCCCGCCGTGGTGTTCATGAAGCCGGCGACCGTGCCGGTCACGAGCACCGCGGCCCGCCCCCGGACGACGAGGAGGCGCTGCAGGCCCAGCGCCGCGCCGATGGCGAGCAGGACGCACCCGCCGAGGACGAGGTCGAGCACGTCCGGGGAGACCACCCGCACCACCCAGGCCCCGACCACCGACCCGACGACGAGCAGCGGCGCCAGCCCCCGGAACCGGCGCCAGTCGATGTCGGCGCGCATGACATACGCCAGCAGCAGCGCCCCCACCACGGCGGCGACGTTGCTCAGGGTGACCCCCGCCACCGGCCCGACCACCACGGACATGACGGGGGCGACCGTCATGCCCAGCCCCATACCGGAGACCCGCTGCAGCGCCGCCCCGAGCGCCACGGTCAGCACGAGGAGCAGGGCGAGGGTCATGGGCACAGTGTCACCCATGCTGCGTTCTCGACCCCTGCCGGTGGGCGCCCGTCGGCGCTACTGTGTGCTCCACAGGCGTGAGCGAAGGAGCACCGTCATGAGCGACCAGGCCGACCGCGAGACCATCGGCGACGACCTCGGGGTGTGGAGCATCGACGCAGAGGACCAGCTCCAGCCCGAGGACACGCTCGACGGGGACGGCGACGTGCTCGACCGCGGCTACCAGTCCGGGGACCACTACGTCGGGTCCAGCGCCTTCGGGGTGACCGCCGACGAGCAGTCGCACGAGGAGAGCATCGCCCAGCGGGAGCGGCAGGAGGAGTCGCAGCGGTATGCCGACCGGCACCGCCCCGACGGCGAGGCCCGGGAGATCGCGCGCGAGTGCCGCACGACGAGCTGGGACTCCCCCGAGGAGTCGGCGATGCACTACCACGACCCGGACGAGGAGGAGCTGACCGAGGTCGAGTGGGAGCCCTCCGACGAGCCGCAGCCCGGCGAGGACGAGTAGCACCGCCTGTCCAACCCCCATGCGCCCTGCCGCGCGGAGACGTAGGGTCGGCCGGGTGAGCAACGGATACCTGCGATACCCCCATGTCCACGACGACCTCGTCACCTTCGTCGCCGACGACGACCTCTGGATCGCGCCGGTCGACGGCGGCCGGGCGTGGCGGCTGACCGCCGACCACGAGCCGGCGCGCTGCCCGCGCTTCTCCCGCGACGGCGCGCACATCGCCTACGTCAGCCACCGCGACGGCCACCCCGAGGTCATGGTCGTCGAGGTCGCGACCGCCGCCGCCCGGCGCCTGACCTGGTGGGGCGGCTCGGTGGCGCTCGTCCTCGGCTGGAGCGAGGACGGCCGGGTCCTCGTGGCGAGCAACGCCGGGGAGAGCAACATGCGGCACGCCGTGGTCAAGGCGGTGGGGCTGGACGGCTCGGTGGAGCGTCTGCCCTGGGGCAGCGCCTGGGGCGTGGCGGTGCGGGGCGACGGCACCGTGGCGCTGAGCACCGTCGGGAGCCGGGTGCCCGCGCAGTGGAAGAGGTACCGCGGCGGTACCGCCCCGCGGCTGTGGCTGGACGAGAAGGGCAAGGGCGACTGGAGCCAGCTGCTCGCCGACGAGCCGGCCTCGCTCGTGGACCCGATGTGGGTCGGCGACGAGCTGCTCTTCGTCTCCGACCGGGCCGCGACCTTCCCGGACCACGCGCACGAGCAGGCCAACCTGTGGGCCTGGAAGCGGCCCGGTGGCACCACCGGACGGCTCCGCAAGAGCCCGACCGAGCCGCGGCAGCTGACCCACCAGGGCGAGCAGGAGGGCTACGTCCGGGACGCCAGCACCGACGGGACCCGGGTCGTGTGGCACTCCCGGGGCGACCTGTGGCTGCTGGACTCGCTCGCCGCCACCCCGCGCCGGATCGAGGTGGACCTGCCCGTGGGGCCGCCGGCCGGGCATACCGTGCCCGCCGCGGAGCGGCTGGACCACCTGGACGTCGACCGCGGCGGCGACGCCAGCCTCGTCGGCACGCAGGGGGCGAGCTTCTGGGTGAGCCACCGCTCAGGGCCGGTGCGCGCGCTCGTCGCCGACTCCGCCGTGCGCACCCGGGAGCCAATCTTCCTCGGCCAGGACGGGTCGCGCGCGGTGCTTGTCACCGATGCCGACGGCGAGGACGCGCTCGAGGTCCACACCCTGGACGGCTCCACCCCGCCGCGCCGCCTGGTGGGCGGCGAGCTGGGCCGGGTGCTGCACCTGGCCGCCTCGCCCGACGGGTCGCGGGTGGCGACCGTCAGCCACGACGGCGCGATGCGCGTGCTGGACGCGAGCAGCGGCGCCGTGCGGGAGGTCGGTCGCTCTCGCCAGGGCGAGGCGCTCACCCCGCGCTTCTCGCCGGACAGCCGCTACCTCGTCTGGAGCCAGCCCACCTCGGGCGAGGGCGAGCACCACCAGGTCGTGCTGCTGGACGTGCGGACCGAGGGCGAGCCGGTGGCCCTGACCAGCGGCCGCTACCACGACCGGGACCCCGACTTCACCCGTGACGGCGCCGCCGTGGTCTTCCTGTCCGACCGGACCTTCGACCCGACCTACGACGCGCACGAGTTCGCGCTGAGCTTCACCGGGGCGACCCGGCCCTGGCTCGTCCCGCTCGCGGCCGACCGGACGCCGCCCTTCGGGCCGAGCCTGGAGGGCTGGCGGATCAGCGAGGTGCAGGAGGACAAGCGCCCCGGCGGCGACGCGGCGACCGACGCCGAGGACAAGAGCACGGACGAGGCGGCCGCTCCCCCGGCCAGCCCGGACCTGGACGCGGAGGGAGCCGAGCAGCGCATCACGCCGTTCCCGGTGCCCTCGGCCGACTATCGCGACCTGCGGGCCGCCAAGGACGGCGTGCTCTGGGTGCACGTCGCCGGTGACTCCGGCGTGCTCGGCACCCGGCGCTCGGGCGTCGAGGGCGAGCCCGCGACCGACAGCCTGGAGTTCTACAGCTTCACCAAGCGGACGCTGACCACGGTCGCCGACGCCGTGGACGACTACCAGGTCTCCGGTGACGGCGAGCGTGCCGTGGTCCACCACAAGGAGTCGCTGCACGTGCAGCCCGCCGACCGCAAGCCCGAGGACGGCGACGAGGGCGGCGCCGACAAGGTGTCGGTGGACCTCGAGCGGGTGCGGGTCGAGGTGGAGCCGCGGGTGCGGTGGCACCAGATGTTCGACGAGAACGCCCGCATCATGCGCGACCACTTCTGGCGCGCGGACATGGACGGCGTGGACTGGGCGGCGACGACGCAGCGCTGGCGACCGCTCGTGGAGCGGCTGGCGACCCACGACGACCTCCAGGACGTGCTCTGGGAGACCGTGGGCGAGCTCAACACCTCGCACGCCTACGTCACGCCGCCGCACCCGCCGGGCGACCTGGACCGGCGGCTGGGGCTGCTGGGCGCGGACCTGTCGCCCGAGGCCGACGGCTGGCGCATCGACCGGATCCTGCCCGGGGAGTCCAGCGACCCCAACGCCCGATCCCCGCTGCAGGCGGCCGGGGTCGGCGCGCAGGTCGGCGATGTCGTCGTGGCCGTGGACGGGCGTCCGGTCGACCCGGCGGCCGGCCCCGCGCCGCTGCTCGTCGGTGCCGCGGACAAGCCGGTGCAGCTGACCCTGCGCCGCGACGGGCAGGACCGGCGCGTCGTCGTGGTGCCGATCGGTGACGAGGAGGTCCTGCGCTACCAGGACTGGGTCGCCTCACGGAGGGCCTACGTCGAGGAGAAGACCGGCGGGCGGCTCGGCTACGTGCACATCCCGGACATGATGAGCGTGGGCTGGGCGCAGCTGCACCGCGACCTGCACCACGCCACCCGGGCGGAGGGACTGGTCGTCGACGTCCGCTACAACCGGGGCGGGCACACCAGCCAGCTGGTCCTGGCCCGGCTCGCGGCCCGTGTCGTGGGCTGGGCCCCGGCGCGCTACTACGAGGCGGTCGGCAGCTATCCCGAGCAGGCGCCGCGGGGGCCGGTCGTGCTCGTCGCCAACCAGCACTCGGGCTCCGACGGCGACATCGTCAACGCCGGTGCCCAGGCGATGGGCCTCGGCCCGGTCGTGGGGGTCCGCACCTGGGGCGGGGTCGTCGGCATCGACGGCCGCTTCGACCTCGTCGACGGGACGGCGATCACCCAGCCGCGGTATGCCTTCTGGCTCGAGGGCAAGGGCTTCGGTGTGGAGAACCACGGTGTCGACCCGGACATCGAGGTGGTCCACTCCCCCGCCGACACGGCGCACGACCGGGACCGGCAGCTGGACCGCGCCATCGAGGAGGCACTGGCCCAGCTGGCGCAGACCCCGGCCGCCGCGCCGCCGGAGCTGCCCGAGCCGAAGGTGCGGGGCTGACCGCGGTCCCCGGACAACCGGCCCAGGCACCCGCCTAGGTCCTCCCCCCTCGCCGGCGCCCCGGCGAGGGGGCGAGGCGGCCGGCTCAGTCGCGCTGGTGCTCGGGCAGACCGTCCAGGGCGTCCCGGATGACCTGGTAGGACACACCCGGGCTGTAGCCCTTGCGGGCCAGGAAGCCCGCGAGCCGGCGGGTCTGCACCTCCCGCTCCAGACCCTGCATGGTGCGCAGCCGACGCCTGACGAGGGCGCGGGCCTGCTCCCGCTCGTGCTCGGGGTTGATGTCGTCGAGCGCGCTGTCGACGACCTCCTCGGCGACGCCCTTGCGGCGCAGCTCCTGGCGCAGCGCCCCGGCGGCCAGACCCTTGGTCTCCTGCTTGGAGCGGACGTACATCTCGGCGTAGGCCTCGTCGTCGACCAGCCCCACCTCGGCCATCCGGTCCAGGACGCGGGCAGCCACCTGGGGGTCGCAGTCGCGGTCGGCGAGCTTGTCCTCGAGCTGGCGCCGGGTGCGCGGGCCCATCGCCAGCTGTCGCAGGACGATCTTGCGGGCGACGGCGTGCGGGTCCGGCTCGGTGCTGCTCCGGACACTGGTCGCGTCGGCGGGACGGAGACCGGAGGCACTGGCGGAGGCCTCGGCCGCCGCCAGCGCCTCGCGAGCCGCAGACAGCCTGTCTGCGCCGGCCATCAGAAGTCGACCGAGACCTCACCCGTGACCGGGTCCACCCCGTCCGGGAGGTCCTCCGTCTGCTTCGGGGCACCGATGCCGAGCTTGGTCTTGATGTTGCGGTCGATGGTGTCGGCGATGTCCGGGTTGTCCTTGAGGAACTGCCGGGCGTTCTCCTTGCCCTGGCCCATCTGCTCGCCCTCGTAGGTGTACCAGGCGCCGGACTTGCGCACGAAGCCGTGCTCGACACCCATGTCGATCAGCCCTCCCTCGCGGGAGATGCCGTGGCCGTAGAGGATGTCGAACTCGGCCTGCTTGAACGGCGGGGACACCTTGTTCTTGACGATCTTGGCCCGGGTCCGGTTGCCGACCGCGTCGGTGCCGTCCTTGAGGGTCTCGATCCGGCGCACGTCGATCCGCACCGAGGCGTAGAACTTCAGCGCCTTGCCACCGGTCGTGGTCTCCGGCGAGCCGAACATCACGCCGATCTTCTCCCGCAGCTGGTTGATGAAGATCGCGGTGGTGCCGGTCGAGTTGAGCGCACCGGTGATCTTGCGCAGCGCCTGGCTCATGAGCCGGGCCTGCAGACCCACGTGGCTGTCGCCCATCTCGCCCTCGATCTCGGCGCGGGGCACCAGCGCCGCGACCGAGTCGATGACGATGATGTCCAGGGCGCCGGAGCGGATGAGCATGTCCGCGATCTCCAGCGCCTGCTCGCCGGTGTCCGGCTGGCTCACGAGCAGCGCGTCGGTGTCGACGCCCAGCTTCTTGGCGTACTCCGGGTCGAGCGCGTGCTCGGCGTCGATGAAGGCGGCGATCCCGCCGCCCTTCTGCGCGTTGGCCACGGCGTGCAGCGCGACCGTGGTCTTGCCGCTGCTCTCCGGGCCGTAGATCTCCACCACGCGACCGCGGGGCAGACCGCCGACGCCGAGCGCGACGTCCAGCGCGATGGCACCGGTCGGGATGACCTGCACCGGCGGGCGGTCCTCGTCGCCGAGGCGCATCACCGAGCCCTTGCCGTGCTGCTTCTCGATCTGGGCCATGACCGTGTCGAGGGCCCTGAGCCTGTCGTTGTTGACCCCGGTCGCCCCGGTGGTCTTGCTTGCCTGCGGCATGTGCCTGCTCCTTCGTCTCGTGGCGGGCGCGCCTACCTTCGACCGACGGCGAGGGCCACCCGGGCGGGTGATCCTGCGTCTGCGTCAGACGCTAGGGGCCCCCACCGACATACCCCGGCCTCCACAGAAGATCTGTGGACGACCGTGCCGGCGGCGGCACCATGTGGACGACGATAATCGAAAACCTGTACGAGTCCGAGCAGGACCTCCTGGCGTGTCGCCGGGCGCCCTCAGGGGGCGCTCACGACATACCCGGAGCCCTTGCGCCGCAGCTGCACCAGGCCGGCGGCGTCCGCCCCCTTGGCGAACTGCAGGAAGGAGCCGTAGCCGAGCGGCTTCTCGGAGAAGCCCTCGCGCCGGGTGCGCAGCTGGTCCTTGAGCCCGGAGAGCGCGACGCCGCCGCCGTCGTCGAGCTCGCTCACGGTCTGCCGCAGCAGCGCGAAGGCCTCCGGGCGGCCGCCCTCCTCGGGGAGCGTGACCTCCGGGTCCCCCTTGGCGGGGCCGGCGCTGAGGTCGATGATGCCGCGACCGGAGAGGTGCTCCAGCAGCTCGCCGAAGGCACGGAATCCGTAGGCCGCCTCGGAGAAGGTCGAGTCCTTGCGCACCAGCGTCCGCTTGAGGACCGACGCGGTGACCGCTCCCCCGCTGCTGCGCTGCAGCCCGGACACGGTCTGCGCGACGAGCGATGCCAGGTCGGGGGCGCTGTCGTCGGTCGCGTCCTCGCCCCCGTCGTCCGCGTCCTCGGTCGGCTCCGGCTCCTGCGTCGGCGCGGAGCTCCCGCCGCCCTTGGCCGAGGACCCGCGGCCTCGGCCCTTGCGCCCCGATCCGCGCGAGGAGGTGTCCTCGGCGCCGGCGGGGACGACCCCGTCGAGGTCGTCGTAGTAGAGGAACTCGTCGCAGGCCGGCGGCAGCATCGTCGAGGTCGAGTCGCGGACCCCGAAGCCGATGACCCGCTTGTTGAGCTCGCGCAGCTTGTGCACCAGCGGGGTGAAGTCGCTGTCCCCGGTGCAGATCGCGAAGGTGGTGATGTAGTCACGTTCGTAGGCCGTCTCGACCGCGTCGACCGCCATCTTGATGTCCGCGGCGTTCTTGCGCGAGGCGCCCATGCGCTGCGTCATCTCGATGAGCTCGACGTGGTTGCGGGTGAGCATCCGGCGGTCCTCGTCGAAGTAGGACCAGTCGGCGTACGCCCGCCGCGTCACCACCCGGCCACGCTCGGCCAGCGCGTCCGCCACCGGACGCAGGTCGAAGGGGACGCCCAGGTGGTCGCGCGACCCGAGCGCGAGGTTCTCGTAGTCGATGAGCAGCGCGATCCGGTCCTCGTCATCCATGGCCCCGAGGGTATGCCGTGGGCCCGGCGCGCAACCACACCGGACGCTCTGCACTGTGCGGATTCCCCGGCGTCAAGGGCACAGGAGCGCGCCCCCTAGACTTGCTCCTCGGACCCACGAGGTCGGGACGCCGCCGTCCGGCCTCCCAGGTACTCGCATACCCCTGCACAGGAAGTTCCATGGCTCTGCTCGTGATGAAGTTCGGCGGCTCCTCGGTCGCCGACGCCGAGGCGATGCGCCGCGTCGCCCAGCGCGTCGTCGCCGCCCACCGGGCGGGCGACCGGGTCGCCGTCGTCGTCTCCGCCATGGGAGACACGACCGACGACCTGCTCGACCTCGCCGGACAGATCGCCACCGGCGCTCCCCCGCAGCGCGAGATGGACATGCTCCTCTCGGCCGGCGAGCGCATCTCGATGGCGCTGCTGGCCATGGCGATCGAGCAGCTCGGCGTGCCGGCCCGCAGCTACACCGGCGCCCAGGCGGGGATGCGCACGGACACCGCCCACGGCCGCGCCCGGCTGCTCGACGTGCAGCCGGACCGGGTGCGCCGCACCCTCGAGGACGGCGCCGTGGCGATCGTCGCCGGCTTCCAGGGGATCTCCACCGACGACGACATCACCACCCTGGGCCGGGGCGGCTCGGACACCACCGCGGTCGCGCTCGCGGCGGCCCTCCACGCCGACGTGTGCGAGATCTACACCGACGTCGACGGGCTCTACACCGCCGACCCGCGCATCGTCCCCAGCGCCCGGCGCGTCACCCGCATCACCATCGAGGAGACCCTCGAGATGGCGGCGCACGGCGCCAAGATCCTGCACCTGCGCGCGGTGGAGTACGCCCGCCGCTTCCAGGTGCCCCTGCACGTCCGCAGCAGCTTCTCCGACCAGGAAGGCACCTGGATCCTGGTCGGGCGACCCCTCACGGAGGACACCATGGAAGAGCCGATCATCTCCGGCATCGCGCACGACACGTCCCTGGGCAAGATCACCGCCGTCGGCATCCCGGACCGGCCCGGCGCCGCGGCCGCCGTCATCGGCGCCGTCTCCCAGGCCGGGGTGTCGATCGACATGATCGTGCAGAACGTCTCGACGACCGACGCCGAGACCTCCGACATCTCCTTCACCCTCCCCGAGAGCGACGGCCAGACCGCGGTCGCCGCGGTGCGCGGCCTGCAGGAGCAGATGGGCTTCGCCGACGTGCTCTGGACCAGCCACGTCGGCAAGCTCTCCCTCGTGGGGGCGGGCATGCGCTCCAACCCCTCGGTCGCGAGCCGGCTCTTCTCCGCCCTCGCCGACGCCGGGGTCAACATCGAGATGATCAGCACCTCCGAGATCCGGATCTCGGTGATCTGCGACCAGAGCGACCTGCAGGAGGCGGTGCGCTCGGTGCATACCGCCTTCGACCTGGACGCCGAGGAAGAGGCCGTGGTCTACGGCGGGACGGGACGGTGAGCACCATGACCGAGGCGCAGCAGCGTCAGGACACCGGCGCGCAGGACGGGCGGCGGCTGCACGTCGCGATCGTCGGGGCGACCGGCCAGGTCGGTGCCGTCATGCGCCGGCTGCTCGCCGAGCGCGACTTCCCGGTCGCCTCCGTGCGCTACCTCGCCTCCGCCCGCTCCGCGGGCACGACCCTGGCCTGGGCGGGGTCCGCCGCCGGCGCGCCGGGGTATGACGTGGCCCGCGACATCGAGGTCGAGGACGTCGCGACCGCCGACCTCTCGGGCATCGACGTCGCCCTCTTCTCCGCCGGGGGCGGCGCCAGCAAGGAGCACGCGCCGCGCTTCGCCGAGGCCGGCGCGGTCGTGGTCGACAACTCCTCCGCCTGGCGGATGGACGACGCCGTGCCGCTGGTGGTGAGCGAGGTCAACCCCGACGACCTGGCGCTCGCGCTGGCCGAGGGCGGGAAGCGCATCGTCGCCAACCCCAACTGCACCACGATGGCCGCGATGCCGGTGCTGCGCCCGCTGCACGAGCAGGCCGGCCTGGAGCGGCTGCGGGTCGCGACCTACCAGGCCGTCTCCGGCTCGGGGCTGGCCGGTGTCACCGAGCTCGCCGACCAGGCCCGCGCCGCCCTGGGTGGCGACCTGCCGGTCGAGACGCTCACCCACGACGGCGGCGCGGTCGCGATGCCCGAGCCCGGGGTCTACGTCGCCCCCATCGCCTTTAACGTCCTGCCCCTGGCCGGTGACCTCGGCGCCGACGACGAGACGACCGAGGAGATCAAGCTGCGCAACGAGTCGCGCAAGATCCTCGGCATACCGGGCCTCGCCGTCTCGGGCACCTGCGTGCGGGTGCCGGTCTTCACCGGGCACAGCCTCGCGGTGCACGCCGAGTTCGCCGAGCCGATCACGCCGGACCAGGCGCGCGAGCTGCTCGCGCAGGCGCCCGGGGTGGCGCTGGCCGACGTCCCGACGCCGCTGCAGGCCGCGGGCAAGGACCCCTCCCTCGTCGGCCGGATCCGCGTCGACCAGTCCGTGCCGGACGGCCGCGGTCTCGTGCTCTTCATCTCGAACGACAACCTGCGCAAGGGTGCCGCGCTCAACACCGTGCAGCTGGCCGAGGTCCTCCTGGAGCGCGCCCTGGTCTGAGGGGGCGGTGACGGCCGCTCAGGCGGTGTCGAGATACCTCGAGAGCGCTTCACGCACCACCGCCTCCGGAGACCGTCAGTCCTGACGGGCACGCTCCTCGATGGCACCCCACAGTTCCTCCGGCACGACCTGTGCGTGACCGAGATGGGGGTTGGGCTCAACCTCCGCATCGGTGAGGTCGTGTCCGGCCTCCGCCGCCTCGACGAGTTCAGCAACGCGGGCATCCGTGAGTCCGGGCACGTGGTCCGTCATCTCGAAGGTCATGTCCGCCCTCCTCTCGGGTAGTAGCGTCCGCGCAGCTTCATCGCGTGGATGACCACTTCGACTCCATCATCCACCCACGCGATAGGGCTCTGGCGCGACGGGCGGTTCAGCAGGCCTCGGTCAGATCACCTGCACCACAGCAGCCTCACGCGCACCGCGATGCCGGGAAATCCGCAGACGCCGGGGTGATGGCGTGGGCGTCTGACGATTTCCTCGCAGCGCGTAACCGGTGGGACTGGTGGTGTGGAACGGGACTCCGGGCAGACGTCCGAGCGCGTGGCCGGTGGGACTGCGGTAGGGCCGGTGGGGGCCGATCAGGTGGTCGCGGAGCCGAAGCGCAGCAGGTTGCCGTCCGGGTCGACGTGCGCGCCCTCCCGCAGGCCGTAGTCGGTGTCCATCGGCTCGTGCAGGCGCCCGCCCACGCCGGCGGCCGCCCACTCGGCGTGCAGGGCGTCGGCATCGGCGACGTAGAGGTAGACCGCGCTGAGGTTGGACCCGGGCCGCACGTCGTCCACGCCGGCCAGGTGGAGGGCGACGCCGTCGCGCTCGGCGAAGGCGTATGCCGCGTCCCCCTCGTAGGCGTGCACCTCGAAGCCCAGCGCCGCGTAGTGCGCGATCGCGGCCCCGAGGTCCCGCACGGGGAAGATCGCGGCCGCCGACCGGAGCCCGGGACCGGCGTCCTGCGCGGGATCCTCCGCCTCGAAGTACCCCGGGTAGGGCTCGAGCAGGCAGAACTCGTTGCCCTCGGGGTCGGCCATGAGGTCGTGCGCGACGTGCCCGTCCTCGGTGACGGTCTGCAGCAGCCGCGCGCCCAGCCCCTCGAGCCGGGCCCTCTCGGCCTCCCGGCTCACGCCCTGCTCGGGCAGCAGGTCGACGTGCACCCGGTTCTTGACGCTCTTGCCCTCGGGGACCGGACCGAAGCCGAGCCGCTGCGGCCCGTCCGGGTCGCCGACGGTGGCCCAGCCCGGCTCCTGCTGCCTCAGGTCCCACCCCAGCACGTCGGCCCAGAAGCGGGACAGCGCCAGCGCGTCCTCGCAGTCGAAGACGGTGTTGTAGAGGCGCACCGTGGCCATCGCGTCCCCTCAGTCCTTCGGCGGCACGTCCGGCAGGTGCTGGTGCTCGGGCGGGACGTCCATGTCGCGGCAGACCGCCTCCCAGACCCGGCGCGGCCGCTCCCCCTGCTCCAGGGCGTCCTCGATGGTGCGCCCGCCCAGGCTCCCCAGCACCTGCGTGCGCGCGACGACGGCGCCGTAGCCGGAGCCGAACTCCTGCTCGACCAGCTCCCAGAACTCGCTCAACCGCATACCCGCAAGGCTAGTCACCCCAGGATCGCGGTCACGAGCAGCATCACCGGCAGCGACAGCACGGTGGTGAGGAAGACGCCGTCGCGGGCGATCCGCTCGCCGCGGCCGTAGGCCACGGACAGCACGTAGACGTTCTGCGCCGTCGGCAGCGCGGACATGACCACCACCGCGAGCACGTCCGCGCGGTCCAGCGACAGCACCGGGCCTGCGACCAGCCCGGCGACCAGCGGCATGAGCACGAGCTTGACGAGCACGACCGTCACCGGCTCGGCGAGGGCGTCCCGGCGCGGCAGCGGCGAGAGCCGCAGCGACAGGCCGAAGGCGATGAGCATGCAGGGCACGGCGACCCCGCTGACCAGCTCGACCGGCGCGAGCAGCAGCTCCGGCGGCGTCCAGCCGGAGAGGTTGACCACGAGCCCGAGCACCGTCCCGATCGTCAGCGGGTTGGTCAGCGGCGAGCGGACCAGCCGCCGCCACGACACCCTCCCCACCCGGGTCGCGTCCAGCGCCGCCAGCCAGCCCGGCTGCAGCACGAGCAGCTGCATGAGCAGCACCGGCGCGGACCAGGAGGCGTCGCCGAGCACGTAGAGGGCGATGGGGATGCCGAGGTTGTTGGCGTTGACGTAGCTCGCCGCCATCCCGCCCATGACCGCGTCCGCCCACCGCCGGTGCAGCACGAGCCGGGCGACCACGAGGTATGCCGCCGCGCACACCGCGACCGCCGCCACCGTCGCGACGAGGAACCCGGAGAAGATCACCTGCACGTCAGCGCGGGAGACGATGAGGAAGAGCAGCGCGGGCGAGCCGACCCAGAAGGTGAGCCGGGCGAGCATCCGCTGCTCGTCCCGGCCGAAGAGGCCGGTGTGCGCCAGCAGCCACCCCACGGCCACGACCGCGGCGATGAGCGAGAACCCCTCCAGGACGGCGACCACGGGCAGCCATTATCCGCCGTGGTCCTCCCCGGCCCGGCACCGCCCGGCTGCTAGCGTTCGACCTCATGTCCGATTCCCGCGAGCGCCGCGATCACGAGGACCCCGATCTCGACGTCGACGACGTCTTCGGCGAGGGCGGCGTCACCCCGGACCTGCTGGACCGGCGCCCGGTCGTGCCGCGCACGGTCGCCAGCCTCTACGAGTCGCGCCCCGGCCTCAACCCCACCCAGGCGGTGGCCCGCTTCATGGAGGCGGTCAACCTCCAGGAGCGCTTCGGCCACCTGCGCGTCGTCGACGACCTCATCGGCCTGCAGCGCCGCGTCGGGGACACCATCGAGCGCTACACGGACAAGCTGCGCAACGCCGAGGCCCGCTCGGGCACGAGCGAGTCGGCGCGCTTCGGCATCGGGCACTTCGACGGCGAGCGCGCGGTCGTGTATGTCGTCGACTGGTCCTTCTTCGCCGGCTCGCTCGGGGAGGTCGCCGGCGAGAAGTTCGTCCAGGCGGCCGAGCTGGCCGAGCGCGAGGGCCTGCCGCTCATCAGCATGGGCGCCTCCTCCGGCGTGCGCCAGCACGAGAACGTCCTCGGCCTGGTGCAGATGCAGCGGATGGCGGCGGCCGCCAACAAGTTCCAGCACACCACCAACCGGCCCTACATCTCGGTGCTGGCCGGTCAGGTCTGGGGCGGCATGTCGGCCAGTGCCGTGCCCGTGGCCGACCTCATCGTCGCCCTGGAGGGCACCGACTACGGCTTCGCCGGGCGCCGGGTCATCGAGACCTTCGAGGGCCGGGAGGTCCCGCGCGGGTTGCAGAGCGCCGAGGCGAACTACCTGGACCGCAACGTGGACGTGCTGGTCAAGGATGTCGACGAGCTGATCTCCTTCGTCGGCCAGGTGCTGGGCTCGGGACGGACCGGCAACCGGCTGCGGGTCAAGGACTCCGAGGACGCGCTGGCCGAGACCGGGTCGCGCACGGTGACCGCGGGGGCCGAGGGCTTCTCCGCGGCGCTGTGGGACCGCCAGGAAGCCAAGGATGAGGTGGAGCTGCCGCGGGACCGTCGCGACCGCGACAGCGCCTCGCCCCGGGAGTCGCTCATGGCGCGCTACAACGAGATCGCCGCCGGTGCCGCCCGGCTGGACACCGAATACTTCCTGCGGCACGTCTTCGACGGCGCGGTGCCGTTCTACAACCACGTCCGCTTCGAGGACCAGAAGACCTACCCGAGCATCATCGCCGCGCTGGCGACCCTGGGCGGGCAGTCGTTCATGGTCATCGGCGACCAGCCGTCCTACACGATTTCCGGGGGGTATGTCGGCAAGCGCCCGGCGAACCCGAGCCCGGAGGACTTCGAGTACGCCGTGCGCATGATGACCGCGGCCGAGCGCTGGGACCTGCCGATCGTCTTCTTCACCGACACCCTGGGCGCGATGCCGTCGATGGCGGCCGAGCGGCGCGGCCAGTCGCGCGCGATCGCGCAGAGCATCAAGCGGGCCGCCTCCCACCCCTTCCCCACCATCTCGGTGATCACCGGGGCGATGGGCTCCGGTGGCGGCCTGGCGACGACCCCCTTCGGGCGCGAGACGATCATGCTGGACAGCGCCCTCGGCTTCGTCTCCGAGCCGCGCTCCACCGCCTCGATCCTCTACAGCGTCGCCAACCCCAGCGTCGAGCAGGTCGGGATGACCCTGGAGACGATGAAGGCCTCGGCGCTCGACCTCAAGGCCCAGGGCCTGGTCGACACGATCGTGCACGACGCCGACAACCCCGAGGCGACGGTCCGCGAGCTGCGCGGGGCGATCGTCAAGGGCTACAACGACCAGCACGGGCTCAACCCGCGCCGGCTGCGCCGGCAGGCCGACGAGCGGCTCCGCCCGCGCACCCTGGGCAAGCTCGCAACGACGGACGAGCGGGGCGGGCACGAGGAGCAGCCGCAGCAGCAGCACCAGGGCGCCGACCGGCCGGACTACGAGCCCGCGCCGGCGCCCGAGGCCGACGCGGGCGACGCTCCCGCGACAACGCCGGAGCCGGAGTCCGACTGACCCCCGGGAGTGCCTGACCGGCGCCCGGCCGCCCGGCCGGTCGAACCCGGGCGGCGGGGGCGGTCAGCTGGTCCAGGCCCGCCAGAGCGCGGCGTACTCACCCTCGGCGGCCATGAGCTCCTCGTGGCTGCCGAGCTCGACGACGCGGCCGTCCTGCACCACCGCGATCCGGTCGGCGTCGTGGGCCGTGTGCAGCCGGTGCGCGATCGCGACCACGGTGCGCCCGGTGAGCAGGGCGTTCATCGAGCCCTCCAGGTGCCGGGCCGTGCGCGGGTCGATGAGGCTGGTCGCCTCGTCCAGCACGAGCGTGTGCGGGTCGGCCAGGATGAGCCGGGCCAGCGCGATCTGCTGCGCCTGCGCGGGCGTCACCTCGTGGTGGCCCGACCCCAGGACTGTGTCCAGGCCCTGCGGCAGCGCCCGCACCCAGCCGAGCGCGTCGACCGTGGCGAGCGCACGCCATACCCCGTCCTCGCCCGCGCCGTCGCGCGCCAGCTCGACGTTGTCGCGCACCGACCCGCGGAACACGTGGTGCTCCTGGGTGACGAGCGCGACCTCGGTGCGCAGCAGCTCCAGCGGCAGCTCGGTCAGCTCCACGCCGCCGACCCGCACCGTGCCGGCCGTCGGCGCGTGGATGCCCGAGATGAGCCGGCCCAGCGTCGACTTGCCCGACCCGGACGGCCCGACGATCGCCAGCCGCTCCCCCGGCTCCAGCCGCAGGTCGATGCCGTGCAGCACGTCGTGGCCGGGGCGGTAGGCATACCGCAGCCCGCTCCCGACGAGGGTGCTGCCCTCCGGCCGGTCCTCGCCCGCGGTGCGGTCCGGCGGCACCTCGGCGATCCCCAGCAGACGGGTCGTCGAGGCGACGCCGACCTGGAGGCGGTCGATGGTGCCGACCAGCCGGTCGAAGGGCGCGTAGAACAGCTCGATGTAGAGCATCGCCGTGGTGATGTCGCCGATCGTCACCGCATCCCGGGAGTAGAGCCAGGCTCCGACGACGAGGGTGATGACCCGCGGCAGCGAGAAGGCCATGTCCATCACGGCGAAGAGCACGTTGCGCAGCACCAGGCCGTAGCGCTCGGCCTGCGAGGACACCTCGATGTCGTCGACGCCGGCGGAGCGCCGGTCCTGCTGCATCCGGTATGCCTCGACCGTCCGGGCACCCTCCACGGTCTCGGTGAGCGTGCTGTTGATGTCGCTGTAGGTCGCGCCCTCCAGCAGGTAACCGGCCGGCGCCTGCTGCAGGTAGCGGCGGACCTGCCACAGCGACAGCGACGCGGTGACCAGGGTCGGCAGCGCCAGCGCCCAGGAGTTGAGCACCATGAAGACCACGGTGAGCAGCACCGTGACGACCCCGATGATGAACTCGGGCAGGGCCCAGCGCACCGCCCCGCTCATCGAGCCGACGTCACGGGTGACGCGGGTGACGAGGTCGCCGGTGCTGGCCGACTCGACCTTGCCCAGCGGCAGCCGGAGCACGGCCCGGATGACGTGCTCGCGGGCCTGCGCGAGCACGCCCTGGCCGAGCACCGCCGCGAGCCCCTTGGCGGCGTAGGTGAGGACGGCCTGCGCCACGAGCACGACGACGACGAGCAGCACGATGTCGCGCACCACGTCCGCCGCGGGGTCGCCGCCGGAGAGGTCGACCTCGTCGACGAGGTTGCCGAGCAGCCTGGGCACGGCGAGCGCGGTGGCTGCGGCCAGGCCGTTGGCGAGGATGACGAGCACGACGAGCCAGGAGCGCTCGCGCAGCAGCCCGCGCAGGTAGTCCACGACCGTGCGCGACCTCGCCACGGGCAGGCCGCGGTCCGGGTCCAGCGCGGTCACGAGGTTGGCCCGGGCACGCTCGCGACGCAGCGCGTGCCGCTGCCAGAGCAGCCGGTGCCGCTCCCGCAGCCCGGTCGAGCCGGGTGCCGGGGGGCGCAGGAGGTCGGGCACGGCGGGTGCCCGGTCGTCGGCCTCGCGCCAGGTGCGCGCGGAGCGCTCGCGCAGGTCGGGGTCGAGCAGGCTGGTCACGGGGTCACCTCCTGGTCCTCGGCGGTCGTGCCGGTCGTCGTGGTGTTGGTCGTCGCGCCGGTGCCGTCGGTCTCGCCGCGCAGCACCGTCGAGCGGTATGCCGGGTCCCCGGCCACGAGCTCGTCGTGCGAGCCGGTGGCGCTCACCTTGCCGTCGACGAGGAAGGCCACCTCGTCGGCGTGGTGCAGCAGCAGCGGGGAGGCGGTCATGACGACCGTCGTCAGCCCCTGCCGGTGAGCCGGGAGCCGCTCGGCGATGCGGGCCTCGGTGTGGGCGTCCACCGCCGAGGTCGGCTCGACGAGGACGAGCACGGGAGGGTCGGCCGCGAGCGCCCGGGTGAGCACGAGCCGCTGGCGCTGGCCGCCGGACAGGCCGCGGCCGCGCTCGTCGAGCACGCCCTGCCAGCCGCCGGGCAGGATGTCGTAGACGTCCTCGGCGGCGGCCGCGTGCAGCGCGGCCTCGGCCTGCTCGCGGTCCAGCGTGCGGTGCGGGTCGACGGCGTCCTGCAGCGTGCCGGCGAAGACGTGCGCCGCGGTGTCGCTCACGAGCACGAGCGAGCGCAGCTGGTCCAGCGGCAGCCCGGCGATGTCGGTGCCGCCCAGGGTCACGCCCCACGCGCCCTGAGCGCGCGCGGCGTCGCGGCCCTCCAGGTCGGAGCGGACCCGGGACCGCTCGGCGGCGGCCCGGCGGGCGGCGCGGCCGGTGGCCTCGTCGTCGCCGGAGGGCACGGTGTCGCCGGCGGGCAGGTAGCGGCCGAGGCGGTCGGCCAGGCGCGCGCTCTCGTCCGGCAGGGCGCTGACCACCATCGTCAGCCGGCCCGGCCGCACCCGCAGCCCGGAGGCCTCGTCGACCAGCTCGCCGGCGGCCAGCCCGCGGAGCTGGTCGGGCTCCAGCGGCGTCCGGTCCGGCCAGGGGTCGGTGGTGCCGAAGACGCCGATGGTCTTGCGGGCGGAGACGACCGAGCGGGTGATCTGCTGGGCCGCCTCGAAGACGACGCGGATCGGCTGGACCAGGAAGAGGGCATACCCGAGGAAGGTGACGAGCTCACCGATCTCGATGTCGCCCGTGCGCACCCGCTGCACGCCGAGCACCATGAGCGCGACGACGAAGAGCCCCGAGAGCAGCACGCCCACGGCCTCGACGAAGGCGCCCCAGGAGCCCGCCTGCACCCCGGCCTGGCGCACCCGCTGGCTCTGCCGGGCGTAGTTGGCGCCGAAGATGCGCTCGCCGCCGATCCCGCGCAGGATCCGCAGGCCCGCGACGATGTCGGTGGCCATCGAGGTCAGCTCGGAGTCGCGGCTGCGCTCCCGGGTCTGCGCGGCGGCCATGGGGCGCAGCAGGACCGAGGAGACGAGCGCCAGCACCGGCGCCACGAGCAGCACGACGAGGCCGAGCGGCACCGAGATCTGCAGCACGATGACCGCGACGAGGACGTAGGCGACGACATTGCCGACGAGCCGGGAGAAGATCTCGATGAAGTGGCCGAACTGGTCGCCGTCGCTGCCGTTGACGCTGAGCACCTCGCCGGTCGGGGCGCGCCGCGGCATCACGTGGCCCAGCCGGGTGACCTGATGGGTGACCAGCCGGGTCTGGCCGTACGCGGCGTACAGCCAGGAACGCACGACGACCGTGTGGTAGAAGACACCGCTGCTGGCTCCGACCAGCGTGACGAGCAGCAGGGCACCGCACCACAGCGCGGTGCGGCCGGCGTCCCCGACGAGGATGCCCTGGTCGATCGCCTGCCCGAAGATCCACGGGGTGAGGGCTGTCGGCAGCATCCAGAGCAGGCTGAGCAGGCACCCGGCGAGCACGAGGTCGCCCTGCTGGCGCAGCAGCCACCACAGGAAGCGCACCGGGCCCCGGGTGTCGGGTATGCCGATGCCCGCCCGGTGACCGGCCCCGTCGCGGGCGTCGGTCCAGGCGGTGACGGTGGGTGGGAAGTCGCGCATGGCGTCGCTCAGCGTAGGCCGAGGGTCCGACACCGGACCAGCGATTATCGGCCGGGATGAGAGGATGTGCGCAGACGTACCGTCCCGGCGACCTGGAGGAACCCTCGTGAGCACTCGTGCGGACCTGGCCTGGTGGCAGAAGCTGCTGGTCGCGCTGAAGCTGTGGCGCCCGGAGCACCGGACCGACCACCACGCCAAGAAGGAGATGGAGCGCCCGGAGATGCCGCCGGTGACGGGGGCCTACGGCAACCGCGTCGTCACCGCGACGCGCCGCCGCCTGGTGCCCCAGCGCCGGGACGACCGGCCCATCACCAGCACGATGGACTGAGCGCGCAGGTCTGTCGGCGCCCCGTGGCACAGTGACCGGGTGACCGACACCGACGCCCGCCCCGGCACCGCAGTGTCGGCGGTCCCTGACCCCGCCGAGGTGCTCGGGCGCTTCTCCCCCGCGACCCGGGCGTGGTTCGAGGCGTCCTTCGCCGGCCCGACCCCCGCCCAGCTCGGGGCGTGGGACGCGATCAGCCGCGGTGAGCACACGCTCGTCGTGGCCCCGACCGGGTCCGGCAAGACGCTGTCGGCCTTCCTCTGGGTCATCGACCAGATCACCGCGCACCCGCGGGCGTCGCGGTCGGGGAGCTCGACCCGCTCCTCCCGGGGACGGCGGGCGAAGAGCGGGGAGGACGCCGCCGGCAAGGATCCTGCCGAGGAGCCCGGGCGCTGCCGGGTGCTCTACGTCTCGCCGCTCAAGGCGCTCGCGGTCGACGTCGAGCGCAACCTGCGCAGCCCGTTGGTCGGGATCGGCCACGCCGCGCGCCGGCTGGGCCAGGAGGCGCCCGGGGTGAGCGTGGCGGTGCGCTCCGGGGACACCCCGGCGGCGGAGCGACGCGCCTTCGCCAAGGACGGCGCCGAGATCCTCATCACCACCCCGGAGTCGCTCTTCCTGCTGCTCACCTCGCAGGCGCGCAGCGCCCTGACCGGGGTGGAGTCGGTCATCGTCGACGAGGTGCACGCCGTCGCCGGCACCAAGCGGGGGGCCCACCTCGCGCTCACCCTGGACCGGCTGGACCGCCTGCTGCCACGCCCCGCGCAGCGGATCGGCCTGTCCGCGACGGTGCGGCCGGTCGAGGAGGTCGCGCGCTACCTCGCGGGCGGGCGGCCGGTGAGCACCGTGCAGCCGCCCTCGACCAAGAGCTGGGACCTCGAGGTCGTCGTGCCGATCCCCGACATGGCCGACCCCGGTGCCACCGAGCGGCCGGACGCACCGGGCAGCAGCCAGAGCACTGCGCACCGGTCCACCGCACGCGAGGACGACGACTGGTCGCAGGAGGCCGAGGACGTCGCAGACGACGACGAGGACGTCGACGACGACTTCCAGCCGGGGACGGGGCCCGTGCTTCCGGACCTGGACGGCGGGGGCGGGCAGCTCGAGGAGGACGTGTGGGCACCGGCCCCCGACCCCGAGGAGCGCGCCTCGATCTGGCCGCACATCGAGCGCCGGGTCACCGACCTCGTGGCCGCGCAGACCTCGACCCTGGTCTTCACCAACTCCCGTCGGGTCGCCGAGCGCTTCACCTCCCGGCTCAACGAGGAGTGGGACGAGCGGCACGCCGACCCCGAGGAAGGGGCCGAGGGTCCCGGCGAGGGCGCCGACGGCGGTGGCGGCAGGCATACCTCGCGCCCACCCGCCCAGGTCATGGCGCAGGCCGGGTCCGGGGGCAGCGCGCCGCCGGTCCTCGCCCGGGCCCACCACGGCTCGGTGAGCAAGGAGCAGCGCGGCGAGATCGAGGACGCCCTCAAGACCGGGCAGCTGCCCGCCGTCGTCGCCACGAGCAGCCTCGAGCTCGGCATCGACATGGGCGCCGTCGACCTCGTCGTGCAGGTCGCGAGCCCGCCCAGCGTCGCCTCCGGGCTGCAGCGGGTCGGCCGCGCGGGGCACCAGGTCGGCGCCACCAGCCACGGCGCGTTCTTCCCCACCCACCGGGCCGACCTCGTGCAGACCGCGGTCGTCGTGGACCGGATGCGGGAGGGCGCGATCGAGCAGCTGTCGGTGCCGAGCAACCCGCTCGACGTGCTCGCCCAGCAGGTCGTCGCGATGCTGGCGATGGAGGACTGGTCGGTCACCGACCTCTTCGAGCTGGTCCGGCGCAGCGCCTCCTACGCCGCGCTCCCCCGCTCCCTCTTCGACGCGGTGCTCGACATGCTCGCCGGACGCTACCCCGGCGAGGACTTCGCCGACCTGCGCCCGCGCATCGTCTGGGACCGCGTCACCGACACGCTCAGCGCGCGCCGCGGCGCCCAGCTGCTCGCCGTCACCTCCGGCGGCACGATCCCCGACCGCGGCATGTATGCCGTCATGCTCGCCACCGGGGAGGGCCCGGGCCGCCGGGTGGGCGAGCTGGACGAGGAGATGGTCTACGAGTCGCGCGTCGGCGACGTCTTCACGCTCGGCACGACGAGCTGGCGCATCGAGGACATCACCCACGACCAGGTGCTCGTCACGCCGGCGCCGGGCCAGATCGGCCGGCTGCCCTTCTGGAAGGGCGAGTCGCTCGGGCGCCCGGCCGAGCTGGGCGCCGCGGTCGGCGAGTTCGTGCGGCGGACCGCGGGGCTGCCGCGCGAGGCCGCGCTGGAGGAGCTGGCCGGGCGCGGGCTGGACCGCTTCGCGGCGGACAACCTCGTCACCTACCTCGCCGACCAGCGGGAGGCCGTCGGGCACCTGCCGGACGACCGGACGATCGTCATCGAGCGCTTCCGGGACGAGATCGGCGACTGGCGCGTCGTCGTCCACTCCCCGTGGGGCAGCCCGGTGCACGCGCCGTGGGCGCTGTGCCTGGCCGCCCGCCTGCGCGAGCGCTTCGGCGCCGACGTGCAGGCGCTCGCCGCCGACGACGGCATCGTGCTGCGCCTGCCCGACCTCGGCGGGTGGGACGACCCGGGCGAGGTCGCGGGCGGGGCGCCGGGAGAGGGCATACCGACGGGTGGGGCCGGCTCAGGGTCCGACTCCGGGCGAGGCGAGGGTGGCGCCGCGCGGCTGGACGCCGAGATCGCCGAGCTGCTCACCCTCGACCCGGACGAGGTCGCCGACCTGGTCACGCAGGAGATCGGCGGGTCGGCGCTCTTCGCCTCGCGCTTCCGCGAGTGCGCCGCACGGGCGCTGCTGCTGCCGCGCCGCAACCCGGGCAAGCGGCAGCCGCTGTGGCAGCAGCGGCAGCGCTCGGCCCAGCTGCTCGAGGTCGCCGCGCGCTACCCGACCTTCCCCATCGTGCTGGAGGCCGTGCGCGAGTGCGTGCAGGACGTCTACGACGTCGACGCGCTGCGCGAGCTCATGCGCTCGCTCGCCTCCCGCCAGGTGCGCCTCGTCTCGGTCACCACCCCGCGCCCCTCGCCCTTCGCGTCCTCGCTGCTCATGGGCTACATCGCGCAGTTCCTCTACGAGGGCGACTCCCCCCTCGCCGAGCGGCGGGCAGCCGCACTGTCGCTCGACGCCGGCCTGCTCGCCGAGCTGCTCGGCCGGGGCGAGGGCGCGGCGCTGCGCGACCTGCTCGACCCCGAGGTGGTGGCCCGCACCGAGGCCGAGCTGCAGCGGCTGGCCCCTGACCGGCAGGCCCGGGACGCCGAGGAGGTCGTCGACCTGCTGCGCGTGCTCGGCCCGCTGACCCGCGAGGAGCTCCGCGCCCGGACCGTCGAGGAGCAGCGCCCGCAGGTGGACGGCTGGGTCGACTCGCTGGTCGAGGGGCGGCGCGTCATCGAGGTGCGTGTCGCCGGGGAGCAGCGGCTGGCGGACGCGCAGGACGCCGCACGGCTGCGCGACGCGCTCGGCGTGGCGATGCCGGTCGGGGTGCCCGCGGCCTTCCTGGAAGGGGTGGAGGACCCGCTCGCCGACCTCGTGGTGCGGCACGCCCGCACGCACGCCCCCTTCACGCTGGAGTCGCTGGCCGCCCGGCTGGGGCTCGGCAGCGCCGTCGTGCGGGACGCGGTGCGGCGGCAGGTGTCCTCGGGCCGCCTCGTCGTCGGTGCCCTGGCGCCCTCGGGGACGGGCGAGGACGACGTCTGCGACGCCGAGGTGCTGCGGCTGCTGCGCCGCCGCTCGCTGGCCGCGCTGCGGCAGGAGGTCGAGCCGGTCACCCAGGCCGCGTACGCCCGCTTCCTGCCGCGGTGGCAGTCCGTCGGTGAGCTGCGGGGCCTGGACGGCACGCTGCGGGCGGTCGAGCAGCTCGCCGGGGCCCGGGTGCCGGCCTCCGCGCTGGAGTCGCTCGTGCTGCCCGCCCGGGTGGTCGACTACAGCCCGGCGCTGCTGGACGAGCTCATGAGCTCCGGCGAGGTGCTCTGGCAGGGACACGGCTCGCTGCCCGGTGACGATGGCTGGGTCTCCCTGCACCTCGCGGACACCGCACACCTGACGATGGCGGTTCCCGAGGGAGAGGTGGTGGAGTCCGACGGCGCCGCGGCCCCGGAGGAGGGTCCGGCCGCTGCCGTGCTCGAGGTCCTGGAGCGGGTCGTCGGCGGCGCCTACTTCTTCCGCGCGCTGAGCGACGCCGTCGGCTCGCTGGACGACCAGCGGCTCGCCACCACGCTGTGGGACCTCGTCTGGTCCGGGCGGGTGAGCGCCGACACCTACGCCCCCGTGCGCGCGCTGCTCGCCGGTGGGCGCACCACGCACAAGGCGCGGCGGACCCCGTCCCGCGGCGGCCGCTGGTCGCGGACCTCGGTGGCACTCTCCGCCTCCTCCGGCTCCACCCGGCCCGGCCGCCCCTCCCGCTCCGGGCCACCGACCACGGTGGGCCGGTGGGCGCTGCTGCCCCCGGTCGAGACCGACCCGACCGTGCGCGCGCTGGCGGGGGCCGAGCAGCTGCTCGACCGCTACGGCGTCCTCACCCGCGGCTCGGTCGTCGCCGAGGGCATACCGGGCGGCTTCGCGGGGGTCTACCGCGTGCTGTCCGGCGCCGAGGAGGCCGGCCGCGTGCGCCGCGGGTATGTCGTCGAGGGCCTGGGCGCCGCGCAGTTCGGCAGCACCGGCGCCATCGACCGGGTGCGGGCGCTGGACCGGCAGCGCTCCGAGACCACGGCGCCCGGCGAGGCCGAGGCCGTGCTGCTCGCCGCCACCGACCCGGCGAACCCGTTCGGCGCGAGCGTCCCCTGGCCGGCGCTGGAGGAGGAGGTCACCCACCGGCCCGCCCGCAAGGCCGGCTCGATGGTCGTCCTCGTGGACGGCTCGCTCGCGGTCTACCTCGAGCGCGGCGGCCGCAGCGCCCTGACCTTCCCGCCCCCGCCGGAGGCCCAGCACGAGCAGGTCTGGCGCGCGGTGGCCGGGGCGCTGGTCACCGCGGTGCGTCGCGGCACCCTCGGCGGCATCACGATCGCCAAGATCGACGGCGGCGGCGCGCTCTCGTCCACCCACCCGCTGGCCGGTGCCCTGGCCGACGCGGGTTTCCACACCGCCCCTCAGGGCCTGCGGCTGCGTCGCTGACCGGACGCGGACCGAGGGACCATGCACGAGCCGCCGCGGGAGCTGCGCACCGAGCAGGTGCTGGAGCACGTCAGGTCGCTCTGGGACCCGCGGGTGGACACCGTGGAGCACCTGCCGATCGGGTTCGGCGCCTGGCACTGGCGCGCGGAGGTCGGCGGAGAGGCGCGCTGGTTCGTCACCCTCGACCCGCCGTGGTGGCACACCGGTGACTCGTTGGAGGCGACGTATGCCGCTGCCGCCTCGCTCGCCACCGCTCTGCCCACGGTGCACGCGTGCGTGCCGTCGGCACAGGGCCGCTTCACGAGTGCCGTGGGCCGGGGGCGGCTGAGCCTGACCCCGTGGGTGGCCGGGGGTCGGCCGGCCTCGATCGACGCCGAGGCCGTGCAGGCCGTGCTCGACCTGCACGCCAGCCCCGCACCGGAGGGGATCCTCACCTGGGAGCCGACGGTGCAGGCCGACCTGCTCGACGAGCTGGACGCCTGGACGAGCGAGGGGTGGACCGCCGGCCCGCTGGGCGAGGCCGCGCGGTCCGCGGTGCGCGCAGGGACGAGCGACATCGGGCGTGGGCTCGCGGCTTACCTCGACCTCGCCGGCGGTCTCGACCCCTCCACCTACGTCCCCACCCACGGCGAGCCCGGGCTGCACAACCTCATGCGCACCGACGACGGGCGGCTGCTGCTCCTCGACTGGGAGACACTGCGCCTCGCGCCCCGCGAGCGCGACCTCCTCGCCGGGTATGCCGATCTCGTCCCGCACCACCCGGACCTGCTGGACCTCGTGCGTCTCGACTGGCAGCTCGGCGAGGTGCGCTCCTACGCCGACTGGTTGCGCGGCCCGCACGACGACGACGCCGACACCCGCACCGCCCTGGGCGGGTTGCGCGAGGAGCTCGCCGGGCTGGCTACGGCGCGGTAAACGCGTGGCGGCGAGCCGCTCCTGCGCGTAGGGTGCGGCCCATGTGGATCTCCTGACGGCCCCCGCCACCGTCCGCGCCCCGTGCGCCGCGCCCCAGGAGATCCATGCCTTCCCCCGCCTCCCTGCCCTCCTCCACCGCCTCCGGCCCCGACCACCTCCGGCTGGACGGCGTGTCCAAGTCCTTCCCCGACCGCCGGGTCCTCACCGACGTCTCGCTGGTGGTGTCCTCCGGCGAACGGGCCTGCCTCATCGGCGAGAACGGCTCGGGGAAGTCGACCCTGCTGCGGCTCGTCGCCGGGCTCCTGCCCGTGGACGCCGGATCGATCCAGGCTCCCGGCGAGGTCGGGCTGTACCATCAGCAGGCCCCTTCGACCTGGCGCTCACCGTCGGTGAGGTGCTCACCGGGGCCACGGCTGCGGTCCGCGACCTCGTCGCCCGGGTCGAACGAGCCGGCGAGGCGCCGGCGCGCGGGGAGGACGGTGCCGGCGTGGCCCTCGACACCGCGCTGGAGTCGGCCCGCCGCCACCACGCGTGGGAGATCGACCACCGGACGGACCAGGTGGTGCACGGCCTCGGCCTCGCGCACCTGCCCCGTCGGCGTCCCGCGGCGGACCTGTCCGGGGGCCAGCTGTCCCGGCTCTCGCTCGCCTGGACGCTGCTGCGCACCCCGGACACGCTGCTGCTGGACGAGCCGACCAACCACCTCGACGACGCCGGGACGGCCCTGCTCACCGAGCTGCTCGGCACCTGGTCCGGTCCGGTGCTGCTCGCGAGCCACGACCGGGCCTTCCTCGACGAGACAGCCACCACCGTCCTGGACCTGGACCCGGCGCCGGTGGCCCACGCCCGGGTGGCCGACGACCACGACTCCCCCGGCTCGGGCTTCGGGCTCACCCGGTTCACCGGCAGCTACACGGCATACCTGGAGCAGCGACGCGACGAACGGGAGAGGTGGGTGCGCCGCTACCGCGACGAGCAGCAGGAGCGGGAGCGCCTGCGCCGCAAGGTCCGCGAGGACCACACGGTCGGTCATGCCGAGCGTGCGCCGCGCACCGAGGCCCGGATCAGCAAGAAGTTCTACGCCGATCGCAACGCGAAGGTGGTCTCCCGGCGGGTGAACGACGCCACCACGGCCCTGGCCCGTCTCGAGCGGGAGCAGGTGCGCAAGCCCCCGGCCAGGCTGCGCTTCCGCCGCCTCGGCGCGCCCGACCGCCCCCGGCAGGACGGGCCGGGGCCTGTCCTCACCGCCACCGACGTGACGGTGACAGGGCGTCTGCGACCCGTCTCCCTGGCCGTCGGTGCGCGCGGCAGGCTGCTCGTCACCGGACCGAACGGGTCCGGCAAGTCCACGCTGCTCGCGCTGCTCGCCGGTCACCTCGACCCCGACGGCGGGTCGGTGACGACGAACCCGCGGCTGCGCGTCGGCCTGCTCGCCCAGGGCGTCACCGGAGGTGATGGCTCCCTCACCGCGCGGCAGGCGTATGCCCGGACCGTCGGTGAGGAGCTGGCGGCACGTCACCCGTTGCCGACCCTCGGCCTCATCGCCGGGCGCGACCTCGACCGCCCGGTGCGGGAGCTGTCGATCGGCCAGCGTCGCCGGCTGGACCTCGCGACGGTCCTGGCCGTCCCGCCCGACCTGCTGCTCCTGGACGAGCCCACCAACCACCTGTCCCTCCTGCTCGTCTCCGAGCTCGAGCTCGGCCTGGCCGACCACCCGGGCGCCGTGGTGGTGGCCAGCCACGACCGGTGGCTGCGGGAGGACTGGGTGGGTGAGCGGCTGGAGCTGCCCGGCGAGACACTGGAGGGGTGAACCCGCCCGACACCACCCGGCGCACCGGGCTGAACCGCACCGTGCTGCTGCGGCCGGGCGCGCCGTGGCACGGGCACCGGGCGGGACGGGTCCTCGGTGCCACCGGGCTGTCCGGGGCCGTCGCGGAGGCGGCGGCCGGCGCCGGGGTCCGCATCGACGACGCGCCGCTGGCCACCCTCGACCGCTCCCTGACCGCTGGCGAGGACTGGGCCGAGGCCGTCGCGGGGGCCTGGACCGAGGCCTTCACCCACCTGCTGCGCAGCCTGCGGACGCCCACCGCCGCCGACCGGGCCGCGCGCGCGGAGTGGGACGAGCGGGACTGGTCGCGCTGGGCGGCGGTGCGCCGGACCGTCGTGTGCGGCGGCGTCGTCGCCGGTGAGCTGGGGGCGCGGGCGGCGCGCGACCCCCGATGGGTGGCCCTCGGTGCCGAGCTCTCGCCCGACCCCGCCCGCGCCTCCCTGCTGGGCCTGGCCGCGGGGCTGGACGACGACGGCCTGGTCCTCGACCTGGGTCACTCGAGCATCAAGGCCGCGACCGTCCGGGGCGGCGTCCTCGCCCCCACGAGAGGTGTGCCGGTGCCCTGGCAGCCCTTCGAGACCGTCACCTGGCCCTCGCCCGAGGACGTCCTGGGCATCGTGGTCGGGGCCGCGCGGGCGGCGTTGGGCGACGTCGTCGGCGCGCCCGACGACGGACCGCTCGAGGTGCGGGTCGCGATCGCCAACTACGTCGTCGGCGGCGTCCTGGACGAGGACGACACCTACGGCACGCTGCGCCGGCTGGGACCCGACCCCCGCGACCTGCTCTCCCGGACGCTCACCCGCGGCCTGGACCGCCCGTGCACCGTGAGCCTGCTCGTCAACGACGGTGCGGCCGCCGCGCTCGGGGCGCACGACCCGGCCCAGGGACAGGAACCGACCGCGGTCATCAGCGTCGGCACCTCCCTCGGCCTGGGGTTCGCCGGTGCCTGAGGGTGACGCGGTGTGGCGGACCGCCCGGCGGCTGCACCAGGGTCTGGCCGGGCAGGTCCTGGAGGGGTCGGACCTGCGCGTCCCCGCGCACGCCACCGCCGACCTGTCCGGCCGCCGCACCCTGGAGGTGGTGCCGCGCGGCAAGCACCTGCTGCACCGGGTCGAGGGTGACGTCACCGTGCACAGCCACCTGCGGATGGAGGGCTCCTGGCGGGTCCACCCGGTGGCGCGCCGGCACGCGCTGGGGCGACGGCATACCGTCCGGGCGCTGCTGTGGACGCCGCAGCGGGTCGCCGTGGGCGACTCCCTGGGGATGCTGGAGCTGGTCCGCACCAGCGAGGAGCACCGGGTCGTGGGCCACCTGGGGCCGGACCTGCTCGACCCCGGCTACGACGCCGACCTCGCGCTGGCCAACGTGCTGGCCGACCCGGCACGCACCATCACCGAGGCCTGCCTGGACCAGCGCAACGTCGCGGGCATGGGCACGATCTTCACCGCCGAGCCGCTCTTCCTGCTCGGGATCAACCCCTGGACCCCCGTCGGCGACCTCGAGGAGGCGCAGGTGGCCGAGCTGCTGGCCACCGCGCGCCGGCTGCTCGTGCTCAGCTGCCGGGTCGGGCGGACGACGATCACCGGGCGCGGCGACGTCAACGACGACGACGCCTGGGTGCACGGGCGCATGGGCCTGCCCTGCAAGCGTTGCGGCACCACCATCCGACTCGCCCCCATCGGGGTCCAGCCGCAGCAGCGGGTGATGTTCTCCTGCCCGACCTGCCAGGGAGGACGTGCCCCCACCGACGACGGCCGGCCGCAGTCACCGCTGGGCCACGGGCGGCGGCCGAGCTACTGACCCGGGCTACAGCCGCGAGCTAACGACGCCGGGCGAGCACGCTGCGCACCCGGGCGCGCAGCACCCGCCGGACCCGGCCGGTCGCGCGGGGCAGCAGGTCCTGCGGGGGGTGCTCGGCGAACCACGCCTCCAGGTCCGCCTGGGCCTGCGAGCGGTCCAGCCCGCGCACCTCGTAGGCCCGCACGGCCTCCTCCTCCGACGGCTTCATGGGCGGGGCGACCCGGTGCACCCGGTCGGCCACCTCCTGCCGGTAGCGCTCGGGCACGAGCGCGAGCGCGGGCTCGTAGGACCGGTCCAGCCAGTCCAGCGGGTCCGGGCCGGTCTTGGCGGCCACGAGGCGCAGCAGCTCGCTGTCACCGCCGCCCGCGAGGTAGCGGTGGACGGTGTGCGCGACCACCGGCTCGACCTTGATCGGGTCCGCGAGCAGGTGACCGCGCGGCTCGAGCCCTCGCCACTGCCGCTCCAGCGCCGCGGCGTCCGGCCAGGTGCCGGTCACCGCCCCGGCGAGCAGCGTCTTGCGCGCGCACTTGGCGCACCGGCCGCACGGCCGCCCGAGGCGACGCCCGCGCACGCAGGACTGCGCCGCCGCCCCGAGCGGGTGGGTGTGGACGATCCGGCTCGTCACGACCTCGGACACCCCGGCGACGGGCACGCACACCTCTAGCCCGACGGCCGCGAAGACCTCACCCCACTCCCCCAGGAAGGGCGAGCCGGCGAAGTCGCGGAAGTAGCCGCGCTGCAGCCGGTAGGTCGCCTCCAGCGGGGCGCCCCAGGCCACGGCGTCCAGCGCGTCCCGGTCGGCGTGCAGGAGCAACGGCACCGCCGTCGTGAAGTCGTGCGGGAAGCCCATCTCGGCGCGGAGGTACTCCACGTCGCTGCCCACCACCTCGACCGGCCATCCCTGCGCGCGGAGCAGCGCACAGGACTGCTCGGCGGCGCGGGTGACGAACATCGTGGCCCGAGGGTCCCCCTGCGGAGCGCGGCGCAGCAGGTGGTAGGACCGGGTCCGCGCCGGCATCACGGCGAGCGTCGCGACGCTGTCGGTCCCGCCGCTGAAGCACAGCCCAGGTGCCCCGTCGCCGTCCATCGGCCGGGGCCGGGGCGTCAGGTGGGGGTCCACCGTCCCCAGCCGCAGCCCGGGCCCCTCGCGCAGCGCCTGAGCGAGCGCCGGGCTCGCGGCGACCGACGTGGTGACCGGCACCTTCCGCACGATCCACGGCCGGGCCGAGAGGACCGCCGAGAGCACGAGCAGGTCGGGGTGCACCGCACCCGGCTCCACCCCCACCTCGAAGGTCGCGGTATGCCGGGCCAGAGCCCCCTTGCGCTCGTCCGGCTCCCCCTCGCCCGGGACCAGCCCGACCCGCACCCGGCCCTGCTCGTGCGTGATGTCGAGGTGCATCAGCGAGCGCGGACGACGGGGGCGGGCATGGCCCCGGAGCGTACCCGCCCGGCCTGCTCCCCCGCCCGGTGGACCGTCGGGGCGCCGCACGACATACTGGCGCGTCGTGCCGACCTCCGACCACACCCCCGCCGCCCCGGTCCGCCTCACCCACCCCGAGTGGTCCAAGGACGCGGTGATCTACCAGATCAACCAGCGCCACTTCACCCCCGAGGGCACCTTCGCCGCCGCCGCCGAGCACCTGCCCCGGCTGCGCGACCTGGGCGTCGACATCCTCTGGCTCATGCCGATCAACCCCATCGGCGAGCAGAACCGCAAGGGCGGGCTGGGCTCCCCGTACGCCGTGCGCGACTACCTCGCGGTCAACCCCGAGTTCGGCACGCTGGGCGACCTGCGCGACTTCGTGGACCGCGCGCACGACCTCGGCCTGCGGGTCATCGTCGACTGGGTCGCCAACCACACCGCGTGGGACAACGCGCTGACCACCGAGCACCCGGAGTGGTACCGCACCGACTTCAAGGGCGACTTCGTGCCGACCCCGTGGTGGGACTGGGACGACGTCATCGACCTCGACTACGACCAGCCGGGGCTGCGGGCCTACATGGCGCAGGCCATGGCCCACTGGGTGCGCGAGGCCGACATCGACGGCTTCCGCTGCGACGTCGCCGGCTACGTCCCCGTGGACTTCTGGGAGACCGCGCGGGCCGAGCTGGAGGCGATCAAGCCGGTCTTCCTGCTCGCCGAGTGGGAGAACCGCGACCTGCACGTCGGCGCCTTCGACGCGACGTACGCCTGGTCCTGGAACGAGACCATGCACCACATCGCGCACGGCCGGGCGAGCGCCACCGACCTCAAGGTCTACTACGCCTGGAACGAGCGGGCCTACCCCCGCGACGTCATGCGCATGCTCTTCGTGTCCAACCACGACAAGAACGCCTGGGAGGGCACGGAGTACGAGCAGTTCGGCCCGATGCTCGACGCCGCGGTCGTCATGTCGGTGGTCAGCGAGGGGATCCCGATGATCTACAGCGGGCAGGAGGCCGGCAACGACCGGCGGCTCACCTTCTTCGACAAGGACGAGATCGTCTGGCGCGAGGACCCCCAGGGCGAGCTCTACCGGCGGCTCATCGCGCTGAAGAAAGCGCACCCGGCGCTGTGGAACGCCGCGTGGGGCGCGCGCATGGTGCGGGTGCCCAACGACGCGGAGGACCGGGTCATCAGCTTCGTGCGCGTGCACGAGTCCGGGGACGCCGTGGTCGCGGCCTTCAACCTCAGCGACGCGCCGGCGCGCATCACGCTGGCGGTGGCTCCGGGGCAGGACCTGGGCTACGTCGACGCCTTCGACGGCGACAGCACCGTGGAGTATGCCGAGGGCTCGGTCTGGGAGCTGCCGGCGTGGGGCTACCGGGTCGGGGTCACGCCGCGGGCGTGAGGAGCCGGGCGGGGCTCAGGCGGCGGGGACGACCGCGTCGCGGCGGGGCATACGCCGGGTGTCGATCGTCCTGGCCAGGCCCTCGGTGAGCACCGTGGTCATCTGCGTCTCGGCGGTCTCGGTGAGGCTGACCCGGTCGGCGACCGTCGACAGCATCTGGGAGAGCGGCACGTCCAGCGCCCGGCAGATCGAGGCCAGCAGCTCAGAGCTGGCTTCCTTCTCCCCGCGCTCGATCTCGGAGAGGTAGCCCAGGGAGCAGGACGCCGAGGAGCTGACCTCGCGCAGGGTGCGCCCCTGCGTCTGGCGCGTCTCCCGGAGCGCGTCACCCAGCTCACGTCGCAGCAGCACCATCGTCAACCCTCCTCGTCCTCTCGTCGCGCGTCTCGATCCTGCGTGGTGGTCCTCCCGGCCACGGGTGCCGCGGCGGCAGGTCCTGTCTCTACCGTACCCCGTGCCGCTGACACAGCCCCGCTCAGGCGTCCCCGGAGCAGCTCGAGAGCCTGCTCGACGGTGCCGGCGCGGATCTGGTCACGGTCTCCACGCAGGGTCAACACCCGGTGACCCACCACCTGTTCCCCGTGGGCCAGGGCGAGGTGCACGGTCCCCACCGGGTGTCCCTCGCTGGGGTCTGGTCCCGCGACCCCGGTCGTCGCCAGGCACCAGTCCGCACCCAGCGACCGCGCCCCGCCGAGGGCCATCGCCTCCGCACACTCTTGGGAGACGGTGCCGCGCTCGCGCACGACCTCGGACGGGACCCCGAGCAGCGCCTCCTTGACCTCCGCGGCGTAGGCCACGACCGCGCCGCGCACCACGGCGCTGGCCCCCGGCACGTCGGTCAGCGCGGCGGACACCATCCCCCCGGTGAGCGACTCCGCCGTGCCCACGCTCTCGCCCCGGTCCCGCAGCAGGGCGACGACCTGCGCGGGGGCGGTCACGACCTGCTGCTTGGCCGGGCGAAGGCCTGGCGCACGTAGTCGACGCCGGTGACGACGGTGACGACCGCCGCGGCATACATGACCCACACACCGATCGCGTCGACGACACCGCCGAGCGGGGCCAGCACGACCGCGATGCCGATCGACTGGAGCACGGTCTTGAGCTTGCCGCCGCGGCTGGCCGGGATGACGCCGCGCCGGATGACGACGAAGCGCATGAGGGTGATGGCGACCTCGCGCACGAGGATGACGACGGTCACCCACCAGGGCAGCAGGGAGAGCAGGGACAGGCCGATGAGCGCCATCCCGATGAGCGCCTTGTCGGCGATCGGGTCCATGAGCTTGCCGAAGGAGGTGATGAGCGCGTGCTTGCGGGCCAGGTGCCCGTCCACCCAGTCGGTGCCGATCGCGACGAGGAAGACCACCAGCGCCCACCACCGCAGGCCCACGTCCTCGCCGCCGCCGGAGAGCAGCAGCCAGCCGAAGAGCGGCACGAGCAGGATGCGCAGCACGGTGAGCGCGTTGGGCAGGTTCCACGACGACACCCGCTCCGCCACCGCGGCCGTCGCGATCTCCGGGCCGTCAGGGTCGTGCGGGCCGATCACGGCCGGTCCCCCGCAGGGGTCTCCGGGACCGCCACGAGGTCGACGCCCTCGGAGTCCACGACCCGTGCGGTGACCAGGGCGCTGGGGGCGAGCTCGGGCACACCCCCGTCCTCGGTGACGAGGTAGGTCACGCCGTCGACGTCCGGCCCCTGCTGGCCGGCGCGGCCCACCAGACGGGGCTCGTCGACGTCGGCATCGTCCATCTCCACCGACTCCACGAGCACCTCGACGAGCGTGCCGACGCGCTCGGCGGCGCGCTGCGCGGTGAGCTCCTCGACGAGCGCCTGCACCTGCTCGACCCGCTCCCGGACGACGTCCTCGTCGAGCTTGTCGGCATACCCCTCGGCCTCGGTGCCGTCCTCGTCGGAGTAGCCGAAGACCCCCACGACGTCCAGCCGCGCCTCGGTGAGGAAGGCGGTGAGCTCGGCGAGGTCGTCCTCGGTCTCCCCCGGGAAGCCGACGATGACGTTGGTGCGGATGCCGGCCTCGGGCACCCGGGCACGGACCTGCTCGAGCAGGCCGAGGAAGGACGCGCGGTCGCCGAAGCGGCGCATCCGACGCAGCAGCGGCCCGGAGGCGTGCTGGAAGGAGATGTCGAAGTAGGGCACGACGCCCGGCGTGGAGGCCATCGCGTCGAGCAGGTCGGGCCGGATCTCGGCCGGCTGCAGGTAGGACACTCGCACCCGCTCGATGCCGGCGACCTGGGTGAGCTCGGGCAGCAGCGCGTCCACGAGCCGCAGGTCGCCGAGGTCCTTGCCGTAGGACGTGGTGTTCTCGCTGACGAGGAAGACCTCCTTGACGCCGCGCTCCCCCAGCCACGCGGCCTCGGCGAGGATCTCCTGCGGCGTCCGCGAGACGAAGGCGCCGCGGAACATCGGGATCGCGCAGAACGCGCACCGCCGGTCGCAGCCCGAGGCGATCTTCAGCGGCGCCCAGGGGCGACCGTCCAGGCGCGCCCGCACGACGCGGGGGCCGGTGGCCGGCGCGACCTGCTCCAGCGGCACGCGGTCGGGCTCGTCCTGGCCGGTCGGGGTGGCCGGCTGCTGGTGCCCGGGCAGGGCGACCCCCGATGAGGAGGTATGCCGGTCGCGCGGTGAGATCGGCAGCAGCCGCCGTCGGTCGGAGGGCACGTGCGAGGGCACGGCCTCCCCGGCCAGGATGCTGCGCAGGTGCGTCGACATGTCGCGGTAGGAGTCGAAGCCGAGGACGGCGTCCGCCTCGGGCAGCTCGGCGGCGAGCTGCTCGCCGTAGCGCTCGGCCATGCAGCCGACGGCCACGACCTTCTGCGTGCGGCCGGTCTCCTTGAGGTCGTTGGCCTCGAGCAGCGCGTCGATGGAGTCCTTCTTGGCCTGCTCGACGAAGCCGCAGGTGTTGACCACGGCGACGTCCGCCTCGGCGGCGTCGTCCACCAGCGTCCAGCCCTCGGAGGCGAGGCGGCCGGCCAGCTCCTCGGAGTCCACCTCGTTGCGGGTGCACCCGAGGGTGACGACGGCGACGCTGCGGGTGGGCGAGGACATTCCCCGAGTGTAGGTGCGTCACAGGGTGCCGACCTAGCCGCGGCGCCGTGGCGCCGGGCGTGGTCTGATGGGCCGGTGACGGACGCCACCCTCCCTGATCTCCTCGTCGTCGACGGCCACAACGACCTGCCCTGGGCGCTGCGCGAGCTCGCCGGTGCCGAGCGGGCCCTCGAGGTCGCGCTGGACGCCGACACCTCGGCGCGCGGTCTGCATACCGATCTGGAGCGGCTGCGGCGCGGCGGCGTCGGCGGGCAGTTCTGGTCGGTCTACGTCCCCTCCTCCCTCACCGAGGCGCAGGCCGTGGTCGCCACCCTGGAGCAGGTCGACCTCGTGCACCGGATGGTCGCGAGGTATGCCGACCGCCTCGCGCTGGCGACCACCGCGGCCCAGGTGGAGGCGGCGATGGCGCAGGGGCGGGTGGCCTCCCTGCTGGGCGCCGAGGGCGGGCACTCGATCGGGTCCTCGCTCGGCGTGCTGCGGGTGCTGCACCGGCTCGGGGTGCGCTACCTGACCCTGACGCACAACCACAACACGCCCTGGGCGGACAGCGCGACGGACGAGCCCGAGCACGGAGGGCTCACCGAGTTCGGGCGCGAGGTCGTGCGCGAGATGAACCGGGTCGGGATGCTCGTCGACCTGTCGCACGTCGCCGCGGCGACGATGCGGGACGCGCTGGAGGTGTCACAGGCGCCGGTGGTCTTCAGCCACAGCAACGCCCTCGCGCTGTGCGGCTCGCCCCGCAACGTGCCGGACGACGTGCTGGAGCGGATGGCCGCGGGCGGCGGGGTGTGCATGGCGACCTTCGTGCCGCAGTTTGTGGCGCAGGAATGCTGGGAGTGGAAGCTGGAGTCGCGCGAGGCGGCCCGGGCGGCAGGGATCGACCCCAACGACCACCCCGTCATGACCGCCTTCAGCCTGGCCCGGCAGGAGCGGCACCCCCGCCCGGAGGCCACCCTCGCCCAGGTGGCCGACCACCTCGACCACCTCCGGGAGGTCGCCGGGGTGGAGCACGTCGGCCTCGGTGGCGACCTCGACGGCACCGAGCAGGTGGTCGTCGGGCTCGAGGACGTCTCGACCTACCCGGCGCTGCTGGCCGAGCTGGCCGACCGGGGGTGGAGCGAGGAGGACCGGCGCGGGCTCACCCACGGCAACGTGCTGCGCGTCCTGCGGGACGCCGAGGCGGTCGCCGGACGCTAGACGTCCGGTCGCGGTCAGGGCCGGTCCGTCAGAGCCAGGCCGGCAGCTCGGGCAGCGGCTGCCCGTCCGCCGTCGCGACCGGGAGGGTCGTGGGGCGGCCGGTGACCCAGGCCGCGAGGGCGCGGACGTCGCCGACCACCTCGGTGGCGTCGGGACCGGGCCGCCCGATCTCCCAGCGGCCGACCCCGTCCTCCCGCAGCACCAGGCTCGGGTGGGTCTCGTCGCGCGAGCGCTGCTTCGCCGCGTCCTCCACGAGGGCGCTGGCGAAGTCGTCGGGGAGGTCCTCGTCGGTCGCGGCGCCGTCGAGGTCGAGGGCGTGCAGGTAGACCTCCCGGGCGCGCAGCCACGGGACGACCGAGGCCGGGACCTCGGTGCCCTGCCGGACCCGGACGCGGGCCTCCCAGTGCTCCTCGTCCAGGGCGGCGACGCCCTCGTCGAGCTCACGCGTGGCCTGCTCCGAGCGGGCGCGCACGTCCTGCGGGTCGGCGGCCGCGAGCTCCTCGATGTCGGCGTCCCGCGACTCGGGCGAGGCATACATCGGCGTCTCGACCCCGGTCCTGGCCCAGGTCAGGAGGTTGAGCAGCGCCTCGGCGTTGAGCGCGACGTGCGCCACGACGTGCGCGCGGCTCCACCCGGGCAGGGCCGAGGGCGCCTCTAGGGCCGGACCCTCCAGCGCGGCCAGGGTCGCGTCCCACAGGCGCGTGCCCTCGGTCACCCACGTCAGCGAGACCTCGCGCGACGGTGCCACGTCAGCCCCTCCCCGTGAGGTCCCAGGCGTCCTCGCTTTCGGGCTCCTCCTCGTCCTCGACGTAGCTGCCGCTGACGGGGTCGCCGTCGTAGCGGTCGTCGCGCGCCCTCCCGGCACCCGACGCGGAGCCGCCGGCCCCGGCATACCGGGCCTCGTCGCCGTCGTCGGGCTCGTCGGCGACCTCGCTCGGGTCGGCGTCGAAGGGCGTGGTGTCGCTCTCGATCTCCGGACGGGGCGGGTCCTGTCCCTGCAGCAGCGCGAGCGTGGACTCCAGGTCGTCCGGCTTGACGAGCACGTCGCGGGCCTTGCTGCCCTCGGACGGCCCGACGATGCCGCGGCTCTCCATGAGGTCCATGAGCCGGCCGGCCTTGGCGAAGCCGACCCGCAGCTTGCGCTGCAGCATCGAGGTCGACCCGAACTGCGTCGTGACGACCTGCTCGGTCGCCTGCAGCAGCAGGTCGAGGTCGTCGCCGATGTCCTCGTCGATCTGCTTCTTCACCGGGGTGGCCAGGACCTCCTCGACGTACCTCGGCTTGAGCTGGCCGGTGACGTGCGCGACGACGTCGTGGATCTCGGACTCGCTGACCCACGAGCCCTGGACGCGCATCGTCTTGCTGGCGCCCATCGGCAGGAAGAGCGCGTCGCCCATGCCGATGAGCTTCTCGGCGCCCGGCTGGTCCAGGACGACGCGGGAGTCGGCGAGCGAGGACGTCGCGAAGGCCATCCGGCTCGGCACGTTGGCCTTGATGAGACCGGTGACGACGTCGACGCTGGGGCGCTGAGTCGCGAGGACGAGGTGGATGCCGGCGGCGCGGGCGAGCTGGGTGATCCGCACGACCGACTCCTCGACGTCGCGCGGGGCGACCATCATGAGGTCGGCGAGCTCGTCGACGACCACGAGGAGGTAGGGGTAGGGCTGCAGGACCCGCTCCGAGCCCGGCGGCGGGGTGACCTTGCCGGCCCGGATCGCCTTGTTGAAGTCGTCGATGTGCTTGTAGCCGTACGCCGCGAGGTCGTCGTAGCGGTGGTCCATCTCCTTGACCACCCAGGCCAGCGCCTCGGCCGCCTTCTTGGGGCTCGTGATGATGGGGGTGATGAGGTGCGGGATCCCCTCGTATGCCGTCAGCTCCACCCGCTTCGGGTCCACGAGGATGAGGCGCACCTCGTCCGGGGTCGCCCGCATGAGGATCGAGGTGATCATCGAGTTGACGAAGCTCGACTTTCCGGAGCCGGTGGCGCCGGCGACGAGCATGTGCGGCATCTTGGCGAGGTTGGCGATGACGTAGCCGCCCTCGACGTCCTTGCCGACCCCCATGACCATCGGGTGGGTGTTGTTGCGCGCCGTCTGGCTGCGCAGCACGTCGCCGAGGCTGACGTTCTCGCGGTCGGCGTTGGGGATCTCGACACCCACGGCGGACTTGCCCGGGATCGGCGAGAGGATGCGCACGTCGGCGCTCGCGACGGCATACGCGATGTTCTTGGAGAGCGCGGTGATCCGCTCGACCTTGACGCCCGGTCCGAGCTCGACCTCGTAGCGGGTGACGGTCGGGCCGCGGGTGAAGTCGGTGACCTGGGCGTCGATGTTGAAGTCCTCGAGCACGCCGGTCAGCGCCTCGACGACCTTGTCGTTGGCCTCCGAGCGCTCCTTGTGCGGGGTGCCCGGCCGGAGCAGGACCGACTCGGGCAGCGTGTAGGTGACGTCGCCCGCGAGCTGGAGCTGCTCGACCCGTTGCGGCAGCTGGGTCGTCGGCGGTGCCTCGAGCTCGGCCTTGGTGGCCTTGGCCTTCTCGACCGCGGAGGGGGCGGCGGGCCGCTTCTGGCCGGGGCGCAGCGGGGGGATCTCCTCGGTGGAGTCGCCCTCGGCGCGCGCGCCGCGCCGGGCCGCCTTGGGCCGGGGCGCGTCGCCGGTGCGGTCCGGGTCCTCGGCGGGAGCCTTGCGGGACGGAGCGGTGCCGGCACGGCGCTGACCGCGGCCCTTGGCCGCGGGGTCGACCTGCGCCGCCTGCTCGAAGGCGACGTCGCCGTCCCGGGGGCCGTCGAGCTCGCCCGCGCCGCGCCGCCGCCGGGGCAGGGGGTTGCCGTCCTCGTCGACGCGGTCGAAGCGCGCGGAGTCGAAGAGCTGCTGCTCCACCTCGCGCAGCCGGTCGGGGATGCGGTGGACCGGGGTGCGGGTGAGGACGAGCAGGCCGAAGACCCCGAGCAGGCTGAGCAGGATGTATGCCCCGGTCACGGTGATCGCCGCGGCCGGGATCGAGGAGGCGAGGAAGCCGAGGATCCCCCCGGAGCGCTGGAGCACGTGCGAGCCCTCGGCGTAGTCCGGGTTGCCGGTCGCCAGGTGCGTGATGCCGCTGGCGGCCACGAGCATCGCGGTCGTCCCGATGCTCATGCGGTTGGTTGCCTGCTGCTCGTCGGGGGCGCGGAAGAGCCGCACCGCGAAGAAGACGAGGACGGCGGGAAGCACGAGCGCGACGCGCCCGAAGGTCCCGGCCGCGGCGACGTGGATGACGTCGCCCACGAAGCCGTCCAGACCCCACCACTCGCGCAGGGCCACGACCAGGGCGAGCGCGAGCAGGAGGAAGCCGGCGCCGTCGCGCCGGTGCTCCGGCTCGAGGTCGTGCGCCGTGTCGGTCATGGCCCGCACCGTGCCGCCGGTCACGCCGGCGACGCCGCGCCACGCCCGCCCGGGCAGCGAGGGACCCTGGTCCTTGCGGGCACCGGACGCCGTGCCGCGGGCGGAGCCGGACGTGCTCCTGCCCTTCGATGACGTCGACCGGCTCGCGGGGCGCCGGGAGGCGCCGCCGGAACCGGCACGGGTCGAGGTCGTCGCAGTCTTGGCCACGGTCGCACGGTACCCAATGTTCACCTCCGTCACAGGGGTCCCACGCCGGAGAGCGTGACGGCGCTCCCGGCGACCTGCTGACATCTGTCACTCCGCGCGGTGAGGGGGCGGGCATACCGTCGAGTCGAGAACGACGGACGAGACCGAGGAGACGTCATGGACATCCGGGTGCAACCCACGACCAGCACGGACCAGAGCTCGACCACCCCGCCCCCGCTGCCGACGCCGGGGACGGGCGGTCAGGAGGAGCTGCCGGAGGAGAGGGAGGCGCGACGAGACCGGCGTCCTGCCGGGTGCGGCGGGCACGGCGACCGCTCGCGGGTCGTCGGCGTGGCCCCGCTCTCGGCGATGCTGGTCGCCGTCTGGGCGCTGAGCGGCGGCGGCTACTTCTGGCCCGCCTGGGCGATGATCGGCTGGGGGCTCTGTCTCGTGCCGGTCATCTCGCGGACGATCGACGGTCGATCGAGCCATGGCCACGCATCCCGCTGAGTACGCTGGGTCCGTGAGCCAGCCACCGCAGGGACCGACCGACCCGGTCGAGGGGAACTTCCCGCTGCAGCCCTACCGCCCGAGCACCGAGCTCGACCCGGAGATGCGCAAGCGTGCGCTCGCGAAGATCGAGGCGCGCCAGGAGTGGCGACAGCACTTCATGATGTATGCGCTCATCATGGGGCTGCTCACCCTCATCTGGCTGGTGAGCGGCGGCTTCGGGGAGTACTTCTGGCCCATCTGGCCGATGATGGGCTGGGGCATCGGGGTGGCCATCCACGGCGCCAGCCTCACCTTCGACCGGGAGCCCACGGAGAAGGAGATCGCCGAGGAGGCCGCCAAACTGCGCAAGCGTCTCGGCCGGCCGGACCACCCGGAGGACTGACCCGGCTCGCACCGCGACCGCAGCCATCAGGGCAGGCGCAGCCGAGCCCAGACCGTCGCGTGGTCCGAGCCGGAGACCGTCGCCGCACCGGCGTCGACGACCTCCAGCCCCCGCACCAGCACATGGTCGATCTGCACGAAGGCCGGCAGCAGCCCCTCCGTCGGCCAGGTGCGCACCCACCCCGACCCGGAGTCCTCGTGCGCGTCCCGCAGCCCCGCGTCGTCCTTGACCTGGCGCAGCGCGGGGTGCCCGGTCGAGGCGTTGAGGTCGCCGACCACGAGCAGCGGACCCTCGAGGCCGGCCGCGTCCGCGCCGAGCCACCCCAGCTCCTCACGCCACGCCGCCGAGCCGGCGACCGACGGAGGACGGGTATGCGCCCCGAGCAGCGTCACGGTCTGCTCGCCCCGGGTGATCGGGAGACGGACCTGGTCGAAGAGATACGGCTCGTCGATGACATCCGCGCCACCAGCGCCGGTTGCGACGCCAGCACCCCCGCCCACTCCCTCGCGGGCGAGCACGAGCGTCCCGCCCGCGTCGGACCGGAGGGTGCCGGCGCGGACAGGCAGGGCGCGGTCGAGGGCCGTTCCCTCGAGCCGCGCCTGCGCCTCCGGTGTCATCTCGACCAGCACGAGGGCGTCGACCTGGCGCTCGTCGACCAGCGCGGCGAGGTCCTCCAGGCTCCCCCGGCCGTACTCCAGGTTGGCGGCAGCGACGACGAGGTCGTCGCGGCCGGCGGGCACGGTGTCCGGCACCAGCCAGGGCGCGGCGAGCGCGCCGTGCACCAGCCCCAGCAGGACCGCCGCCACGAGCAGCAGCCACCGGGCCGAGGCCCAGGCGAGGGCCGCGAGCGGCACCAGGCTCAGGCCGACGAGGACCAGACCGGACTGCAGCACCGGCACCGGACCGGCGGCGTCGACCCAGCGCAGCGCGGTGAGCCCGGCCGCCGCCAGCCACCATGTCCAGGCGAGCGTGACGAGGACGCGGCGCACGGCACACCCCCCCCCCGGAGCCGGTGTCAGGCGTCGACGACGATGGGGATGATCATCGGGCGGCGGCGCAGCTTGTTGCCCACGAAGGATCCCACCGTGCGGCGGATGACCTGCTGCAGCTGGTGGGTGTCCTGCACCCCGTTGCGCCGCGCCTCCTCCAGGGCCGCCACGAGCTTGGGCTGCACCCGCTCGAAGACGTCCTGCCCCTCCGCGAACCCGCGGGTCTGGATCTCCGGGCCGGCGGCGATGGCCCCCGTCGAGGAGTCGCGCACGACGATGATCGTCACGAAGCCCTCGTCGCGCAGGATGCGGCGGTCCTTGAGCATCGTCTCGTCCGCCGCGCCGACGAGCGATCCGTCGACGTAGACATACCCGCAGTCCACGGCGCCGGCGATGCGCGCCCGGCCGTCGACGAGGTCGACGACCACGCCGTCCTCGGCGAGCACGACGTTGTCGCGCGGCACGCCCGTTTGCACCGCGAGGTCGCCGTTGGCGACCATGTGGCGCCACTCCCCGTGGACCGGGAGGACGTTGCGCGGCTTGACGATGTTGTAGCAGTAGAGCAGCTCACCGGCGCTGGCGTGCCCGGAGACGTGCACCAGGGCGTTCTCCTTGTGCACGACGTCGGCGCCGCGGCGGGTGAGGCCGTTGATGACGCGGTAGACGGCGTTCTCGTTGCCGGGGATGAGGGAGGAGGCGAGCAGCACCGTGTCCCCCTCGCCGACGTCGATCTTGTGGTCGCCGTTGGCCATCCGGGACAGCGCCGCCATCGGCTCGCCCTGGGATCCGGTGCAGACGAGCACCTGCTGGTCGTCCGGCAGCTTGGTCAGCCGGTTGAGGTCGACGAGCACCCCGTCCGGGACACGGAGGTAGCCCAGCTCGGCGGCGATGCCCATGTTGCGGATCATCGAGCGCCCCACCATCGCGACCTTGCGGCCCGACTCCTCCGCGGCGTCGAGCACCTGCTGGACGCGGTGGACGTGGGAGGAGAAGCAGGCGACGATGATCCGCCGCTCGGCGTTGTGGAAGACCCGCTCGATCGCCGGGGCGATCTGCCGCTCCGGGGTCGTGAAGCCCGGGACGTGGGCGTTGGTGGAGTCGGTCATGAACAGGTCGACGCCCTCCTCCCCCAGCCGGGCGAAGGCGCGCAGGTCGGTGATCCGGCCGTCCAGCGGCAGCTGGTCCATCTTGAAGTCGCCGGTGTGCAGGATCGTGCCGCCGGAGGTGCGGATGAAGACCGCGAGCGCGTCCGGGATGGAGTGGTTGACCGCGACGAACTCGCAGTCGAAGGGGCCCAGCTGCTCCCGACCGCCCTCGCGCACCGCCAGGGTCAACGGGGTGATCTTGTGCTCCTTGAGCTTGGCCTCGATGAGGGCCAGCGTGAGCTGCGAGCCCACGAGCGGGATGTCCGGCTTGAGCCGCAGGAGGTAGGGCACGGCGCCGATGTGGTCCTCGTGCCCGTGCGTGAGGACGATCGCGACGATGTCGTCGAGCCGGTCCTCGATCGGGCTGAAGTCGGGCAGGATGAGGTCGACGCCCGGGTGGTGCTCCTCGGGGAAGAGGACCCCGCAGTCCACGACGAGCAGCTTGCCCCGGTGCTCGATGACGGCCATGTTGCGACCCACCTCGCCGAGCCCGCCGAGCGGGATGACGCGGACGCCCCCGTCCTTGAGGGGCGGGGGCGCGGTCAGCTCGGGGTGAGGATGGCTCATGGCGAAAGACTAACCGGAGGAGAGGACGCGGTATGGGTGTGGTCCTGGCGCTCGTGGCGGCGCTGTCCTACGGGCTGTCCGACTTCGTCGGCGGGGTCGCCTCGCGGCGTAGCTCGCCCTGGCCGGTCGCGCTCATGTGTGCCGTCGGGGGGCTGGTGGGCGCGGTGCTCGTCGCGCTCTCCCGCACCGGGGAGCCGACCGCAATCGATCTCGCGTGGGGCGCGCTCGCCGGGGTGGGTAGCGGGCTGGGCGGCGCCTTCCTCTACCGCGGCCTGAGCTCGGGCCGGATGGGGGTGGTGGCTCCCGTCTCCGGGGTCGGCGCGGCGGTGCTGCCGGTGGCCGTGGCCGTCGTGGCCGGCGAGCGGCCGGGAGTGCTGGTGTGGTGCGGCATCGCCGCAGCCCTGCCGGGGATCTGGCTGGTCAGCCGCGAGCCCGGCGAGGGCGGGCGCCTCGCGCAGGGGCTGGTCGACGGCGTCCTGGCCGGGGCCGGCTTCGGGCTGCTCTTCGCGGCGATCGGGCAGGTGCCGCAGAGCGCCGGCTACTGGCCGCTCGCGGTGACGCAGGCGGTGGGCCTGGTCAGCGTGGCGCTCACGGCGACCCTGCTCGGTGACAGCTGGCGCCCGCGGAGGGCCCTCGAGGTCGGTGGCGGTCTGGTCGCGGGCGTGCTCGCCACGCTGGCGGCGCTGGCCTTCCTGCTGGCGACGCAGGCCGGGCTCCTCACCGTGGCCGCGGTCGTCACCTCGCTCTACCCCGCCGTGACCGTGCTGCTGGCGGCCACCGTGCTGCGCGAGCGGCTAGGGCGCTCCCAGCTCATGGGCCTGGCGCTGTGCCTCGCGTGCGTGGCGCTCGTCGCCGGTGGTTGACCGTGACGGTCGGCGGGCGCCGCTACGCTGGCCGGCATGCAGGCATACCTCGACCTCCTGGAGCGGATCCGCACCGAGGGGGTGCGCAAGGAGGACCGGACCGGCACGGGGACGCTGTCCGTCTTCGGCCACCAGATGCGCTTCGACCTGACCGAGGGTTTCCCGGCGCTGACGACGAAGAAGCTGCACCTGCGCTCGATCATCGGTGAGCTGCTGTGGTTCCTGCGCGGGGACACCAACGTGCGCTGGCTGCAGGAGCGCAGGATCACGATCTGGGACGAGTGGGCCGACGAGCAGGGGGACCTCGGGCCGGTCTACGGCCACCAGTGGCGCTCCTGGCCGACCCCGGACGGGGGGACGATCGACCAGATCCAGCGGCTCGTCGACGGCCTGAGGACCAACCCCGACTCCCGCCGTCACATCGTCTCGGCGTGGAACGTCGCCGACGTCGACTCGATGGCCCTGCCGCCCTGCCACACGCTGTTCCAGTTCTACGTCGCGCCCGCCGCGCCGGACGACGAGGACCGGCGCGGGTGGCTGTCCTGCCAGCTCTACCAGCGCAGCGCCGACACCTTCCTCGGCGTCCCCTTCAACATCGCGTCCTACGCCCTGCTGACGCACATGGTGGCGCAGGTCACAGACCTGCGCGCCAAGGACTTCGTGCACACCCTCGGCGACGCGCACCTCTACCTCAACCACCTCGACCAGGCCGCCGAGCAGCTCACCCGGACACCAGGGCCGCTCCCCTCCCTGTTGCTCAACCCGGAGGTCCGGGCGATCGACGCCTTCGAGCTGGAGGACGTCGAGGTGCGCGACTACGTCGCGGCCCCGACGATCAAGGCCCCGATCGCGGTATGACGCAGCCGTCGACCCCGTCGTCGGTGACGGACGCCGGGCAGGGTGCGCCCCGCGACGAGGCGGCACGCCGGTCCCGTCCGGGTGCGCTCGTGCCCGCGACCTACGTCGTGCTGCGTCGTCAGGGACCCTCGGGGACCGAGGTGCTGCTGCAGCTGCGGCAGGGCACGCCCTACATGGACGGCTGGTGGGCCTGCGGGGCCGCAGGCCATGTCGAGCCGGGCGAGAGCTTCTGGCGCGCCGGGGTCCGCGAGGCCGCCGAGGAGATCGGCGTCGAGCTGGTCGAGGACGACCTCGAGCACGTCGCGACGGTGCACCGGACCATCGCGCTGCCAGACCCCTTCGAGCAACGGGTCGACGTCTTCGTCGCCACCGACCGGTGGGCGGGCGAGCCGCACGTCGCCGAGCCGCACCGGGCCGCGCGCCTGCAGTGGTGGCCCCTGGACGACCTGCCCGACCGCGTCGTGCCGCACGAGCGGCTGGCGCTGGAGGCCCTCGCCGCGGGCGCGCGCGGGGCGCTGCTCACCCACGGCTTCGCGCAGCGGCTGACGCTCGTCGCGGCCGTCGGGCGCAACGGCGTCATCGGCGACGGCGCCGCGATGCCGTGGCACCTCCCCGAGGACCTGCGCTTCTTCAAGGACACCACGATGGGCGGCGTGCTGCTCATGGGGCGCGGCACCTGGGACTCCATCGGGCGGGCACTGCCCGGGCGTCGCACGATCGTCGTGACGCGGCAGCGCGACTGGTCGGCGCCCGGGGCAGAGGTCGCGCACTCCCTGTCCGAGGCCTTGCTCATGGCCGGCGACGGTGAGGTCTTCGTCGCCGGAGGCGGCGAGATCTACGCCCAGACGATCGAACACGCCCACCGGCTGGTGCTCACCGAGGTCGACCTCGAGCCGGAGGGCAGCACCCGCTTCCCCGAGGTGGACCAGGAGCGGTGGATGGAGACACGTCGCCAGCCTGGCTCCGGGGACATCACGGCCTGGGTCACCTGGGAGCGGCGCTGAGCCCGAGGCCGCGATCGTCCCGTGAGACTCGGGGACGGTCCCGACTCCCACGGGACCGTCATCTGCACGCCGGCTCGTCACTCACGAGCCCCCTCGAGCAGGCTCCGGAGTGACGTCGAGGCGTGCAGACGGCTCGGACGAGCGGCTGACGGTCCCGGCGTAGGCTCGCGCAGGTGAAGCCCAGCGACCTGACGACGATCCGCACGCTGTCCTCCCCCACCGTCCACCCCCACAGCCGCGACGTGGTCTTCGTGGTGAGCCGGCCGGACACCGAGGACAACCGCTACCTCACCAGCCTGTGGCGGCTCGACCTGAGCACGGACGACGCCCGGCCCACCCGGTTGACCAGCAGCACGCGGGACTCGGCACCGGCATACTCCCCTGACGGCACGCAGCTGGCCTTCCTCCGCGCCGGCGACGACGGACCGCCGCAGCTGCACGTCATGCCTGCCGACGGCGGCGACGCTCGACGCCTGACCGACCAGCCGCTGGGCGTCGGCTCCTTCTCCTGGTCTCCCGAGGGCACGCAGCTCGTGTATGCCGCCCGCGTCCCCGAGCAGGGTCGCTACGGCACCGACGACGCCGTCAAGCCCGACCAGGAGGCGCCGCGGCTCATCGAGCACAGCACCTACCTGGCCGACGGGCTCGGCTACGTCCTCGACCGCCCGAGCAAGCTCTTCCTGCTCGACCTCGCCGACCTGCCCGATCCCGATGGCCCGGACGCCGACGAGCTCCCGCCCAGCACGCAGCTCACCTCGGGTCGAGGTGACGACAGCGCGCCCGTCTTCCTGCACGCCGGCACCCGGATCGCCTTCGTCGCCTCTCGCGACCGGCGCGGCGCCTGGACCCCGGACACCCTCGTGAGCGACGTGTGCTCGGTCGACCTGCGCGGCAAGGGCTTCCGCCGGCACACCGACGGCACCGGATCGGTCGGCAGCGTGCACGTCGGCCCGGACGGCACCGCCGTCTACGGTGCGGCCGACCTCGGCAGCTCGAAGCAGGACTTCGTGGCCCGCAACGCGGTGCTGCGCCAGCTCGACGGCCCCGGGGTCGCGCTCACCGACGAAGAGACAGACCACCTCGCCTGCGCCCCGGTGATCGCCGGCGACGGCGCGGTCGTCGCCGCCTTCGAGGTGCGCGGCGACACCGTCGTCCGTGACCTCACGGCCGACCGGGTGCTGCTCGAGGGTCACGTCGGCGTGACCGCCCTGGCCGCCGGCGGCGACGTCGTCGTCGCGGTCGCGGGCACGCGCGAGGCATACTCCGAGCTCTTCGTCGGCCGCTCCGGCGAGACGCTCACGCAGCGCACCGACTTCGCCAGCCACCTCACCGGCACGGCCGCACCGATCGAGACCGAGGAGCTGGACGCGACCTCGGGCGACGGCTACCCGGTGCACGGCTGGCTGGTCCGGCCCACCACCAAGCCGCGGCGCAAGGCGGGCCACCCGGTGATCCTCATGATCCACGGCGGCCCCTACGCGCAGTACTCCGGCAACCTCTTCGACGAGGCCCAGGTCCTCGCCGGCGCTGGGTATGCCGTCGTCATGGGCAACCCGCGAGGCGGCTCCGGCTACGGCGCGGCGCACGGACGGGCGGTCAAGGAGGCGATCGGCACCGTCGACGTCGCCGACCTCACCGCGCTGCTGGACCACGCCCTGACCCTGCCGGGCCTCGACGGCTCTCGGCTCGGCGTCATGGGCGGCTCCTACGGCGGACTGATGACGACCTGGCTCGTCGGGCACACCGACCGCTTCACCGCGGCGATCAGCGAGCGCGCTGTCAACGCCTGGGACTCCTTCGCCGGCACCAGCGACATCGGCTGGTTCTTCGCCGACGAGTATGCCGGCGCCTTCCAGCACGAGCAGTCACCGCTGACCTGGGCCGACCGGATCACCACACCGACGCTGGTCATCCACTCCGAGCGCGACTTCCGCTGCCCGCTGGAGCAGGGCCAGCGACTCTTCGCGCGGCTGCGCAAGAACGGCGTGCCCAGCAAGCTGCTCGTCTTCCCCGGCGAGGGGCACGAGCTGTCGCGCTCGGGCCAGCCGCGGCACCGGCTGCAGCGCTTCGAGCACATCCTCGACTGGTGGGGCGACCACCTGCGCTGAGGCGCTGCGCTCCCGCGGGCCGGGTCGTCAGTCGGTCGCCGGGTAGCCGAAGCGGGACATCAGGGCACCGCAGGTGTGCTCGATCCGCCGCAGGTTGTCCTCGCCGAAGAAGGCCGCGGGGGTGACCTCGCGGTCTCCGCGGGGCTGGAACTGCCGGTCCTGCGAGCCGGTGATGTCGCGCACGACCGGTCGCCCCAGGGAGCGGGCCAGCGCCTCGATGCTGCCGCGCTTGTCGGCGCAGAAGTCCTCGTAGCGCAGCAGCGTCAGGTGCTCGGCGGCGTCGACGTAGGTCTGTGCGGCGCGCACCCACCGGTCCGCCAGCGCCTCCACGTACTGCCTCGGCCCGGTGGCCATCCCCGCGTTGGTGAGGATGGGGTACCACCCGGGCAGCCGCTCCCTCAGGTCGTCGTACTGGTCCGCCGTGAGGTCCGCCTGCGACCCGGGCAGGTCCACCCGGTTGAGGATGCTCCTGATGTTGTCCCGGGGGTCGCGGACGACGAAGACCACCTGGGCGTCCGGGAAGGCCGCCAGCAGCGAGGGCAGCAGGAAGATGACGTCGTTGTCCTTCACCACGTCCGCGGCGAAGACCTTGGGCCGGCGCTGCGCCAGCGTGGCGACCGCGTCCTCCTGCCCCAGCAGGTCGGCCAACCGGGTGCGGGTCTGGTAGAGCACGTCCAACGAGGCCTCCCCGCCGATGCACTCGGCCAGCAGGCTGGCGATCGCCGTGCTCCCCGACTTCTGGTTGCCCAGCACGAAGATGGGCGGGGCCGGCGCCGGGGGCGAGGGCTCTGAGGCGGCGGCACGTGCCGGCTCCGCCGACGGCTGCGGGCGGGGCGCCGCAGCGGAGAGCTCCGTCGACCGGGAGACGACGCGGCTCACGTAGCCCAGCCTGCGCAGGGCCGAGAACTCGTCCTTGACGGACTGCCGGCCGAAGTTCTCGTAGGCGGCCACGGCGATCTGGATCTGGTCCTCGCTGCTGCGGGTCGGCCGGTAGACCGAGGCCTCGCCGGACATGAGGGTGCCCAGGCTGAACCGCACGGTCCGGGCCCCGAGCCCCTGCACCGCCTCGACGACCGCGCGGTGGTCCGGGTGGTCGTCGTCGGGGTGGGCCGCGACGACCCACCGCGCCCCGCGGCGGTCCAACTTCTTCAGCGCCCGACCGACCTCCTCCGCCTGGACGCCGCCGTCCGGGAGCCCGAGCCGGACGATGTGTCCCGCGCCCGCCGTCAGGGCCGACCACGCGGCGGCCTGCTCGGACCGGCGGAACTCCCTCTCGTAGGCCGGGGTCCACCCCTTGAGCTCCGCCCGCCGGGAGGCACCGCCGTCGCTCACGGCCACCAGGACGACCGGGTGCTGGGTGCGGGCGCAGAGCCACGGGATGTAGGAGGCGAGCCGCAGGGTCTCGTCGTCCGGGTGCGGTGCGACGACGTAGGTCACCGGCCGGGAGAACGCCTGGGCGACCCGTCGCGCTCCCGTGCGGGCACGCCTGCGCAGGCCTGCCGTGCCGGGGACGCCCCCGGGGGCCTGTCGACGGGTGGAGAGCATGCCGGGAGGCTAACAAGGTCGGCGCCGCGGGAGTCGGACCGCTCCCGACCCCGCGGCCACGCCGTAGGGGCCAGTAGGGTCGTGGAGACGGAGGGTCAGCTCGCCAGGTGCCCGGGCAGCCGGTCCAGCACGTCGTTCCAGCCCTGCGCGGCGCCACCGTCCGGCTCGTGCGCGTCGGAGGTGTGCCGCACCGTCACCTCGGTGCCCCCGTCGCCCGGGGTGAAGGTGACCTCGACCGTGTCCACCGCGGCGTCTGCGGGCACGCCGGCAGCAGGGTCGTCCACCCAGGTCCAGGTCATGACGAACCGGCGCGGGGGGTCGTGCTCGAGGAAGGCCCCCTCCACGCCCACCCCGGCGGAGGGGGCCGTGATGCGCAGCCGCCCGCCCTGGCGGGCGTCGACCTCGTAGGTCGTGTCCGGCCACTGCGGCCACCACCACCGGGCCAGCTCGGCGGGGTCCATCCACGCCCGGAAGGCGCGGTCGGCGTCGGCCGGGACGACCCGCGTGACGGTGACGGTGCTGGCGCTCATGGCTCGCTCCTGTCGGTGGGACCTGTCAGGTGACCTGCCAGGCGGTCCAGGTGGTTGCCCCAGAAGAGGCGGTGCTGCAGGGCCCAGGTCGCCAGGGGGTCGAGGCTGCCGGGCACCAGCTCGACGGTGACGACGCGTCCGGCCTTGGTCCGGCGGACGATCCCGGCCTCCGCCAGGCGGTCGACGTGGCGCATGGTGCCGGGCACGCTCATCCCGAGCACCTCGGCCAGGGCGCTCACGGTGGCGGGCCCGTCGGCCAGGTGCTCGACCACCCGGCGGCGGGACTCGCTGGCGATGGCGCCGGCCGCCGCGTTGAGGGAGGACATGGCGCCCAGGCTACCGCATACTTAACGGTCTTGTTAAGTATGCGGTGAGGTCACCCCTCCCGGGACCGCCGACCCAGCAGGTAGCTGCCGAGGGCCAGGAGCACCGCGCCGACGCAGATGGTGATCGGCCCGACGACGTCCTGCCACACGAGGATCCGGACCGGCTCGACCGGCTGGTAGGCGAACCACCCGAACGACACCGGCGTGCTGAGGATGACCACCACGCCGCCGACGATCATGAGCGCGCCGAGCACGGCGAGCGCCGGGGCCCGCCCGCTGGATCGAGGGCGCTGTGCCATCAGACCGGGGGGATGCTGCGGTGGCGGGCGGAGAAGTGCCGGTCGCGGCGCGCGGCATACCGCAGCCGGTGCACGACCTCGGCGCGCAGGTCCTCCGGCTCGGTGATCGCGTCGATGACGAGGTCGGCGGCAAGCCGCTCGAGATCGACGTCCTCGAGGTAGTCCGCACGCCGGGCGTCGATGAAGGCCTGCCGCTCACCCTCGTCCTCGATCGCGGCGATCTTGTTGGCGTAGACCGCGTTGACCGCGGCCTCGGGGCCCATCACCGCGATCCGCGCCGTCGGCAGCGCGATCGTCGCGTCCGGGCCGAAGCCGGGGCCACCCATGGCATACAGCCCGGCGCCGTAGGCCTTGCGCAGCACCACGCACAGCTGCGGCACCGTCGCCTCCGAGACCGCGGAGACCATCTTGGCGCCGTGCCGGATGATGCCGCCGCGCTCGACCTCGGAGCCGATCATGAATCCCGGCACGTCGGCGAGGTAGATCAGGGGGATGCCGTAGGCGTCGCACAGCCAGATGAAGCGCGCCGCCTTGTCGGCCGAGTCGGTGAAGAGCACGCCGCCCTTGACCGCCGAGTTGTTGGCGACGATCCCGACGCTCTGCCCGTCGATCCGCCCCAGCCCGACGACCAGCTCGGCGGCGAAGAGCGGCTTGACCTCGAAGAAGCTGTCGTCGTCGACGAGGCCGTCGATGACGTCGTGCACGTCGAAGGGCACCGACTCCGCCTCGGGGACGGTATGCCTGCCCAGCGGCACCGCGGGCTCCTCGCCCTCGTAGGCGGGTGCCGGGGCGCGCCACGACTCGGGCAGGTAGGAGAAGAAGTGCCGGGCCAGCTCGATCGCCTCGGTGTCGTCCGCGGCGAGCAGGTCGCCGACCCCGGAGACGGTGCAGTGCATCCGCGCGCCACCCATCTCCTCCAGCGACACCCGCTCCCCCACGACCATCTCGGCCATCCGCGGGCTGCCGAGGTACATCGACGCGTTGCCCTCGACCATGATGATGAGGTCGGTGAAGCTGGGGATGTAGGCGCCACCGGCGGCGCTGGGCCCGAAGAGGCAGCAGATCTGCGGCACCTTGCCGGACAGCGCGACCTGGTTGTGGAAGATCCGCCCCGCGCCCCGACGCCCGGGGAAGAGGTCGACCTGGTCGGTGATCCGGGCCCCGGCCGAGTCCACGAACCAGAAGACCGGCAGCTCCTCGCGCAGCGCCGCCTCGGTGGCGCGGATGATCTTCTCGACCGTGCGCGCGCCCCAGGACCCCGCCTTGACCGTGGGGTCGTTGGCGACGACGATCGCGGCGCGCCCGTCGACCTCGCCGCGGCCGGTGACCACGCCGTCGGCGGGCAGACCCTCGGCGGTGGCGTTGGCATACCTGCCGTCCTCGACGAACGTGCCCTCGTCGAAGAGCAGCGCGATCCGCTCGCGGACGTAGAGCTTGTTCTGACCGTCCAGCTTGGCCCGCGCCCGCTCGCTCGGCTCCGCCGAGGCCTGGTATGCCGTGCCGAGCCGTTCCCGCAGGTCGGCGACGCGGGGGTCGCCGGTCACGTCGGTCGTGGTGGCGTCCTCGCTCATGGCCCTCATGGTGTCAGCACCCACCGACCGCTGTCAGCGGGCGGGGAGCCCGAGGCCGCGGGCGATGACCATCCGCTGCACCTCCGAGGTGCCCTCCCCGATCTCGAGGATCTTGGAGTCGCGGTAGAAACGCGCGACGGGGTACTCCTCCATGAAGCCGTTGCCGCCGAAGATCTGGGTGGCGATGCGCGTCGAGGTGACCGCGGCCTCGGTGGAGTAGAGCTTGGCGATCGCCGCGGCCTGCTTCACCTCGGCGACCGAGCGCCGCCCCGCCTCCTGCTCGTCCTTGAGCCAGGCCGCCTTGTAGGTGAGCAGCCGGGCCGCCTCGACCATGACGGCCAGGTCGGAGATCTGGAAGGAGACGCCCTGGTTGACCGCGATCGGCTTGCCGAAGGCGGTGCGCTCCTGGCCGTAGGCCGTGCACTCCTCGAGCATCCGCTGCGCGCAGCCGAGGGCGAGCGCCGAGATCGCGATCCGGCCGTCGTCGAGCGTCTTGAGGAACTGCTTGAAGCCTTCGCCCCGCTCGCCGAGCAGGTGGTCCTCGGGCACCCGGCAGTTCTCGAAGGTGAGGCCGTGGGTGTCGGAGATGTGCCAGCCGAGCTTGCGGTAGGCCGGCTCGACGACGAAGCCCTCGGTCCCCGCCGGGATCATGACCGCGCTGATCTCGGGCTTGCCGTTCTCGTCCTCGCCGGTCTTGGCGGTCACCGTGACGACCGAGGTGATGTCGGTGCCGGAGTTGGTGATGAAGGCCTTCGAGCCGCTGACGACCCACTCGCCGTCCTCGAGCCGGGCCCGGGTCTTGCTGGCGGCGGCGTCCGAGCCGGCGTCCGGCTCGGTGAGGCCGAAGCCCGCGAGCGCCTTGCCGGCGAGCAGGTCCGGGAGCCAGCGCTCCTTCTGCTCCTGGGTGCCGTAGGACAGGATCGGGTTGATGCCCAGCCCCACCCCGGCGGAGAGCGTGATGCCGATCGACTGGTCGACGCGGCCGAGCTCCTCGATGGCGAGACAGGTATACGTGAAGCCGCCGTGCTCGGTGCCGGCGCCGCCGAACTCCTCCGGGGCGTTGAGCCCGAAGAGCCCCAGCTCGCCCATCTTGGGCACCAGCTCGGTCGGGAAGTGGGCGTCCATGTCCCACTTCTCGACGTGCGGCGCCACCTCCCCCTGCGCGAACTCGCGGACCAGGCCGCGGAACTCCTCGTGATCCTGCGTCAGTTCGAACATCGCCGTCCGCATCCTCGCTCGCGCTCGGGTGGTCCACGGGGGTTCCCGTCACCGTCCCACCATCGTGCTTGACGTTGACGCGAAGGTCAAGCAAGATAGTCTCGGACCACTTGACGTAAGGACAACCATGACCGACGCCACAGCGACGTGGACCATCGCCCAGATGGCTGACGACTACGACGTCACCCACCGGGCGCTGCGTCACTACGAGCACCTCGGCCTGCTCGGGCCCGACCGCGAGGGGCAGCGCCGCATCTACCACCGCCGCGAGCGCACCCGCCTCGCGCTCATCCTGCGCGGGCGTCGGCTCGGCTTCTCCCTCGAGGAGATCGCGACGATCCTCGACATGTACGACGACCAGCCGGGCGAGGTCGGCCAGCTGCGCTACCTGCTCTCCCAGATCGGCGACCGGCGGGCCGACCTCGAGCGCCGCCGCCGCGACATCGAGGACAGCCTGCGCGAGCTGGGCGAGCTGGAGCAGCGCTGCGCCGAGGACGTCGCGCGGCTGTCCTGAGCAGCGGCGACCGCGACCGGCAGAGGTCTGCCGTCGCGCGCCGGAGTCGCGCCGCGTCGGGCATACCCCTGGGGCTAGGGTGACCCCCATGCCGATCAGCAAGGTCCTCATAGCCAACCGCGGCGAGATCGCCGTGCGCATCGCCCGCGCCTGCGCCGACGCGGGCCTGGGCTCGGTGGCGGTCTACGCCGAGCCCGACCGCGACGCGCTGCACGTGAAGGTGGCGGACGAGGCTTACGCGCTGGGCGGCAGCACCCCCGGCGAGTCCTACCTGCTGCAGGAGAAGCTGCTCGACGTCGCGCGGCAGGCGGGGGCGGACGCGGTGCACCCGGGCTACGGCTTCCTCGCGGAGAACGCCTCCTTCGCGCAGGCCGTCATCGACGCCGGGCTGACCTGGATCGGCCCCTCCCCCGAGGCGATCGACTCCCTCGGCGACAAGGTCAAGGCCCGGCACATCGCGCTGGAGGCGGAGGCGCCGCTCGTGCCCGGCACGACCGACCCGGTCGACGGGCCGGACGAGGTCGTCGCCTTCGCGACCGAGCACGGCCTGCCGGTCGCGATCAAGGCGGCCTACGGCGGCGGGGGCCGCGGCCTCAAGGTCGCCCGCACGATGGAGGAGATCCCCGACCTGTTCGACTCCGCCGTGCGCGAGGCGGTCACCGCCTTCGGCCGCGGCGAGTGCTTCGTCGAGCGCTTCCTGGACCGTCCCCGGCACGTGGAGACCCAGTGCCTGGCCGACCAGCACGGCAACGTCGTCGTGGTCTCGACCCGCGACTGCTCGCTGCAGCGGCGCAACCAGAAGCTCGTCGAGGAGGCGCCCGCCCCCTTCCTCTCCGAGGAGCAGCACGCCGAGCTGCTGCGCGCGAGCAAGGCGATCCTGCGGGGGGCGAGCTACGTCGGTGCCGGCACCTGCGAGTTCCTCGTCGGACCCGAGGGCGACATCTCCTTCCTCGAGGTCAACACCCGGCTGCAGGTCGAGCACCCCGTGACCGAGGAGGTCACCGGGGTCGACCTGGTGCGCGAGCAGTTCCGCATCGCCGACGGCGAAGAGCTGGGCTACGACGACCCCGAGCCGCACGCGCACTCCTTCGAGTTCCGCCTGAACGCCGAGGACGCCGGGCGCGACTTCATGCCCGCGCCGGGGACGGCGCTGGTCTTCCGCCCGCCGTCCGGGCCGGGCGTGCGCCTGGACTCCGGGGTCGTGGAGGGCGACACCGTGGCGGGCGCCTTCGACTCGATGCTCGCCAAGCTCATCGTCACCGGCCGGACCCGGCAGCAGGCGCTGGAGCGCTCGCGCCGCGCGCTCGCCGAGTTCGCGCTAGAGGGTATGCCGACCGTCCTCGCCTTCCACCGGGCCGTGGTCGCCGACCCCGCGTTCGCCCCGGAGGACGCCGACCAGCCGTTTTCAGTGCATACCCGCTGGATCGAGACCGACTTCGACAACCAGATCGAGCCCTACTCCGGGCCGACGGCCGACGACCCGGGCGAGCAGGGCGAGCGGCAGAACGTCGTCGTCGAGGTCGGCGGCCAGCGGCTCGAGGTCTCGCTGCCGGCCGGGCTCTCGCTCGGCGGCGGTGGCGGCACGGCCGGGGGCGGTCGCAAGAAGGCCCCGAAGCGCACCCGCGGCGGTGGCGGCGCAGCCGCGACCTCGGGCGACGCGGTGACCGCGCCGATGCAGGGCACGATCGTCAAGATCGCCGTCGAGGAGGGCCAGAGCGTCGCCGAGGGCGACGTCGTCGTCGTGCTGGAGGCGATGAAGATGGAGCAGCCGATCAAGGCGCACAAGGGCGGCACCGTCACCGGCCTGTCCGCCTCCGTCGGCGACACCGTCACCAACGGCGCCGCCATCTGCGAGCTCAAGGACTGACCGGCCGCCCGGTTTGCGCGCACCGACCGCGCACTTTGCGTCGACCGGCCGCGCACTTTGTGCTGACCGAACGCACGCTTTGTGCGCACCGACCGCGCAGTATGCGCGGCAAGGCTCTTGGAAGCCGCAGACCGTGCGGGCGGTCGACACAAGTCGCGCGGCCAGTCGAGGCAAATCGTGCGGGCGGTCGACACAAGTCGCGCGGCCAGTCGATACAAACCGTGCGGGCGGTCGACGCAAACCGCGCGGGCGGTCGACGCAAACCGCGCGGGCGGTCGGGCTGTCAGTCGGCGATCTCGTGCAGCTGCCGGGCGGCCTCGGAGAGCGAGCCGCTCATCGAGGGGTAGACCGTGAACGTCGCCGAGAACTGGTCGACGTTGAGCCGGTTCGCGACCGCGAGCGCGATGGGGAAGATCAGCTCGCTGGCCCGCGGCGCCACGACCACTCCCCCGACGATGGTCGCGCTGCCGCTGCGGGCGAAGATCTTGACGAAGCCGTCCTGCAGGTTCTGCATCTTGGCCCGCGGGTTCTTGGTCAGCGGCAGCATGACCGCCCGGGCGTCCACCCGGCCCTCGTCGACGTCGGCCTGGCTCACACCGACCGTCGCGATCTCGGGGTCGGTGAAGATGTTGGAGCTGACCTTGCCCAGCGACAGCGGCGCCACCGCGTCACCCAGGGAGTGCGCCACGGCGATCCGCCCCTGCATCGCCGCGATCGAGGCCAACGGGAAGACCCCGGTGCAGTCGCCGGCGGCATACACCCCGGGAGCGCTGGTCCGCGAGACCCGGTCCACCTCGACGTGCCCCGAGGGGCTGAGCCGCACCCCGGCCTCCTCCAGACCCATGTCCGAGGTGTTAGGGATCGAGCCGACCGCGAGCAGCGCGTGGCTGCCCTGCACCTCGCGCCCGTCCTCCAGGGTGACGACGACGCCGTCCCCCTCCCGGCGCACGGCCCCGGCGCGCGAGCGGTTGAGCACCGTCATCCCGCGGCGGCGGAAGACCTCCTCCACCACGTTGGCCGCGTCGGCGTCCTCGCCCGGGAGCACCCGGTCCCGGGAGGAGATCAGCGTCACCTCGCACCCGAGGCCGAGGTAGGCGTGGGCCAGCTCGGCGCCGGTGACACCGGAGCCGATGACGACGAGGTGCTCGGGCAGCTCCTGCAGGTCCCAGATCTGCTGCCAGGTGAGGATGCGCTCGCCGTCCGGCTTCGCCGACTCCAGCACCCGCGGCCGCGCCCCGGTCGAGACGAGCACGAGGTCCGCCTCCAGCTCGCGCCGCGCCTGCGCCTCCTCGCAGTCCTCGTCGTGCGGGGCGGGCTCCTCCCCGGAGTCCACCTCGTCCACCCCCTCGACGATCTGCACCCGCCCGTCCGGGAGCAGGCTGCCGGCCCCCTGCACGACCTCCACGCCGGCCGACTCCAGCCGCTCGGCGATGTCGCGGCTCTGGGCCCGCGCGAGGTCGAGGATGCGGGAGTTGACGTCGGCGATGTGCGCGGTGACGCCCTGGTCGCCCGGCACCTGCGCCCCGTCGAAGTGCACGCCGATGCGCTTGGCAGCGCTGAACCGGTCCATGAAGTCCGCGGTCGCGATGAGCGCCTTGCTCGGCACGCAGTCGGTCAGCACCGCGGCCCCGCCCAGCCCGGAGCGTTCGACGACGGTCACCTCGGCGCCCAGCTGCGCGGCGGCCAGGGCGGCCTCGTAGCCACCGGGGCCACCCCCGATGACGACGACGGACTTGTTGCCAGCACTCACGATCCCATCAAACCATCGCTACCCTGACCCGGTGACTACTGGTGCTACCCCGAACCTCGACGACCCCGCCACCGATCCGCTGGAGGTGGCGCAGGCCGCGGCCGACGTCATCGCCGAGCGCACCGGCGTGCCGCAGCACGACATCGCGCTCGTGCTGGGCTCCGGCTGGAAGCCCGCCGCCGACGCGCTCGGCCAGGCCGACGCCGAGGTCGACCACGCGGACGTGCCCGGCTTCGCCGCCGCGGCGGTCGCCGGCCACTCCGGCACGATGCGCTCGATCCCCCTCCCGAACGGTCGCCGGGTCCTCGTCTACGGCACCCGCACCCACTTCTACGAGGGCAAGGGGGTGCGCTCGGTGGTCCACGCGGTGCGGACCGCGGCCGCCGCCGGCTGCTCCACCGTCGTGCTCACCAACGGCTGCGGCGGCCTACGGCCGGAGTGGGCGCCGGGCACCCCGGTGCTCATCAAGGACCACATCAACCTCACCGCCACCTCACCGATCGAGGGCGCCAACTTCGTCGACCTCACCGACCTCTACTCCTCCCGGCTGCGCGACCTGGCCCGGGAGGTCGACGGCGACCTCGACGAGGGTGTCTACGTCCAGTTCCCCGGGCCGCACTACGAGACCCCGGCCGAGGTCCAGATGGCCAAGGTGCTGGGGGGCGACCTCGTCGGTATGTCGACCGCCCTGGAGGCCATCGCCGCCCGGCAGTCCGGGCTCGAGGTGCTCGGGGTCTCCCTGGTGACCAACCCGGCGGCCGGGATCAGCGAGACCCCGCTGGACCACCAGGAGGTCATCGACGCCGGCGCAGCGGCGGCCCAGCGCTGCGGCGAGCTGCTGGCCCGCATCGTCGAGCGCATCTGACCCACCACCGCACCACGAGAGAGGACCGACACGTTGAGCGACCGGACCGAGCTGCTGGAGAGCGCGCGCGCCTGGATGGAGGACGACCCGGACCCCGCCACGCGGCAGGAGCTGGAGCAGGTGCTCGCCGCTGTCGAGGACGGTGACGAGGACGCCCTGGCGGACCTCGAGGACCGTTTCTCCGGGGTGCTGGAGTTCGGCACCGCCGGGCTGCGCGGCCGCCTCGGCGCCGGGCCGAACCGGATGAACCGCTCGGTGGTCTTCCGCACGGCGGCCGGGCTGACGGCATACCTGCGGCAGCAGCTGGAGGAGTCGGGCGACGCCACCCCCGGACCCGCCGTGGTCGTCGGCTTCGACGCCCGTCACAACTCCGACGTCTTCGCCCGTGACACCGCGGCCGTGGTCACGGCCGCGGGCGGCCGCGCGATGGTGCTCCCCTCCCCGCTGCCGACCCCGGTGCTCGCCTTCGCGATCCAGCACCTGGGCGCCGACGCCGGCGTCATGGTGACGGCCAGCCACAACCCGCCCGAGGACAACGGCTACAAGGTCTACCTCGGCGACGGCTCCCAGATCGTGCCGCCCGCCGACCGGGACATCGCCGAGCAGATCGCGGCCGTCACCTCCACCGCTCAGGTCCCGCTGGCGCAGGACGGGTGGGAGACCCTGGGCGAGGAGGTGCTCGACGCCTACCTCGACGCCGCGGTCGCGGTCCTCGACCCGGCCAGCCCGCGCGACCTGTCGGTCGTGCACACCGCGCTGCACGGCGTCGGCTCCGAGGTCGTCCGCCGCGCCTTCGAGCGGGCCGGCTTCCCCGCCCCCGCCGCGGTCGCGACGCAGGCCGAGCCCGACCCGGAGTTCCCCACCGTCGCCTTCCCCAACCCGGAGGAGAGCGGGGCGATCGACGCCGCGCTCGAGCTCGCGGCGCAGGTCGGGCCGGACCTCGTCATCGCCAACGACCCCGACGCCGACCGGTGCGCCCTGGCGGTCCACGACGGCGAGGGGTGGCGGATGCTGCGCGGCGACGAGGTCGGCGCGCTGCTCGGCCAGCACGTCATCGACCGGGGCCGCCCCGGCGGCGACCGCCGGGTGCTCGCCCGCTCGATCGTCTCCTCCCGGCTGCTCGGGGCGATGGCCCGGTATGCCGGGCTGCCCGGCGAGGAGACCCTCACCGGGTTCAAATGGATCGGCCGCGTCGAGGGGCTCATCTACGGCTACGAGGAGGCCCTGGGCTACTGCGTCGACCCGGCGACGGTGCCGGACAAGGACGGCGTCACCGCGGCGCTCATGGCCGCCGAGCTCGCCGCCACCCTCAAGCAGCAGGGCCGCTCCCTCGGCGACCTGCTCGACGACCTCGCCGAGCGGCACGGCGTGCACCAGACCGACGCCTTCTCCGTGCGGGTCAGCGACCTGGCGCAGATCCCGCCGGTCATGGCCCGGCTGCGGGAGCAGACCCCGCAGGAGCTGGGCGGGGTGGCGCTGAGCCGGGCCGAGGACCTGGCGGACGGCGTCGACGGGCTGCCGCCGACCGACGGGGTGCGCTTCCTGCTCGAGGACGAGACGAGGGTCATCGTGCGGCCCAGCGGCACCGAGCCCAAGCTCAAGGTCTACCTCGAGGCGATCGTGCCGGTGGATGGCCGGGACGCCCTGCCCGGGGCCCGCGAGGAGGCCGCCCGCCGGCTGGCTGCCGTGCGCGCCGGCATGGAGGAGCTCACGGCGGTCTGAACGACGACGCCCGCCGGCCGGCGGCGGCGCTAGGATCGCTGCCGTGGAGCGCACGGAGCAGGGACTCACCGGCGAGGTCATCGGGATCTACCGCACCCTGCCCGCGCGGGTGCTGGGCTGGCTCATGGTCGCCGGCGCCGCCGTGCTGGGCGCCCTGACGATCTGGGACGTGGGCTCGGGCCGCGCCGAGGGGCTGCTCGGGGCGGTCGCCCTCATCCTCGGGATCGCCTCGATCGCCTGGGCGCTCTTCCTGCGGCCGCACGTCGTGCTGCGCGAGGACGGCGTCCTGCTGGCCAACGTCGTGGCGGACACCGCCGTGCCCTTCTCGGCGGTCGACGAGATCACCCACCAGTGGGCGCTGGAGCTGCACGACACCGCGGGCCGCCGCCACAGCGCGTGGGCCGTCCCGGCCAAGCGGGAGCGCACCCGGCGCAGGGACGTCGACGACTTCGCCGAGACGACGAGACGCCGGGGTGATGCCGGGACCACCGCGCAGGGCGTCGCCGACGAGGCGCAGCGGGCTCTGCAGCGCTGGCGCCTGGACGGCGGGGAGCTCCAGGGCAGCCTGGACGCGGCGCAGACCCGTCTGGCGTGGCCGCCGATCGTCGTCCTCGCGGTGGCGATCTGCCTGGCCGGCGTCGCCATCCTGCTCTGACGCCGGTCCGGCGCCTCCCCTCCGCGCACCTAGACTGTCCCGCCATGGACCCGGCCCCGCCCCCTGCCCGCGTGCTCGTCCTCGCCGGCCCCAGCGGGGCGGGCAAGTCGCGGCTTTCCTCGAGGCTGCACACCACCCACGGCTGGCCCGTCGTGCAGCTCGACGACTTCTACCGCGAGGGCACCGACACCGGCCTGCCGATGAGCCCCCTGGGGCTGCCGGACTGGGACCACGTCGACTCCTGGGACTGCGACGCCGCCCTCGACGCGCTGGAGCAGCTGTGCCGGGAGGGGTCGGCGCAGATGCCGGTCTACGACATCAGCCGCTCGGCGGTCAGCGGCACGCACGAGGTATGCCTGGACGGGCATACCGTCGTCGTCGCCGAGGGGATCTTCGCCGCCAACGTCGTTGCCGGGCTGCGCGAGCGGGGCCTGCTCGCCGGCGCCTGGTGCATCCGCAACCGGCCCTGGGTGACCTTCGCGCGGCGGCTCGCGCGCGACCTCGCGCAGCGGCGCAAGCCGCCCCTCACGCTCTGGCGGCGCGGTCACGTCCTGCGCCGGGCCGAGCCGGGTATCGTGGCCGCACAGGAAGCGCTCGGTGCCGCGCCGATGACCGCCCGTGAGGCAGAGGCACGGGCGGGGGGACTCTCCCAGCAGCCGGTGACGCAGCCACGAGACACGGAGCGAGGAGCAGGGGGATGAGCCAGCCACCCTTCGGACCACCACCCGGTGACCAGGGACGCCCGGACGGCCCACCCCTGCCGCCGCCGGTGCCGCCGGGGCCGATGAACGACCCGGGCACCGGATCGACGCCCCCGCCGCCGCAGTGGCAGCAGCCGCAGTGGCACCAGCCGCCGCAGGGCGGCCAGCAGCAGCCACCCGCGCAGCAGCCCCAGTGGCAGCAGCTGCCGCCCGAGCAGCTGGCCCGGATGCACCAGCCCGGCGTCGTCCCGCTGCGGCCGCTCACCCTCGGCGACATCTTCGGCGGGGCGCTGCAGACGATGCGACGCAACCCCGAGGCCACGATCGGGATGGGCTTCATCGTGCTCGCGGTGCTGCTCGTGCCCTCGCTCCTGCTCACGCTGCTGCTCGGCAACCTGCTGACCGGCCTGAGCGACCTCGACCTGCAGGGCGTGACCCTCACGCTGGGGGGTCTGCTCTCCGCGCTGTCCTCCATCGCCCTCACGGGCATGATCGTGCACGTCGTCGGCGAGGCCGTGCTCGGGGACCGCGCGAGCCTGGCGGGCACGTGGCGTGCCGTGCGCAGCAGGCTGCTGGCGCTCGTCGGCACGGTGCTGCTCATCGGCCTGCTGACCGTGGTCGCCCTCGTGGCCCTGGTCCTGCTGCTCGTGCTCGTCGTGACGGTGCTCGGGGACGGAGGGCTGTCGATCCTGCTCGTCGTCCTGCTCACCCTCGCCGCTCTCGTCGGCTTCGTGTGGGCCGCCTGCCGGCTCAGCCTGGCCCCCGCACCGGTCGTGCTGGAGCGGGTCGGCCCCTGGCGCGGCATCACCCGCGCCTGGACCCTCACGAAGGGCGCCCAGAGCTGGCGCATCGTCGGGATCACGATCCTTGCGGGCATCGTCACGACGATCCTGGCCGCCGTCATCCAGGTGCCGGTCACCGCGGGCCTCGCGTCGGCCCTGGGTCCCGCCGGGCTGGACCCGCTCAGCCCGGCGGTCGTGCTCACCGACCACGCCCTCCAGCTCGTGGTCGGCGCCCTCACCATCCCGTTCACCGCCGGGGTCACCGCCCTGCTCTACCTCGACCAGCGCATCCGGCGCGAGGGTCTGGACGTGTCCCTCGTACGGTCGGCGCAGGCCAGGGCCGCGCAGCGGTCGGACTGACCGGGGCCAGGGGTATGTCGTCGCCGTGGTGGCTCGGCCACGTCCTGCCGCGGTCCACGCCCCTGGACCCGGACCGCGACGAGGCCCGCCGGCTGCTGACCGAGGAGCTGGAGTCGGGCGACTACCGGCTGCAGGAGCCGTGGCTGACCCGCGCATGGAGGTGGTTCACCGACCGGCTCCCCGACCTGCCCGACCTCAGCCCTCTTCCCCCCTGGTCGACCTGGGTGGTGCTCGGACTCGTGCTGGGCGCAGTGGTCGCCGTCCTGCTCTGGGCGAGCCGCGACCGGTGGCGCGCGGGCCGGCTAGCCCCGGGCGCGACGGTCGGTCCGGTCCTGGACGGGCTGCACCGCACGGCCGCCGACTACCGCACCAGCGCCCACGCGGCGCTCGCCGCGGGCCGGCTCGACGACGCCGTCCTCGACGGATACCGCGCCCTCGCCGCCGGGGCGGTCGAGCGCACGCTCCTCGACGACCGGCCCGGACGCACCGCCCACGAGGTCGCGCAGGAGCTCTCGCCGGTCTTCGCCGCGCACGCCGAGGACCTGCGCCGGGCGGGCGACGCCTTCGACCTGGTCCGCTACGGCGACCACCGGGCCGGCACGGAGCAGGCCCGCGCCGTGCTCGCCCTGGACGAGCAGCTGCGGCAGGCCCGCCCCGAGCTCGGGGCGGCACCCCGCTCGACGGTGCCCTCGTGAGCGCCGTGCGCCGGTATGCCCCGTGGGCGGCCCTCGCCCTCGTAGCCGTGGTGGTGGCGGCCCTGCTCACGACCCCACGCTCGGGCGAGCCGCTGCACCCGAGCAACCCCGGGCCGCAGGGGGCGCAGGCGCTCTACGAGGTGCTGCGCTCGCAGGGCGTCGACGTGGAGGTCGTCAACGGCACCAGCGAGATCGACCCGGCCGACGTCGGTCCGGGCACGTCGGTGCTGCTGGCGCACACGGCATACCTCGGGCCGGAGAGCGGGCCGGACCTGCTCGCCGACCTGGCCGGGCTCGACCGCCTCGTCGTCCTCGTCGACGACCCCCAGCGCGACGTCGGCGCCGTCCTGGGCCTCGACCTCGACGCCAGCAGCGGCTCGGGCCTGGCCGTCTCCCCCGACTGCACCGACCCCGTCGTGCGCGAGGGCGACCGGGTCGTCGGCTGGGACGTGCTCCTGTCCGCGGGCGGCGAGGACCGGGCGCGGACGACGGCCTGCTACCCGCCCGGGGCCGGCCACAACGCCGGCGGGGCGCGCGAGGGAGCGCTGCTCGTGCTCGAGGCGGAGCAGGACCGGCCGCTCACGGTGGTCGCCGGGGTCGGCCCGACCTGGACCAACGCGCAGATCACCGAGGAGGCCAACGCCGCCCTGGCGCTGCGGACCCTCGGGGCCAGCGACCGGCTCCTCTGGGTGGTGCCGCAACCCGGTGACGCCGGCCTCGACGCCGCCTCGTCGCTGTGGGACGTGCTGCCCCGCAACCTCACGGCGGCGATCTGGGTGGTGGCCGGGGGCGTCCTGGCGCTGGCGCTGTGGCAGGGGCGACGGCTGGGCGCGGTCGTCACCGAGCCGCTGCCCGCGGTCGTGCGGGCCACCGAGACCACGCTGAGCCGCGGACGGCTCTACCACCAGGCCCACGACCGGCAGCACGCGGCGCGCACGGTGCAGGCCGGGGCGCGGCGCCGGCTCGCGCGCGTGCTCGGCGTGCCGACCGGGACCGGCGACCCCGCCGCGCTCGTGGCCGCGGTGAGCGGCGCCAGCCACGGCGACGACGCGCAGGTCCGACGGCTGCTCGTCGATTCCGATGCGCTGCCCGACGACGACTCCCTCGTCCACCTGGTGCGGGAGATCCACGACCTCGAGGAGCAGGTGCGACACCCCGTCGACCGCTCCGTCCCCACCACCGGTCCCGCCGGAGGACCCACTCCAGTGCCCCGCACGACTCCCGAGAGGACACCATGACCGACCAGCCCGACCCGACCACGCCCGACGCCTCGCCCGCGCCCCCGGCGGAGCGCGCCGAGGCCGCCCGCGCCGCGCTGCACGCCGTGCGGGACGAGGTCGGCAAGGCGGTGGTCGGGCAGGACCAGGCGGTGTCCGGGCTCATCGTGGCGCTCCTGGCCCGCGGGCACATCCTGCTCGAGGGCGTGCCCGGCGTCGCCAAGACGCTGCTCGTGCGCACGCTCGCCGCCGCCCTGTCGATCGACACCAAGCGGGTGCAGTTCACCCCCGACCTCATGCCCGGCGACGTCACCGGGTCGATGGTCTACGACAGCGGCCGCGGGGAGTTCGAGTTCCGCCCCGGGCCGGTCTTCACCAACCTGCTGCTCGCCGACGAGATCAACCGCACCCCGCCGAAGACGCAGTCCGCCCTGCTGGAGGCGATGGAGGAGCGTCAGGTCACGGTGGACGGCACCTCCCGGCCGCTGCCAGCGCCCTTCCTCGTCGCCGCCACGCAGAACCCGGTGGAGTACGAGGGCACCTACCCGCTCCCCGAGGCCCAGCTCGACCGCTTCCTCATGAAGGTCACCCTCCCGCTGCCGCCGCGGGAGGACGAGACGACGGTGCTCGAGCGGCACGCCGAGGGCTTCGACCCGCGCGACCTGGCCGCCGCCGGCGTGCGCCCGGTCGCCACGCCCGAGGACCTCGCCGCGGCCGCCGCCGCAGTGCGGACCGTGCAGGTCTCCCCCGAGGTCATCGGGTATGTCGTCGACCTCGCCCGCGCGACCCGGGAGACGCCCTCGCTGCAGCTCGGGGTCAGCCCCCGTGGCGCCACCGCGCTCATGGGCACCGCACGCGCCTGGGCCTGGCTCTCCGGGCGCGACTTCGTCACGCCGGACGACGTCAAGGCCCTCGCCCGGGCGACCCTCGCGCACCGCGTGTCCCTGCGGCCGGAGGCCGAGCTCGAGGGCGTGACCAGCGACTCGGTGCTGGAGTCGGTGCTCTCCAGCGTCCCCGTCCCCCGCTGAGCGGCCCGCCTCATGGTCGTCCGTGGTCCCGTCGTGGTGCTGGCCCTGCTCGGGCTGGTGCCGGTCGTGCTCTGGCCGGACTCCGCCGGGGCGGTGGCGGCGGCGTGGCTCACCGGGGTCGCGCTCCTCGTGCTCCTCGACGTCGCGGTGGCGCCCTCCCCGCGCTCGCTGCGGCTGGAGCGCGCGCCCGTGCCCCAGGTGCGGCTCCTGGAGGAGACGAGCACGACCCTGTCCGTCACCAACCCTGGCCGGCGCCGGGTCCGCGGCGTGCTCCGGGACGCATGGGTCCCCTCCGCCGGGGCGCAGGAGCCGACCCGGCACCCGCTGGACCTCCCGGCCGGTGAGCGGCGCAGCGTGCATACCTCGCTGCGACCGACGCGCCGCGGCGACCGGCCCGCGGTGGGGGTGACCGTGCGCACCCACGGACCGCTCGGGCTCGGGGGGCGTCAGCGGACGACGCCGGTGCCCGGCGCGGTCCGCTCGCTGCCGCCCTTCCGGTCGCGGCGGCACCTGCCGGCCAAGCTGGCCCAGCTGCGGCAGCTGGACGGCCGTTCAGCGGTGCGCACCCGGGGGCAGGGCACCGAGTTCGACTCGCTGCGGGACTACGTCGAGGGCGACGACGTGCGCTCCATCGACTGGCGGGCCACCGCGCGGCGCCAGCACGTCGTCGTGCGGACCTGGCAGCCCGAGCGCGACCGCCGCGTCATCCTCGTGCTCGACACCGCGCGCACCAGCGCGGCCCGCATCGGCGACGAACCGCGGCTGGACGCCGCCATGGACGCGGCCCTCCTGCTGGCCGCGCTGGCCTCGCGCGCGGGCGACCGGGTCGACCTGCTCGCCGGCGACCGCAGCCTGCGGGCGCGGGTCGGCTCGGGCACGACCGCCGGGCGCTCGGGCCTGCTGCACCAGCTCGTCACCGCGATGGCGCCGCTGGAGCCGGTGCTGCTGGAGACCGACTGGTCCCTGCTCGCCGGCGCCGTGACCTCGCTGACCCGGCGCCGGGCCCTCGTCGTTCTCCTCACGCCGCTCGAGCCGGCCGCGCTCGAGGAGGGCCTGCTGCCGGTGCTGCCGAGCCTCACGGCCCACCACCGGGTCGTCGTCGCCTCGGTCGCCGACCCCGCGCTGGAGCAGATCCGCACCGGCACCGACCGGGTCGAGCAGACCTACGCCGCGGCCGCCGCGGAGCAGACGGTCTCGTTGCGTCACCGCACCGCCCTCGCGCTGAACCAGCTCGGGGTGACCGTGCTCGACGAGTCCCCGGAGGACCTGCCCGTCGCGCTCTCCGACCACTACCTGGCGCTCAAGGCCCAGGGCCTCCTCTGACCCCTCGCCCCCCCGACCGGACACCCCTTCCGTCCGCGCCCCCAACCACCGGACAGACCTTCCGTCCGGGACACACGGTATGTCTGGTCGGGTCAGTCCTGGCGCGTCCAGCGAGGTTCCCGTCCGCAAAAGCCCAGCACCCGGTCGAAGGTCGACGCGTCGTCGGGCACGGCGACGGGTGGCCCGAACATCCCCTCGCGCGAGGCGGAGTCGGCCTCCGCGTCGCCGCTCGGGGTGACGATCGGCAGCACCGCCTCGGCCTCCTCGTCCGGCACGGGGTATGCCTGCCCGGTCGCGGCGGCCAGGTCCCACCCGTGCAGCAGGACCTCGTCCAGGGCGACCAGCCCGCAGACCTCGGCGGGGAAGGTCACCCCGCCCGCGGTGGTCATCCCCTCCCAGGCCGACTCCTCGGACCACGCCTGCGCGAGCGCGGTCAGCCGCTCTCGCAGCTGCTCGCGCCATCCCTCCGGCAGCGGACCCTCGCTCACCTGCGGAGGGGTCCCGGTCGTGGGCCCCTCGACCTTGGCCGCCCCGTCGCGGAAGGCGACGGTGAGCCCGAACAGGTGGTGCAGCAGGGCCTTCCGTCGGTCAGGCCGAGGTCGGCGCGGTCGCCGCCTGCAGCTCCTGGCCCACGTCACCCGTGGCTCCCCGCAGCGCCGCGCGGCGGCCGAGCGTGAAGACATACACGAAGAAGAGCCCCAGGGCGAGGGCCCCGATCCCCACCCGCGCCCAGGTCGGCAGCGGCGAGGGCGTGACGAAACCCTCGATGACCCCGGACAGGAGCAGGACGAAGACGAGGCCGATCGCCACGCCCGCCGCGGTGCGGCCCTCGGCGGCCAGGTTGGCCAGCCTGGTCCGGCGACCGGGCGCCACCCAGGCCCAGAAGAGCCGCAGCCCGACCCCGGCGGCGACGAAGATCGCCATGAGCTCCAGCAGCCCGTGCGGCGTGATGAGCCCCCAGAAGACCTCGGCGCGGCCGTGCCGGTGCATGAGCGAGCCGATGACGGCGACGTTGGCCACGTTCTGCCACAGCAGCCAGATCACCGGCACCCCGAGCACACCCATACCGATGCAGCGCGCCGCGACCCAGGCGTTGTTGACCCACACGAGCGTCGAGAAGCTGCTCGCGGCGTTCTCGGAGTAGTAGGACTCGAAGCTCACGTTGACCAGCTCGGTGACCTCCTCGGTGCTGAGCAGGGACTGCTCGACGACGGGGTTCTGCACCAGCCACCACCCGAGGACCAGGCCGACCACGACGTTGGCGAGCGCGGTGATCCCCCACCACCAGCGCAGCCGGTAGAGCGCGGCCGGCAAGTCCTCGGCGAAGAAGCGCCCGATCCCGGCCCAGGTCAGCGTCGGCACCCGGGCCGCCCGCGCCCGGGCCCGCGCGACCAGGGTCGACAGGTGCGTGACGACCGTGGCGTCGGGGGCGCTGGAGCGCACGAGCGAGAGGTCGGTGGCCGCGCGCTGGTAGCCGTCGAGCAGCGCGTCGGCCGCCTCGCCGTCCAGCCGACGCTGCCGGGAGAGCCGGTCCAGCCGGTCCCAGGCGGCGCGCCGCCGCCCCACCAGCGCATCCAGGTCCACGGGATCACCGTAGGCCATCGCCGCCCGCGCGAGGGATAGAGTGCGCCCATGGCGACCCGGGGGATCTTCGAGGCGCAGCGCTTCGTGACCAGCGAGGCCGTCGAGATCGAGCTCCCCGCCGCGCAGCTCCCGACGCGCATGCTGTCCGGGCTCATCGACCTCCTCCTCATCGGCGTCTCCACCTTCCTGCTGGTCTGGTTGCTGCCCGTCGAGATCTTCGCCGCGGACGCCGCGCTCGGGCAGGCCTTCGTCATCGTGCTCCTGGTGCTCGTCATGGCCGGGGTGCCGATCACGCTGGAGAGCCTCACCCGCGGCCGCACCGTCGGCAAGATGGTCATGGGGCTGCGGACCGTCCGCGACGACACCGGCCCGATCGGGCTGCGGCACGCGATCATCCGCGCGCTGGCCGGCACCTTCGAGCTGTGGATGACCTTCGGCAGCGTCGCCCTCATCACCGCGATGACCAACGAGAAGGCCAAGCGGCTGGGCGACTTCCTGGCGGGCACCTACGTCGTGCACGACCGGGTCCGGCTGCGGATGCTGACCCCGCCGCAGCTGGCCCCCGAGCTCGCGGACTGGGCGGCCGGGGCGGACATCGGCGTCCTGCCCGACAGCCTCGTCGTCGCGACCCGGCAGTTCCTCGCCCGTGCGCAGACCCTCACCCCGGCCGCGCGGGCGCAGACCGGCAGCGAGCTGTATGCCGCGGTGCTCGGCCACGTCGCGCCCGCTCCCCCGCCGGGCGTCCACCCGGAGCTGGTCATGGGCAGCGTCCTGGCGCAGCGACGGCTGCGTGACGAGGAGCGCCTCGAGCGCGCCGACGCGCTGCGTGCCCGGGTGCTCGGTCAGCCGTCGTAGGCGGGCTTGAGCACGTCCTCGATGATCGCGAGCCGCTCGTCGAAGGGCAGGAAGGCCGACTTCATCGCGTTGACGGTGACCCGGCGCAGCTCGGTCAACCCCCAGCCGCCCTGGTCGACGAGCAGGTGGGCCTCCCGGCTCATGGTGGTCGCGCTCATGAGCCGGTTGTCGGTGTTGAGCGTCACCCGGAAGCGCAGCGCGTCGAGCAGCCGGATCGCGTGCTCCTCGATCGAGGGCGCCGCACCCGTCTGCACGTTGCTGCTCGGGCACATCTCCAGCGGGATCCGCCGGTCCCTGACGTAGGCCGCGAGCTCGCCGAGCGCGAAGGCGCCCGGCTCCGCCTGCGCCCGGTCGATGGCGGCCGCGAGGTCGTCGGTGACCGGTGAGCCGTCCAGGGTGATGTCGTCGACGATCCGGATGCCGTGCCCGAGCCGCTCGGCGCCGCACCACTGGATCGCCTCCCAGATGCTGGCCAGCCCGAAGGCCTCGCCGGCGTGGATGGTGAAGTGCGCGTTGGCCTGGCGCAGGAACTCGAAGGCACCCAGGTGCCGGGTGGGCGGGAAGCCGTCCTCGGCCCCGGCGATGTCGAAGCCGCACACCTCGTCGTCGCGGTAGCGCACCGCGAGCTCGGCGATCTCCTGGCTGCGGGCGGCGTGGCGCATCGCGGTGAGCATCGCGCGCACCCGGATGCGTCCGGCCGGTGCCTCCGCCTCACCCTGCGCCACCTCGCGCTCGCCGTCACGGAGCCCCTCGTTGACCGCCGCCACGACCTCGTCGAGACCCAGGCCCCCCTCGAGGTGCTGCTCGGGGGCATACCTGACCTCGGCGTAGACCACGCCGTCCGCCGCCAGGTCCAGGACGCACTCGCGGGCCGTGCGCCGCAGCGCGTCTGCCGTCTGCATCACCCCGACGGTATGCGCGAAGGTCTCGAGGTAGCGCACCAGGGAGCCGCTGTCCGCGGACTCGGCGAACCACGCCGACAGGGACACCACGTCGTCGGCCGGGAGCGCGGCATACCCCTGCTCCTGCGCCAGCTCGAGCACCGTCGCCGGGCGCACGCCGCCGTCGAGGTGGTCGTGGAGCAGCACCTTCGGCAGCGCGCGGATCTGCTCGGCGCCCAGCTCACTCATCGCGGTGCGCCCGCTCGGGGGTGAAGGCGGGGGCGCAGACGGCGAGGTATTCCGCGCCGCCGGGTCCGACCGAGTAGCGCACCCACTCCCCGGCGCGGGTCAGCACGCACTCCCCCGCGCCGACGTCGATCTGACCGTCCTCGTGCTCGACCACGAGGTGACCGGCCAGGACGTAGGTCACCTCGTCGAACTCGGGCCGCTGGCCCGGCTCGTCCCACCCCGCCGGGGCGGTCATCCGCGCGACCGAGACACCGTCGTGCCCGGTGCTCGCGGAACCGGCCAGCTCCTGGATCAGCTTCTCCCCGGTCCCGGGCACCCGGACCGGCCGCAGCATCGTCGGCATAGCAGTGATCCTAGAGTGGTGGTCATGTCGCACATCATCGCCCCCGGGACCAGCCTGACCGCGCAGGACGTCGCCGACCTCATCGACCACGCGCTGCTCAAGCCCGAGCTCACGCCGCAGGAGGTCGAGCAGACCTGCCGCGAGCTGGCCCAGGACGAGATCTGGTCGGTGTGCGTCCGGCCCTCGGACGTCCGGCTGGCGCTGCAGGCGGTCGAGGGGCACCAGACCCGGGTATGCACGGTCATCGGCTTCCCGCACGGCACCACCTCGACCGCCGCGAAGGTGGCTGAGTCGCGCCAGGCGCTGGCCGACGGCGCGACCGAGCTGGACATGGTGCTCAACATCGGGCGGTTGCGCGGTGGTGACGTCGAGGCGGTCAAGCAGGACATCGCCGCGGTCGTCGAGACCGGCCACGCGGCCGGAGTCCTGGTGAAGGTCATCTTCGAGACCGCCCTGCTCGACGAGGCGCAGAAGGAGGCGGCCTGCCGGGCGAGCGAGGACGCGGGGGCGGATTTCGTCAAGACCTCGACCGGCTTCGCCGGCGGTGGCGCGACGTTGCCGGACGTGCGGCTCATGCGGGCCACGATCCCGGACACGATGCAGGTGAAGGCCTCGGGCGGGGTCCGCGACATCGACACCCTGCTGGCGATGGTCGCCGAAGGCGTCACCCGGATCGGGACCTCCTCCACCGAAGCCCTGCTCGCGGGAGCGCGCGAGCGCGAGGAGGAGGGGACGCTGGTCGTGCCCGAGCCGGGCGCCGACGCTCCCGGCACCGAGGGGGAGGGTTACTGACCGCGCGGTCGGGTCGACCGACCGCGCACGTGGATCGACCGACCGCGGCCAGCGCGTGCATACCGCGGCCGGTCCGTGCATACCGTGCCTCCGGTCGGAGTGACCGGGCGGCGGGTCAGCTCACGCGGTCGATGACGATGCTGTCGGCGGTCTCGACCTGGTAGGCGGTGCCGATGGCCCAGGCGCCCTCCAGCGCCTCGGTGGCCCGGCCGAGCCGCTGCGCCTCGTCAGTGTGCAGGGTCAGGAGCGGCTGACCCTTCCTCACCTCGTCGCCGGGCTTGGCATGCATGACGACGCCGGCGGCGGCCTGCACCGGGTCCTCCTTGCGGGCACGTCCGGCCCCGAGCCGCCACGCGGCGACACCCACGGCGAGCGCGTCCAGCCGGGTGAGCACCCCGTCGGCGTCCGCGAGGACCTCCTGGCTCTCCTTCGCCTCCGGCATCGGGGCGTCCGGGTCGCCACCCTGGGCCTCGATCATCCGCCGCCAGACGTCCATGGCGCGGCCGTCGGCGAGCGCGTCCGCGGGGTCGACGTCGGTGACGCCGGCGCCCTCGAGCATCTCCCGGGCCAGTGCCACGGTGAGGTCGACGACGTCCTGCGGGCCGCCGCCGGCGAGCACCTCGACCGACTCGGCGACCTCGACGCCGTTGCCGGCGGTCAGCCCGAGCGGGGTCGACATGTCGGTGAGCAGGGCGACGGTGTGCACGCCGGCGTCCTGCCCCAGCGCCACCATCGTCTCGGCGAGCTCGCGCGCGTCTTCTTGGGTCTTCATGAAGGCCCCGGACCCGACCTTGACGTCCAGCACGAGCGTGCCGGTGCCCTCGGCGATCTTCTTGCTCATGATCGAGGAGGCGATGAGCGGGATCGCCTCGACGGTCCCGGTCACGTCGCGCAGGGCGTAGAGCCGCTTGTCCGCCGGGGCCAGGCCGGACCCCGCCGCGCAGATGACGGCACCGACGTCCTCGAGCTGGTCCAGCATCTGCTCGTTGGACAGCGCCGCCCGCCAGCCGGGGATGGCCTCCAGCTTGTCCAGCGTGCCGCCGGTGTGGCCCAGGCCCCGCCCGGACAGCTGCGGCACGGCGACGCCGCATGCCGCGACCAGCGGCGCCAGCGGCAGCGTGATCTTGTCGCCGACACCACCGGTCGAGTGCTTGTCGGCCGTCGGCCGGGACAGCGAGGAGAAGTCCATCCGCTCCCCCGAGGCGATCATGGCGCTGGTCCAGTCGCCGATCTCCCGGCGGTCCATGCCGTTGAGCAGGATCGCCATGGCCAGGGCCGCCATCTGCTCGTCGGCGACGACCTCCCGGGTATACGCGTCGATCACCCACGCGATCTGCTCGGGGCTCAGCTCGCCCCGGTCGCGCTTGGTGCGGATGATGTCGACGGCGTCGAAGGACTCACTCATGCAGGCCAGTGTGGCCTATCGACGATCCTCGCCGCCGCCGGGTAAGCCGAGCCGGTGGGCTCAGGCATACCGCCCGGTCTGCCCGAGCGCGCTGCACGTCTGGACCACGCGCGCTACCTTGCCGTCGGGCGGCTGCTCCCCGCGTGCCGCCGAGACCTCCCGCTCCAGCCGGCGCAGCCCCGCCTCGAACTCCTTGCGCCCGCTGCCCGGGACGCCGCTGGCGCCGTCGAGCATCATCAGCGAGCGACGGGTCATCTCGTCAATCTCGCCGAGCAGGCGGGTGACGTCGGCGGTCGAGCCGCTGCGGGCGGCCGTGTCGAGCTCGCGCGCGAGGCGGCCGAGGTGGAGCTGGCCGAGTGAGACGACGGGGTCGGTCGAGGTGCTCGAGGGGTATGCCGCACCCTGCGCCGAGGCGGGCTGCGGTGAGGGCTGGGCCGGCGGTGGCTGGGGTTGCGACGGTCCGGTCGTGCTGCGCTGGCCGGGCAGCGGCGGGGGCGGGGTCTCGCCCGGGAACTGCGGGACGTCGATCCGCGGCAGACCCTGCTCGGTGCTGGTGTCCTGCGGGGTCGGGGCGGGACGGGTGCTCTGCCCGCCGCCGACCGACCGGGAGCGGCGCGAGCCGGTGACCATGCTGAAGATGACCGCGCCGATGATGATCGGCACGAGGGGGATGTCGAGGTCGGCGACGATGTTGAGCAGGATGACGACGACGATGATCCCGAACCACGGCACCTGCTTGCCATTCCTCATGGACGCCATCATGCCTCCCTCGTGGTCCGCCCCGGGGCGGAGCACCACCCGTGTGACATCCTGAGCGGCGTGCTCGTCGCTGACATCATGACCCTCGTCGCTCCTCCGGTGACCGATCTGCTGAGGCGTTCACGGACTGGGACGTCGACGCCGCAGCCGATGTTCCCCACGATCGTCGCGGTCCGGAACGACCGGGTCGTGGCGATCGTCTCCACGCCCCGGATCGAGGCCACGATGTCGGCCGCCACCAGCCTGGCCGTCGGGGTGGACCCGCAGGCGCTGGTCGTCGCGGCCGAGGCGCGCGTGGACGACCAGCCCGCGCTGACGTATGCCGTCATGACCCGCGAGCGCTCGGCCCGCTGGGTCCTGCAGGAGGTCAAGGAGTCGGGCGAGGAGGTGCGCTTCGCGGTGCCGGTGGACGGCGGCGAGCCCACCGGCCAGGGTGCGGGCACCCTGCGCCTGCTGGCCGAGGCGATGGCCCAGCGACCGGTGGACGTCACGACGGTGGCGCTTACGAACCGCGGCGGCACCTTCGGCGAGGAGACCTTCCTGCCGCCGGAGCAGGGCCGGGTCGTCATCGACGCCGGCACCATGACGACGCTGCACGAGCGGGTCGCCCAGATCAACGGCCAGGCGCTCTACGTCGCCCGCAGCCCCGAGTCCGCACGCCTCGCCCTCGCCGCCGGCCTCCCCCGCACCTGCCTGCTCGGCGGCGAGCCCACCTCCGCCTGAGCCGCGCCCGGGCATACCCAGGGCCACACGCCCACCTCCCACGGCATACCCGAGTGCGGTCACCTTCCTGCAACCTCCATCGCCCTAGAGAGTGATGAAGGTTGCAGGAAGGTGACCGCACTCCGGGTGAGGGGCCACCTTGACCCGAGGGCGACCGTGCATACCAACCGCCACACGCTCCCCACCCGCACCGCAGTGCCAGGAAATCCCGGTATGCCGGGGTGATAGACCCGGCATACGGGGATTTCCCGGCAGCTCGTGACCACCGTGTCGCACGTGACTGAAGAGACTCCGGAGCGGCGAGCCCACGGCATACCCCGAGTGAGGTCACCTTCCTGCAACCTCCATCGCCCTGGAGAGTGATGGAGGTTGCAGGAGGTTGACCTCACTCCGGGTATGGGGCCGGACGCGGTGGGGGGCGGACCGGAGGCTGGACGCGGGTGGGGCGCTAGGGCGCTCATCGGCGCTCAAAGAACTCGGCGGTGAACCCACGGCATACCGGGAGTCAGGTCGCCCTCCTGCAACCTCCACCACGCTTTAGTGCGATGCGTGTCGCAGTTTCCGACCCGGTCGGGCAGTCGAGACATGGACCGTAGGGATCCGCAGACCTTGGAGTCCCCAGTCCGGAGGCTGCGGCTTCCTAAGCGGCAGCTCCCGTGTCCATGAGCGACAGAGCCTCGTCAGAGGTCTGTCTGATCCACTCCGTAGGTCGCCTGCTCGACCGTGAATTGGTCGCCGTACTCAGAGGAGAGTTGCTCAATCAGTTGGTCCCGAGAAAAGGGAGAGATCTCTAGATAGTTCTGTGCTGCTTCTGCCGCTTCCTCGTTCCAATCCACGTCGGGCTCCACCGCGTCAACTCCAGCGGTCGCCTGCTCCACCGTGTACTGATCTCCGTACTCCGATGACAACTGGTTGATCAAGCCCTGCCGTGAGAAGGGGCCAACATCGAGGTATTGCCGGGCTGAGCGTTCCGCCTGCTCACCCCAGCTGACCTCCTGTTCCAGGTAGTCCACTGCAGCGGTGGCATCTTCCACTGCATACTGGTCCCCATATTCCGAGGACAGCTGGTCGATCAGTCCCTGCCGCGAGAAGCCGGAGAACTCCAGGTAATTGCGCGCCGCTCTGAGCGCGTTGTCCTGGGCCGATGTCAGCCCACTGTCCTCCCCCGGATCTGAGGCTTCTTCAGACGGCTCCTGCTCATCAGCCTCGGAGCCATCTGTGTCCTCGTCCTGAGCCGCCTCGCTCTCATCAGGAGACGAAGACTCTTCCTCTTCTGAAGACTCCGATGTGGCGGGCGATGTCGGGCTTGCGGCATCCTCACCTTCACCCATGGACAGAGCCACCGCTCCGATGACCAAAAGGAGAACGAAGCCGACGAACCCAATGAGCAGGATCTTGAAGCAACCCCCACGCTTCTTCGACGGCGCCTCTGTGTTATCCCCATACGAAGCAGAGGTACTGGGTGCTGGTGGTGGTGTGCTGTTGCTCATCGAGGCAACTCTCTCTCGGTCGCGTCATTGCCTATCGGGATTGTCATCGCCCACCCTACACATGCTGATACCGAAAGGATGCCCTGAAAAGCTGCAAGTCTTTCTTCGCTGCCCCGAATAGCGAACAAAGGTCCGCCGTGAAGGCATGCTGCAATCTCAGTAGCAGCACCAAGCTCAGGCGCGCCGGGCGCGGGATGAGCGCCGATACCCCGAGAGCCGGGCGGTCAGCGGCGGTCGAGGTTCTCGGCGCCGAAGGCCTGGGGCAGCACCTCGTCCATCCGCAGCACGCCTTCGGGGGTCTGCAGCAGGCAGTCGGCCCCGCCGTGCTCCCAGACGAGCTGGCGGCACCGGCCGCAGGGCATGAGCGTCTCGCCGCGACCGTCGACGCACCACACCGCCACGAGGCGGCCACCGCCGCCGGCCACGAGGTCGGAGACCATGCCGCACTCGGCGCACAGGGTCACGCCGTAGCCGGCGTTCTCGACGTTGCACCCGGCCACGACCCGGCCGTCGTCCACCAGACCGGCGACGCCGACGGGGTAGCCGGAGTACGGCGCATACGCCCGGGCGGTCATCTCCACCGCCCGGTCGTGCAGCGGCTGCCAGTCGATCTGCTCGGGCACGGTATGCCTCCCTCAGCTCTTGGTGTAGGGCACGCCCTCGGCGGCCGGCGGGCGGACCCGCCCGACGAATCCGGCGACGGCCAGGATGGTGATGACGTAGGGCAGCATGAGCAGCAGCTCCGAGGGCACGCCGCTGCCGATGGTGGACAGCACGTTGCCGAGGTTCTTGGAGAACCCGAAGAGCAGCGCCGCCATGACGGCACCCCACGGGTTCCACTTGCCCAGGATCATCGCGGCGAGCGCGATGTAGCCCTGCCCCGCCGACATCTCGCGGCCGAAGGCCAGCCCGGAGCCGACGGTGAAGAAGGCGCCGCCGAGGCCGGCGATCGCGCCGCCGAGGATGGTGTTCCACACCCGCCGCACGTTGACCTTGATGCCGACGGTGTCCGCGGCCTTCGGGTGCTCACCGACGGCTCGGGTGCGCAGGCCCCAGCGGCTGCGGAAGAGCATGAACTGCAGGCCGACGACCAGGACGTACATGAGGTAGACCAGGATCGTCTGGTTGAAGAGCACCGGCCCGATGACCGGGATGTCCGCGAGCAGCGGGATGCGGATCTCGGGCAGCGGCATCCGCGAGTTCCACAGCGCCTTGTTGTCCGAGAGCACGGTGGAGAAGAGGAAGCCGGTGAGACCGATGATGAGCGTGTTGAGCACGACGCCGACGATGATCTGGTTGACCCGGAAGGACACCGAGAACCACGCCAGCGCCGCACCGACCATCGCGCCGCCGACCGGCGCAGCCACCAGGCCGAGATAGGGCGAGCCGGCCGCCGAGGCGACGACGGCACCCGCGAAGGCACCGAAGAGCAGCTGCCCCTCGATGGCGATGTTGATGATGCCGGACCGCTCGCAGATGACGCCGGACATCGCGCCGAAGACGAGCGGCACCGACAGCGCGAGCGCGCCCGCGAGCAGCGAGACCATGGGGATGACCGTGCTCCGACCCGCACCGACGAAGGTGAGGAAGGAGAAGACGAAGGCCGCACCCACGACGACGTGCAGCCACACCGGCACCGGCCGGCGGGCGCGCCACCGCACCCACGAGAAGACCGTGGCCCCGAGCATGACGACGAGGAGCACCACGAGGGTGGCCAGCGCCGGCAGCGGGATGTTGGGTATGCGGAACAGGTCGCCGCCGGTGCCGAACTGGAAGGTCGTCCTGGCGTCCGCCGGGGTGTCGAGCACCCAGGCGAAGAGCGTGACCAGGGCGGCGAGGGCATACACGACCGTCGTCTTGAGGCCGACCTTGGGGCGGCCGCGGGTCGGCTCCTCCCCGTCGGAGGGGGTCGCCGGGGCCGGGGCCTGGGTGGGGGTGCTCATGCCGTGGCCTCCTGGGTCGTCGAGCCGGGGCGGGAGGCGCGTCGGCGCCGCGGTTTGTCGGGATCGGGCAGCCGGAAGACGTTGCGCACCAGCGGCGGTGCCGCGATGAGCAGCACGATGAGCGACTGCACGACGAGAACGATGTCGATCGGGGTCGACGTGAGCGACTGCATGAGGAAGCCGCCGGCCTTGAGCGCGCCGAAGAGGATCCCGGCGAAGAAGGTGCCCCAGGGGCGGGACCGCCCGAGCAGCGCCACGGTGATGGCGTCGAAGCCGAAGGAGGCCGCCACCCCCGCCGTGAGCGAGCGCTCGGTGCCCAGCACCTGACCGGTGGCGGCGAGACCGGCGAGCGCGCCGGCCAGCACCATGGTGATGACGGTGATCCGCCCGACCGACATGCCCGCGGTGCGCGCGGCCGCGGGGTTGGCACCGACCGCGCGGATCTGGAAGCCGACGGTGGAGCGCTCCATGAGCCACCACACCGCGATCGTGGCGAGGATGGCCACGACGAAGCCCCAGTGCAGCCGGAAGCCGTTGTCCGGCCACAGCCACTGCGGCACGAGGAGCGGGTAGGTCGCGTCCGGGCTCACCGCCGGGCTCCGCTGACCGGTCCGCCCGGGGTTGAAGCTCGGCTGCTTGAGCATGAAGCTGATGAGGTAGACCGCGACGTAGTTGAGCATGATCGTGACGATCACCTCGTTGGCGCCGAAGCGGGCCTTGAGCACGCCGGGGATCCCGCCCCACACGGCGCCGCCGATGAGGCCACCCATGATCGCCACCAGCAGGTGGATGACCGGCGGCAGGTCGAAGGCGAAGCCGAGCCAGGCGCAGACGATGGCGCCGACGATGATCTGGCCCTGGGCGCCGATGTTGAACAGACCGGCGCGGAAGCCGATGGCGATGCCGAGACCGGCCAGGATGAGCGGCACGGAGAAGACCATCGACTCGGTGAGCGGGTCGACCATCCCGGCGAGGCTGTCGGCCTGCCAGTCGAAGACCGAGCCGCGGAACATCGCGACGTAGGCCTCCCACATCGCGCTCCACCCGGCCGAGAGCGTGTCCAGCGGACGGGCGAAGAAGTAGGTCGCGGCCTCGCGGGTGTCCTCGTCGGCGAAGGCGATGAGCAGGCCGCCGATGAAGAGCGCGAGCACGACGGCGAGCACGGACATGAGCGCGCTGCCGGAGAGGATCTGGAAGAGGACCGAGGGGCGCTCCTGCTCGCGCAGGGTGGCTCTGCTCCCGGTGTCGCCGGTCTCGCCGGGGGGCGAGGCGGCCACCGACTGCTCCTCCCCCGCGTCGGGCCGCTCGGACTTGCTGGCGTGGGGCTGGTCGCTCACGGCTGCTCCTCTCGCTGCTGCGCATCGGGTATGCCGTCGCCGTCCAGGTCGGCGGCGCCCAGCACCGACTGGTGCTGCGCGGCCTGCTCCTGGGCGTCCTCGAGCGGCACCCCGGCCATCATGAGGCCGAGGACGTCGCGGCTCACGGGGGCGCCGTCCTCGCCGGTGGCGTCGACGACACCGATGATCCGGCCGCGGTACATCACCGCGATCCGGTCGGCGAGGCCGAGCACCTCGTCCAGCTCGGTGGAGACGATGATCACCGGGGTCCCCCGGTCGCGCTCGGCGACGACGCGCTTGTGCACGAACTCGATGGAGCCGACGTCCAGGCCGCGGGTCGGCTGGGAGGCGACGAGCAGCCGCAGCGGGCGCGACATCTCCCGGGCCAGGACGACCTTCTGGGCGTTGCCGCCGGAGAGCGTGGAGATGGGGTCGTGCACCGAGGTGTAGCGGACGTCGAACTCCTCGGTGCGCTGCTCGGCGTTGCTCGTCACGGTGGACGGGCTCATGGAGATGCCCTTGGCGAAGGGCTCGGTGTCGTAGAGGTCGAGCACGAGGTTCTCGGCGATGGAGAAGCTCGGCACCACCCCGTCGGTGGAGCGGTCCTCGGGCACGAAGCCGATGCCAGCGCGCAGCCGCTGCTTGACGCCCATGCCCTTGAGGTCCTCGCCGTCGAGCCGCAGCGTGCCGGCGTCGGCCTCCTCGAGCCCGAGGATGACCTCGGCGAGCTCGGTCTGGCCGTTGCCCTGGACCCCGGCCACGCAGAGGATCTCCCCGGCGCGCACGTCGAAGGAGACGTCGTCGACGAGGACCGTGCCGGCCGCGTTGACCACGGAGAGCCCCTCGACCTCGAAGGCGGCGGCGCCGGGGTCGGCCGGCTCCTTGTCGACGCGGAGGCTGACCGAGCGGCCGACCATGAGCGAGGCCAGCTCGGTCTCGGTCGAGCTGGGGCTGGCCTCGCCGACGACGGCGCCACGACGGATGACCGTGATGCGGTCGGCGATCGCACGGACCTCGCGCAGCTTGTGGGTGATGAAGACGATGGAGGTCCCGGACTCCTTGAGCTCGCGCATGATGCCGATGAGCTCGTCGGTCTCCTGCGGGGTGAGCACGGCGGTCGGCTCGTCGAGGATGAGCACCTTGGCCTCACGGGAGAGCGCCTTGATGATCTCGACGCGCTGCTGCACGCCGACCGGCAGGTCCTCGATCTTGGCGTCGGGGTCGACGTGGAAGCCGAAGCGCTCGGAGATTTCCGTGACCCGCTGCCGGGCCTCGTCCAGCTTGAGCGCACCGAGGGCACCGGCCGGCTCGTAGCCCAGCGCGACCGACTCGGCGACGGTGAAGACCGGGATGAGCATGAAGTGCTGGTGCACCATGCCGATCCCGGCGGCGACCGCGTCACCCGGCCCCTTGAAGGTCGCCGACTCCCCGTCGAGCAGGATCTGGCCGTCGTCCGGGTCGTAGAGACCGTAGAGGACGTTCATCAGCGTGCTCTTGCCGGCGCCGTTCTCGCCCAGCAGGGCGTGGATCTCACCGGGTTCGACGACGAGGTCGATGTGGTCGTTGGCCACCAACGATCCGAAGACCTTGGTGATGCCCTGCAGCTCGAGCTTCATCGCGGTTCCTGCTTCATGGCACCTCACGGGGACGGGCTGAGGGAGGCACGGGTTATGCCTGCACCTCGGGTGATGCGGAGGACAGCGTAGCGGCCCGACCCGGTGGGGTCGGGCCGCTACCCGGTGTGTCAGCCGGTCGGCATACCGCCGACGCGGCGAGCGGTCACTGCTGCGGGCTGTTGGTGGACTCGACGACCAGGTCGCCGGAGATGATCTGCTCGCGGAGCATCTCGACGGCCGCGTCGAGCGTCATCGTCTCGCCGTCGGGGCCGGTGACCTCCGTGGAGGTCACGTCGCCCTCCATGTCGTGGTAGGGGGCCAGGCCGACGCCGTCGTTCTCCAGCGTGCCGACGTAGGGCTCGTTGGAGAAGCCGCCGTTGACCGTGTCGGTGACGGTCTGCTCGACCGCAGGGCCGATCTGCTTGAGGACCGAGGTGAGCATGAGGTCGGAGTACTCCGAGGCGGTGAGGTAGCCGTCGGAGTCGACCCAGACGATCTTGACCCCGTCAGCTCCCTCCGCGGCCGCCGCGGCACCGAGGCCGACCGGGCCAGCGACCGGCATGACGATGTCGGCGCCCTGGGAGATGAACTGCTCGGTGAGCGTCTGGCCCTGGCTCTGGTTGTCGAAGTCGCCGGAGAACGAGCCCTGCTGAGCCTCCTTGTCCCACCCGAGCAGCTCGACGTCGGCGCCGTTGTCCTCGTTGAACTTGGCGACACCGTCCGCGAAGCCGTCCATGAAGACCGACACCGACGGGATCTGCAGGCCGCCGAAGGTGGCCACGGTGCCGGTCTCGGTCATGCCGGCCGAGAGGTAGCCGGCGAGGAAGCTGGCCTCGGCGGTGTTGAAGAGGATCGGCTTTGCGTTGTCCAGTTCAATCGGCGCGTTGTCGTTGGCGGCGTCGGTGAAGGCGGAGTCGATGAGGGCGAAGTTGGTGTCGGGGTTGTCCTCGGCAGCGGTCTGGATGGCGTCCTCGAGGAGGAAGCCGACGCCAATGGTGATCGAGCAGCCCTGGTCGACCAGGCCGGCGACGTTGGTGGCGTAGTCGGTGTCGGCCTGCGACTCGACCTCGACGGCCTCGACGTCGAGGGCCTCCGCCGCGGCGTCCAGGCCCTCCTTGCCGGACTGGTTGAAGGACTGGTCGTCGAAGCCGCCGGCGTCGGAGACCATGCAGGCCTTGAAGTCGCTGGCCGCGGCGCTGTCCCCTCCTTCGCTGCTGTCGGCGCTGTCGCCGCCGGCGTTCGACTCGTCTTCGGTGGGGGCCTCGCCGCAGGCGGCAAGGACGAGGGTGGCCGCCGCACCGGCGGTGGCAAGCTTCAGGACCCGACGCACGGGAAACTCCTTTGTCCTGTGGGTATGACGCGAAGATGGTAACCCTGGTGACCCACGAGTAGGACGCAGGTGACGCGCACGTCACCCACAACGTGATGCAAGCGTGACCTGGGCGGTCACATCAGTCACAGGAGTGCTGGCACGTCACGCCCGTGACTCGCTCAGGGCGGTGAAGACCGACCCGGCGAGCAGCTTCGCCGCGATGAGGACAGAGCGCTCGTCGACCACGAGGTCCCCCTGGTGCAGCTCGTAGGTCGGGCCGCCCGGGGTCCGGGTGCCGAGCCGCGCCATCGCGCCGGGCACGTGCTGGAGGTACCACCCCAGGTCCTCCCCGCCCATCGACTGCTTGGTCGGCTGCACGGCGCCGGCGCCCAGGAGCATCATCGCCGCCTTGGACATCGCCACCACCGAGCTGTTCTCGTTGTCGACCGGCGGCACACCCTTGGTGTAGTGCACCGTGGCCGTGACGCCGTAGGGCGCGACGACCGCCTCGACCGTCTCGGTGAAGATCGGCTCCACGACCTCCCACAGCTCGGCGTCGAGCATCCGCAGGGTGCCCAGCGCCTCCCCCTGGGCCGGGATGACGTTGGCGGCCGCCCCGGCGCGGACGACGCCCCAGACGAGGACGGCGGCGGCGCGTGGGTCGAGCCGGCGGGTCAGCGCCGCGGGGACATCGGTGACGACCTTCGCGAGGGCATACGTGATGTCCTGGGTGAGGTGCGGGCGGGAGGTATGCCCCCCGCGCCCGGTGATGACGACGTGCACCTGGTCCGAGGCCGCGGTGATGGGGCCGACGCGCAGGCCGATGCTGCCGACGTCGACCGAGGGGTCGCAGTGGACGGCGAGCATGCGGTCGACACCCTCGAGGACGCCGTCGTCCATGACCTTGAGCGCGCCCCCCGGGTGGGTCTCCTCGGCGGGCTGGAAGACGAGGCGCACCCCGAGGCCGCGGGCCTGCAGGTCCTCCTCCAGGGCGCGCAGCGCCAGCCCGGCACCGAGGAGCCCGACCGTGTGCACGTCGTGCCCGCAGGCGTGGCAGGCGCCGGGCGTCCGGGAGGCGAAGGGGAGGTCGGTGACCTCCTCGATGGGCAGCGCGTCGAGGTCGGCACGCAGCGCGATGCGGACTTTGGGCTCGGGGTGGCCGAGGTCGACGACGGCACCGGTGCCGGGCAGCGTCCGGACGCTCGCCCCCGCCTGGGAGAGCACGCCGGCCACGAGCTCGGTCGTGCGGTGCTCGGTCCAGCAGATCTCGGGCTGCTGGTGGATGTCGCGCCGCCAGGCCAGCAGGTCCTCGGCGCGGGCGTCGACCTCGGCCTCGACCCGTCGCAGCACCTGGGCCAGCGAGCTGGGCTCGGAGGCGGTGGCGCTCTGCTGCAACGGGCGGGTCACGTCGGTGGTCAACGGCTCTCTCCGGTCGGTGTCGGGTCCACCCGCCAGGATACGCAGCCCCGCTCCCCCGCTCCCCCGCTCCCCTCACCCCCGGGGAGCGGCAACCCTGGTCGCCCCGACGGCGTCCGCCACGAGCGAGGGACCGGCATACACGAGCCCGGTGTAGAGCTGGACCAGGTCGGCGCCGGCGTCCACGAGCGCGGCGGCGTCCGTGCCGGTCATGACCCCGCCGACGCCGACGACCGGCCGGTCGGTGAGCGAGCGGACCCGGCGCACGACCTCCCGGGCGCGCACCGTGAGCGGGGCACCGGACAGGCCCCCGGCCTGCCCGTCCGCCAGCGCGACCTCCTCGGGCGCCACCCCCTCGCGCGACAGGGTCGTGTTGGTCGCGACGAAACCGGCCACCCCGGCGTCCAGCCCGACCCCGACCGCCTCCTCCAGCGCGGGGTCGGTGAGGTCCGGCGCGAGCTTGACGAGCACTGGCACCTCTCCCGCGGCCTGCACGACCGCCGTGAGCAGCCGGCGCAGCGGCTCGGCGTCCTGCAGCGAGCGCAGCCCGGGGGTGTTCGGGCTGGACACGTTGACCGCGAGGTAGTCGGCGAGACCGTCCAGGGCCGCCACCGACGCGAGGTAGTCCGGCACCGCCTCCTCCACCGGGGTCACCTTGGACTTGCCGATGCTCACCCCGACGGGGATCCGCACGAGGCCGGCCGTGCGCGCCGCGCGCAGCCGCCCCGCCAGCGCGTGCACCCCCTGGTTGTTGAAGCCCATCCGGTTGATGACCGCCCGGCTCTGCGGGAGCCGGACCATCCGCGGCCGGGGGTTGCCGGGCTGGGCGTGCGCGGTGACCGTGCCCAGCTCGACGTGGCCGAGGCCCAGCGCCCCCCACGTCGGCACGGCGCGGCCGTCCTTGTCCATCCCGGCCGCCAGCCCGATGCGGTGCGGGAAACGCAGCCCGAGCAGCTCGACCGGTTCGCCGAGAGGCACGGCATACCCGGCGGCCGCGACGATGCCGCGCGTCGGCGCGACCCGCCCGAGCAGGTCCGCCGCGACAAGGGTCGCGTGGTGGGCACGCTCGGCGTCCAGCCGCCACAGGGCGGGGCGCGCCAGGTGCCGGTATGCCGCCCGTCCGGCCTCACCGAGCAGTCGCCGGGGGAGCGCGGGAGGGACCGGAGACGCGGACATGTCGGCAACCCTAGACTGACCAGGATGAGCACCCCCTCCCCCGACGCGCACCCCCACGAGGACGGGTTCGACGGGGCGGCCGGCGGGGACGGGGGCGGCGAGGTCGCCGGGCTCACCGCGGTGATCCCGGCCGGGGGCTCCGGCACCCGGCTCTGGCCGCTGTCGCGCCAGAACTCGCCGAAGTTCCTGCACGACTTCCTCGGCACCGGACGTTCCCTGCTGCAGGCCACCGTCGACCGGGTGCGCCCGCTGGCCGGTGACCGGGTCATGGTGGTGACGGGACGACGGCACGCCGACGCGGTGCGCGCGCAGCTGCCAGACCTGGGCGCCGAGGATCTCCTGCTGGAGCCTTCCCCGCGCAGCTCGATGCCGGCGGTCGGGTGGGCCGCCGCCGTCCTCGAGCGTCGTGACCCCGAGGCGGTGCTCGGCTCCTTCGCCGCCGACCACGTCATCGACGACGAGGCGGCCTTCGCCGCCAGCCTGCGACAGGCGGTCGTCGCCGCCCGGGCCGGGGCCCTGGTCACCCTGGGGATCCGGCCCCGCTACGCCTCGACCGCCTTCGGCTACATCGAGCTCGGTGAGGCACGGCCCCTGCCCGGCGCGCCGGACGCGCACCAGGTTCGGTCGTTCGTGGAGAAGCCGGAGCGCGAGGTCGCCCAGGGCTACCTCGAGGGTGGTCGGCACCGGTGGAACGCCGGGATCTTCGTCGTGCGCGCTGCCACCCTGCTCGACCTGCTCTCCGAGGAGCACCCCGAGATGGTGCGCCTGCTGCGGCTGCTCGCCGCCGACCCCGGCCAGCTGGAGCAGGTCTGGGGCTCGCTGGAGGCGGTCGCCATCGACCATGCGGTCGCCGAGCCCGCGGCCCGGTCCGGGCACGTCACCGTCGTGCCCGCCGACCTCGGCTGGGACGACGTCGGCGACTTCGCCTCGCTCGCGACCCTGCTCGAGGAGCGTCCCGAGCACGGCGGCGTCCGGGTGCTGGGCCGGTCGTCCGACGTGGTCGCCCAGGACTCCACCGGCGTCGTCGCGGCGCACGGCGACCGGGCGGTCGTCGTGCTCGGCCTGGACGAGGTGGTCGTCGTGGACACCCCCGACGCACTGCTGGTGACGACCCGCGAGCGCTGCCAGGACGTCCGCGGCATGGTCGCCACGCTGCAGCAGCTGGGGCGGGAGGACCTCACATGACCGGACGACCCGACCCGGGCACCCCCCGCCGCACCCTGCGCGACGGCGTCGGACATCCGCTGGTCACCCGACGGCCACCGGACACACCCTCCCCGTCCGCCGACGGCATACCCGAGGCGCCCAGGCTGGAGCACGTGCGCGTCGCCATCGTCACCGAGTCCTTCCTCCCCGCCCTCAACGGCGTCACCACCAGCGTGTGCAAGGTGCTGGAGTGCCTGCGCGACCAGGGTCACGAGGCCCTCGTCATCGCCCCCGGCACCAGCCCGTGGAGCCCGGTCATGACCCCCGAGCACTACGCCGGTTTCCCCGTCCACACGGTGACCAGCGTCCCGGTCCGCAAGTTCCGCGTGGGGCTGCCGTCCTACGAGATCGAGACGGTGCTCCACCGCTTCCGGCCCGACGTCATGCACGTCGCCTCCCCCTTCGTGCTCGGGGTGCGCGGCCTCGTCGCGGCCCGCGCCCTCGGCATCCCCTCGGTCGCGATCTACCAGACCGACATGCCCTCCTACATCCGGCAGCACGCGGGCCCGGCCGGCGACCTCACGGCGCGTGCCGCCTGGCGCTGGATCCGGCGCATCCACGAGCAGGCCGACCTCACCCTCGCCCCGTCGACGGCGGCGCTCGCGGACCTCGCGGCGCACCAGGTGCCCCGGATCGCCCAGTGGGGCCGCGGCGTCGACGCCGACCTGTTCCACCCCGACCGCCGCGCCGACCCCGGCGCCCTCGCGCTGCGCGACCGCCTCGCGCCCCGCGGCGAGACGATCCTGGGCTACGTCGGGCGGCTCGCCCCGGAGAAGGAGCTGCACCGGCTCACCGAGCTCTCCTCCCTGCCCGGCACCCGGCTGGTCCTCGTCGGCGAGGGCCCGAGCCGGGAGGTCCTGCAGGCCCAGCTGCCCGAGGCGGTCTTCCTCGGCCGGCGCGAGGGTGCCGACCTGGCGCAGGCGTATGCCGCCTTCGACGTCTTCGTGCACACCGGCACCCGGGAGACCTTCGGCCAGACCCTGCAGGAGGCCTCGGCCGCCGGGCTGCCGGTCGTCGCACCCGCCCGGGGCGGCCCGCTCGACCTCATCGAGCCCGGTCGCACCGGCGAGCTCTTCGACCCTGACGTGCGCGGGGCGCTGCGCGCCGCCGTGACCCCGCTCGTCGGACCCGGCGCCGCCGAGGTGCGGGAGCGGATGGGTGCCGCCGGTCGGCAGCGGGTCCAGGAGCGGTCCTGGCCCGCGCTCGTCGACCAGCTCGTGGACCACTACTCGGCCGTGGTCCACGCCGGTTCGCGCTCCGTCGCCTGACCGGCATACCGGGATTCCCGGCGTGCCGGGCACTACTCCTCGACCTGGCGCTCCAAGCGTTGGACGAGGGACTCACCGGTGCGTGGGGCGAGCCGGTCGACGTGCTCCGCGGCAGCGTCGACCTCCCTCGCCAGGTCGCCCGCGTCGACCGACGTGCTCGAGCCGGCCAGGGCCGCGGCCCCGCCCTCGAGGGTCGACACGTGCAGCAGGGTGAGGCCCTGCCGCCCGTCGACCACGTCATCGGCGACGACCACGACCCTCTGCTCCCCGAGCTCCAACCTGCCCTGGCCCTCCTCGACCGCAGGCACCAGCCGGCCCCCACTCCGGGCGTAGGCCGGGTACTCGTAGAACGTCCACTGCCGCCCCTCGGTCAGCCCGGTGATCGCGTCCGAGGCCGTCCAGATCACCTCGTCGACCTCCACCGTCACGTCACGGCCGACCTCGGTCGCCCCACCGTCGTCCCTCGGTTCCTCGGACCTCGGCGTGACGACGAGCACCTGGGAGGCCCATCGCGCGATCTCGTCCGGACCGTCCATCTCCGCGATCGTCGTGCCTGCCCCGACGACGACCGGCGGCGCGGCGCTGGTGGTCGTCTCCGCAGGGGACACCTCCTGGCTCCACGAGCTCTGGTCGGCGACGGTGCCGCAGCCGACGAGCAGTGAGCACCCCACGCCGAGAGCGGCGGCAAGGAGCCACCAGGGGCGCCGACCCTCGCGCCCGGTCACCGGACACCACCGCGAACCCACCCGCTCATACACCTGAGACCTGTCCCGACGGCTCCGGGTTCCACGCGTCACTCCCGTCACGGCGTGCCGCCGCCCGGCTGGGGCCCGCGCATTATGGTGGAGGGTGATGAGCCCTTCCGAGCACGCCGACGAGCGCGGTCAGGCATCCCTCGTCGTCGGGGTGGCGCTGCCGGTCCCCGAGCCGTGGGGCAGCCACCTGCAGCGGCTGCGCATCGGCTACGGCGAGGAGCGGGCCGCCGCGATCCCCACGCACATCACCCTGCTGCCCCCCACGCCGATCACCGAGGACGACCTGTGCTCGCTGGAGGAGCACCTCGAGTGCGTGGCGCGCGAGCAGGAGGCCTTCGAGGTCATGCTGCGCGGGACCGGCACCTTCCGGCCCGTCTCCGAGGTGGTCTTCGTCCAGGTGGCCAAGGGGGTCGCCGACTGCGAACGGCTGGAGCGGGCGGTGCGCACCGGGCCGGTCCGGCGTCCGCTCGACTTCCCCTACCACCCGCACGTCACGATCGCCCACGACCTGCCGTTGGCCGCGCTGGACCGGGCCTTCCGCGACCTCGGTGCGTTCAGCTGCTCCTACCCCGCCGACGCCTTCCGACTCTATGTCCACGACGGGGACGGCGAGTGGCGCACCCGCGCGGACTACCCGCTCGCCGGGTGAGCCTCAGCCGCGCGGGAGCTTGAAGACCTGGCCGGCGAAGACGAGGTCCGGCCGCTCGATCCCGTTGAGCCGCACCATCTCCTCCAGGTCGACCCCGCGCTCCTGCGCGATCCCCGCCAGGGTCTGGCCCGGCTGCACGGTGACCGTGGCATACCGGTTCTGCGACTCCTCGCGCTCCGGCGCCACCGGCGCACCCGCCCCCTGGCCGGCCGGCGCGGACGACGCGGGCTCGGTGCCCGGGCGTGCGTCCGTCCGTGAGCCACGGATCCCGCTGATCGCGTCCTTGATCCGGTCGAACAGTCCCATGTCTCGCTCCTCCTGGTGCGGGCGGCCCGGGCCGGTCGACGACTGGCCCGGCCAGGGGCACCGTACCGGCTCGCGAGCGACGCTAGCCCAGGGCCGACGGCCGCGGCCACTCGGCCGTGGCGGCCACCGCCGGTGGTGCTAGCGTCGAGCGCATCAGCCCCCCAGCCCCGCCACGAAAGAAGGTCCTCCTCGTGAACACCCCCGTCAAGGTCGCGGTCACCGGCGCGGCCGGCCAGATCGGCTACAGCCTGCTCTTCCGCATCGCCTCCGGCGAGCTGCTCGGCAAGGACACCCCGGTCGAGCTGCGGCTGCTGGAGATCACGCCGGCGCTCGGTGCGCTCGAGGGCGTCGTCATGGAGCTCGACGACTGCGCCTTCCCCCTGCTCGCCGGCGTCGAGACCGGTGACGACGCCGACGTCGTCTTCGACGGCGTCAACGTGGCCCTCCTCGTGGGCGCGCGGCCGCGCACCAAGGGGATGGAGCGGGGTGACCTGCTCGAGGCCAACGGCGCCATCTTCACCGCGCAGGGCAAGGCGCTCAACGACCACGCCGCCGACGACGTGCGCATCACGGTGACCGGCAACCCCGCCAACACCAACGCCCTCATCGCGATGAGCAACGCCCCCGACATCCCGACCGAGCGCTTCTCCGCGCTGACCCGGCTGGACCACAACCGGGCGATCGCCCAGCTCGCGGCCAAGGTCGGCGCGCCGGTCACCGACGTCTCGCACATGACGATCTGGGGCAACCACAGCGCGACGCAGTACCCCGACCTCTTCCACGCCCAGGTCGGCGGTCGCAACGCCGCCGAGGCGGTGGACGACCAGCAGTGGATCGAGGACACCTTCATCCCCACCGTGGCCAAGCGCGGCGCGGCGATCATCGAGGCCCGCGGCTCCTCCTCGGCCGCCTCCGCCGCGTCGGCGACGATCGACCACGCCCGCGACTGGCTGCGCGGCTCCCCCGAGGGCGACTGGGTGTCGATGGCGGTCCGCTCGGACGGCTCCTACGGCGTCGAGGAGGGCATCATGAGCTCCTTCCCTGTCACCACCCGCGACGGCTCCTACGAGATCGTCCAGGGGCTCGACATCGACGACTTCTCCCGCGGCCGGATCGACGCCTCCGTCGCCGAGCTCGTGGAGGAGAAGGCGGCGGTCAGCAAGCTCGGCCTCATCTGAGCGAACGCGCGGGCGGTCTCGGCGGTATGCCGGGGCCGCCCGTCCGCGTCCGTGGTTCAGACGATGCGCAGGGTCGAGGCCAGCACCGCGACCGCGGCGCCCAGCAGCAGGAGGGTCGCGACGTCGACCCACCGCCCCCGGACCGCCAGCCCTCCGGCACGGGCGGTGGGGAGCACCGCGCGGAGCAGCGCGAGCGCACCCAGGGTGGCGCCCAGGGCATACCCGTAGGCGCGCAGGTTGGAGGACAGCAGGAGCAGGGCGGCTACCAGCAGGCCGAGCACGGCCAGCCACCACACCCCGAGCACCGGCCCGGCGGGGTCGACGCCCCCGCCCGACAGGTCGTCGGGATCCTGCGCGGCGGGGGTCATCCGGCCGAGGAAGAGCCCGACGCGGACCGTTCCGCCGCCTCGACGACGTTGCGCAGCAGCATGGCGCGGGTCATGGGTCCCACCCCGCCGGGGTTGGGAGTCAGCCAGCCCGCGACCTCGGCGACGTCGGGGTGGATGTCGCCGGCGATCTTTCCGTCGCGCCGCGCCACCCCCACGTCGAGCACCGCCGCCCCGGGCTTGACCATGTCCGGGGTGATCATGTCGGGCACGCCGGCCGCGGAGACGACGATGTCGGCGCGCCGGGTGTGCGCGGCCAGGTCGCGGGTGCCGGTGTGGCAGAGGGTGACGGTGGCGTTCTCGCTGCGCCGGGTGAGGATCAGCCCGAGCGGCCGGCCGACCGTGAGGCCCCTCCCCACGACCACGACCTCCGCGCCCGCGATCGGGACGTCGTAGCGCCGCAGCAGCTCCACGCACCCGACCGGGGTGCACGGGAGCGGTGCCGGCTCGTTCATGACGAGCGCACCGAGGTTGGTGGGGTGCAGCCCGTCGACGTCCTTGGCGGGGTCGACGCGCGAGAGGATCGCGAACTCGTCCAGCCCGGTGGGCTGCTGCACCAGGAAGGCCGTGACCTCGGGGTCGGCGTTGAGCTCGTCGACGACGGCCAGCACCTCCTCCAGGCTCGATCCCGCAGGGAGCTCGCGGCGCACCGAGGTGACGCCGATCTGGGCGCAGTCCTTGTGCTTGGCGCCGACGTACCACCGGCTGGCCGGGTCGTCCCCCACGAGCACGGTCGCCAGCCCCGGCACCACCCCCTGGGAGGCCAGCGCCTCCACCCGGGTCCGCAGCTCGTCCTGGATCGTCGCGTGCACGGCCTTGCCGTCGAGGATCGTGGCGGTCATGCAGGCAGTCTAGGGCGGCGGCCGGGGCGGTCCGGCCGACGGACACGCCCCCTCGCCGGTTGCTAGCGTCCACCCGTGCCTCTCTCCGACGAACGGCCTGTGCCGGCCGTGCTGCTGCGTCCGCTGCGGCCGGACGACCTCGCCGTCCATGCCTCCGGGTGCGACGATCTGGTCGACCGCTGGGTCAACGGTGGTCGCACCAGCACGACGGAGGAGCACCTGGCCTGGCTCGAGCGGATGGCAGACGCGTGGCGCGCGCGGGCGGACGTGGTCGACCTGGCCGTCGAGGACGCCGCGACGGGAGAGCACGTCGGCGTCGTGGGCATCCAGCGAGGCCTGTCCTACCTCCGGCCCGGCGAGGTCAATCTGACCTACACGTTGTATGCCGGGCGCCGAGGGTGCGGCCACGCCACCGCGGCCACGCGTGCGGCGATGCGGCTGGCGGCGGCCCAGGCACCGGTCACGCGGTTCCTCATCCGGTGCGCCCCGGCCAACCACGCCTCGGCCGCCGTCGCGCGCCGCCTGGGCTTCCGTCATGTCGGAATCGTGGCCGAGCCCGACGGCTGGAGCGGCGACCGCTACGTCTGCGACGTCGAGAACGGCTGACCCGGGTCGGTCACTCCCAGCCGGCGTCGTCCTCCGGCTCGAAGCTGAGGTCGACCATCAGCTCCTGGGCGATCCGCTCCAGCGCCCCGCGCAGGGCCGGCAGGTCCGCGTCGTCGGGCACCCGGAGCCGGGCGCGGGCGGCGAAGAGGTCTCCCCCGGCCTGCGGCGTCGGCACCACCTTGGTCTGCAGGTCCTCCACCGACACCTGCTGCTCGGTCAGGGCGGCGGTGATCTCCTGGATGATCCCCGGCCGGTCGTTGCCGATGAGGTCGAGGTGCAGCACCTCGCCCTCGCCGCTGCGCTCCGGCTGCGGTCGCGCGGTGTGCACCGTCGTGTCCAGCACGCCGGTGAGCCCGCCGAGCGCCTCGGCGAGGCCCGAAGCGCGGTCCTCGGGCACGTCGACCGTCACGATGCCGGCGAACTTGCCGGCCAGCTCGGCCAGCTGGCTGCGCTCCCAGCTCCCGGAGTGCTGGGCGATGACGTCGGCCAGCGCGCTGACCAGGCCCGGGCGGTCGTCGCCGACGACGGTGATCACGAGAGTCGCCATGCGGCCAACCCTACCGGTGGCCCGCCACCGGTCCGCCGCGCGGCGCGGCGGGGACGCGCTCCCGGGCGAGCGCCGACCAGAGCGAGGCCAGTACTGCCAGCAGCACCCCGAGCAGGACCTGTGGGCTGAGCACCGTCGCGCCGGCGGGGCTGAGCGCGTCGAGCAGGATACCCACGACGAGCTGCGTCGTCACCGCCACGAGGACGAAGACGAGGACGGGCAGGTGCTGCACGGCGAAGGCCGCCGCCGCGATGTAGCCGATCCCGATGACGCCCCCGATCCAGGCCCACCACGGCAGATCCGGACCGGCGGCCCGCAAGGGCACCCCCTGCGTCAGCGCGAGCGCCCCGCCGACGAGCAGCAGCGTCAGCGTCCCGGTGAGGAAGTTGACCCACGCGGTCGCCAGCGGAGCACCCCCGACGACCGTGACGACCCCGTTGAAGGCCTGCTGCACGGAGGTGAGGGCACCGATGAGCACGACGCCGAGCAGCGGCAGCACCACGGCGGAGCCATCCGCGGCACCGCCCGTCCCGTCCCCCGCCCGCGGGGCGGCCGCCGCCACCGCCACGCCCAGCACGGCCAGCCCGGCCGCCAGGACCCGGCCGGGCCGCAGCCGCCGGGCCGGCCGGGGCCCGAGCCCGGCCCGGTCCACGAGGAGGGCACTGACCGACTGGCCCCCGACGATCGCGACGAGGAAGGCGGTCACCCCGACGAGCGGCACGGCATACGTCTGCCCGGCGACGAGCAGGCCGCCGGCGGTGCCGCCGAGGACCTGCCACCACCGCAACCGGCGGGAGCGGACGGCGACCCACACCGCGGCGGCGCGGCGACGCAGGCTCGGCACGACGAGCATCAGGGTCAGCACCACCAGCCCGCTGCCGAAGGAGATCGTCGCGGCGGGGATCCCGCCGAGGTGCTCCGCGAGCGTCCCGTTGACCCGCGACTGCAGCGCGAGCACGGCTCCGCAGGACGCGGCGGCCACGAGGGCGAGGGCCACCCGGTCCCGCGGCTCCGCCGGGGCGGGACCGTCAGTGGGCAAAGTGTCGGGTGCCGGTGAAGTACATCGTCACCCCCGCCTGCTCGGCGGCCGCGACGACCTCCTCGTCGCGGATGGAGCCGCCCGGGGCCACCACGGCGCGTACCCCGGCGTCGAGCAGCACCTGCAGCCCGTCCGCGAAGGGGAAGAAGGCGTCCGACGCCGCGACCGAGCCGGCGGCCCGGTCCCCGGCGCGGCTCACCGCGAGATGGCAGGAGTCCACCCGGTTGACCTGGCCCATCCCGACCCCGACGGAGGCCCCGTCGTCGGCCAGCAGGATCGCGTTGGAGCGGGTCGCGCGCACCGCCCGCCAGGCGAACTGGAGGTCGCCCAGCGTGGCCTCGTCGGCAGCCTGCCCGGCGACGAGGCGCCAGCGGGCGGCGTCGTCACCGCCGTCCTCGACCTCGGCGTCGACGGCGTCCACCGCCTGCACCAGGAGCCCGCCGGAGATGGCGCGGGTCTCCACACCGCCCGGCGTGGGCGAGGGGACCTCGAGCAGCCGCAGGTTCTTCTTGGCCGAGAGCACCTCGAGCGCGGCCGGGTCGAAGGCGGGCGCCACGACCACCTCGGTGAAGACCTCGGCGACCTGGCGCGCCATGGCCTCGGTCACCGGGGCGTTGGTCGCGATGATCCCGCCGAAGGCCGACACCGGGTCGCAGGCGTGCGCCTTGGCATACGCCTGCGCGATGTCCTCGCCCACGGCGATGCCGCAGGGGTTGGCGTGCTTGATGATCGCGACCGTGGGCCGGTCCCCGTGTTCGTGCGCCGCGCGGCGGGCCGCGTCGGCGTCGACGTAGTTGTTGAAGGACATCTCCTTGCCGCCCAGCTGCTCCGCCTGGGCCAGCCCCGGCGCGTCCGCCTGCCCGTCGGTGTAGAGCGCCGCGCGCTGGTGCGGGTTCTCGCCGTAGCGCAGCACGCTCGCCCGGTCCCAGGTCGCGCCCATCCAGGCCGGGAAGCCGGTGCCCTCGCCGGTGTCGGTGAGGACCGAGCCCATCCACGAGGCGACCGCGACGTCATACGTCGCGGTGTGCACGAAGGCCTGCGCGGCGAGCTCCCGGCGCTGGGAGAGGGTGAAGCCGCCGGAGGAGAGCGCGTCCAGCACCTGCGGGTATGCCGGCGGGCTGGTCACGACGGCGACGCTGCGGTGGTTCTTGGCGGCGGCGCGGACCATCGAGGGCCCGCCGATGTCGATCTGCTCGACGCACTCGGCCGGAGCGGCACCGGAGGCGACCGTGTCGGCGAAGGGGTAGAGGTTGCAGACGACGAGGTCGAAGCCCTCCACCCCGAGCTCGGCGAGCTGGTCGACGTGCTCGGGGTTGGTGGTGTCCGCCAGCAGCCCGGCGTGCACCCGCGGGTGGAGGGTCTTGACCCGCCCGTCCAGGCACTCGGGGAAGCCGGTGAGCTCCTCGACCCGGGTCACCGGCAGCCCGAGACCCTCGATCCGCGCGGCCGAGCCGCCGGTCGAGACGAGGGTGACGCCGTGCTCGTGCAGGGCGGTGACGAGCTCGTCCAGCCCGGTCTTGTCGTAGACCGAGACCAGGGCCCGGCGGACCGGGCGGCGCTCGTCGGCGGCGGTGGTGGACGACGTCATGGATCGCTCCTCGGGGTTCGACGGATCTGCCTGCCGTCGGTCGACGGCTGCGGGCACCCAGGCGGGCGATGCCCACGATCGTCACTCCCCGGTGGTTCCCCACCCGCGCCAGTCGTGTGCGGCCAGTCTAGTCGGGGCCGGGCGGAGGCGGATCCGGCCCCGCTAGGTTCGGAGGATGGACCCCGCCCACGCCCACGCCCGTCACTGGGACCGTCTGGCCCCGCGCTACGACGAGCTGTCGGCCGGGGTGGAGCGGCGCTTCCTCGCGGCGAGCCGCCCCTGGGTGGCCGCGCGGGCGAGCGGGCGGGTGCTGGAGGTCGGCGTCGGCACCGGCGCAAACCTGCCGCACTATCCCGCCGGGGTAGATCTGACCTGCCTCGAGCGCAGCGGGCCGATGCTGGAGCAGGCTCGTCGTCGGGCCCGCGAGGAGGGCCTGCGGGCCACCTTCGTGCACGGCGACGCCGGTGCGACGGGCTTCCCCGACGCCGCCTTCGACTCGGTCGTCTCGACCTTCACCCTGTGCTGCGTCCCGGACCTGGGTGCCGCGCTGCGCGAGATGGTCCGGATCCTGCGCCCGGGCGGCTCGCTCCTGCTCGCCGACCACGTCGCCTCGGACCGGTGGTGGGTGCGGGCACCCCAGGCCATGGTCGACGCGGTCACCGTGCCGCTCGCCGGGGAGCACTTCGGTCGCCGACCGCTCGCCCACCTGGCCGGGGCCGGCCTGGAGGTGCTCGAGTCCGAGCGGACGACGCTAGGCGTCATCGAGCGGGTGCACGCGCGCCAGCCCGGGTAGGGCCGCCACCAGCATCTCCCGCTCGGCGACCTTGATCCGCTCGTGCAGGGTCTCCTCTGTGTCGTCGGTGCGGACCTCGACCGCGCGCTGGGCGAGGATCGGACCGGTGTCCACGCCGGCGTCGACGAGGTGCAGCGTGGCCCCGCTGACCCGCACGCCGTGGTCGAGGGCGTCGCGCACCGCGTGGGCGCCGGGAAAGCTGGGCAGCAGCGCCGGGTGGGTGTTGACGACCCGCTGGGTGGCGAGCACCTGCGCCCCCAGGATCTTCATGAACCCGGCGCTGAGCACGAGGTCGGGCCGGTGCTCGGCGAGGCGGTCGGCGAGGGCGGCGTCCCAGGCGGCGCGGTCGGGGTGGTCACCGAGGCGTTCGACGAAAGTGGGTATGCCCCGGGCCCGGGCCCGCTCCAGCCCGGCAATGCCCTCACGGTCGGCGCCCACGGCGACCACGCGGACGGCATACCCCGGGTCGTCGCAGGCGTCGAGGACGGCCTGCAGCAGGGTCCCCGACCCGGAGACGAGGACGACGACGCGTGCCGGGGGGTGGGAGGTGCTCACCGGATCAGCCTAGGGGTGTCGTCTCTGGTGGGCGGGATTCCGGTTCGGCTGCTGCAGATGGTGGGTGGGCAGGACGGGTGTTCGTGACACGTCGAGTCAGTGAAGAGGTCAGGCATCAGGCACGTGAGGGACATGCCGCCGACTCAGTGCTTGACATTCGTACAGGTGTTCGACTAGGCTCGTGCGAAAGGAGCAGGTGCTTCATCTGAGGGGGTGAGGGCATGGCGGTCACGGCGATCGAGCCGCAGGGGTGCGCGGAGGATGCTGCGCTGGAGGCCCTGGGTGTGGTGGCGGCGACCCGGGCGGGGCTGGACGCGCGGCTGGTGGAGGCGGCCCGTCTCGTCGTGGCGGTGACCGGGGCGGCGGTGCTGGCGCAGAAGGGGTTCACGTCGGTGGAGGAGCTGAGCCAGGGGCAGCGCACGAAGTGGCGGGCGGAGACCAAGCGGGCCGCCTGCGCCGAGGTGCAGGCCCGCCTGGGCATGGGCGTCACCGAGGCACGCCAGCTCGTGGGACTGGCCTGCGCGCCGGACGGGGTGCGCACCTTGGTGCTCGGCGCGCTGGACCGGGCGGAGGTGACCTGGGAGATGGTGCGGTCCTTCTGGCGGCGCTGCGGGTCCCTCGAGGCCGACAAGGCGCTCCTGGTCGCCGAGGGCCTGTTCGGGACCGACCCTGCCGTGGTCGTCACCGAGCGCCTGACGCCCGAGGGTGACCTGCGTGAGCGCCCCTGGCACCAGGCCGACTACACCACGGCGCTGGCGCGGGAGGCCGCCCGGGCCGAGGGTGAGGACGCGCAGGCCGAGCGGGAACGCCGGCGCAAGGCCTACCGGGCCCGCCGGGCCACGATCACCGTGCACGACGACGGCACCGCGACCCTGGAGGCCACCGGGCCCGCGATCTGCATCATCGCCGCGCACAGCCGGATCGAGCGGGCCGCGCGGCTGCTGCGCAAGCAGGGCGACCCGCGCACCCTGGACCAGCTGCGCTGCGACGTGCTCATGGCCCTGCTCGTCCACGGACAGCTCCCCGTCCCGCAGGACAGGCCCTTAGGGAGTGACCCGGGCCCGGCCGCGCCCGGCGGGAACGAGGCGAGCCCAGACGGGCCTGGCGGGCCTGGCGGGCAGGTCGAAAGTGACCCCGGATCGAACCAGTCCCCCGGGGACGGCGTGGCAGGCCCGCCCGAGGGGTGGGCCGACCTGCTGACCCCCGACCTGCAGGGCATCGCGCGGGTCGTCAGCGGCATGCCGACCATCGAGCTCCAGGTCATCGTCCCCTGGGACACGCTCACCGGCCGACCCGCCTGCCCCAGCTGCAACGCAACGGCCCACGCCGATCCCGACCAGGGGGAGAACTCTGCCTTCGCGGACCCCAGCGGGCGAGGACGTGGCGTGGGGTTGGTGCTCGGGCGGCACCCGACGTTCCTGTCCCCCGGGCACCTGCGCGAGCTGGCCCTGGCCCCGGGCACCACCCTGGCCCGGCTGCTGACCGACCCCGCCGACGGGCGGCTCGTCGAACGCTCGATCACCGCCTACCGCCCCGACGCCGCCATGCGTCGACAGGTCCTGGCCGCCGACGTCTACTCCCGGGCCCCCGGCACCCGCCAACCCGGCGCCGTGTGCGAGCTCGACCACGTCACCCCCTGGGCACCGGACGGGCCCGGCGGCCCGACGGCCGAGACCAACCTCGTCGCCCTCGCCAAGTCACCCCACCAGCTCAAGACCCTCGGCCGCGCCCTCGCCCGGATCAACGACCTGCGCGACCTCACCTGGACCACACTGCTCGGCCAGACCGAGACCACCCGGGTCCACGACTACCGCCAGTACAGCGCAGCACCCGACCTGGCTGAGGCGCTCGACCATGCCGTGCCGCTGGACCCTGCCCGCACCCACGAGCACCCAGCGCTGCGCCAGGACCTGGACGCCAGACGCGACCTGCTCAACCGCGCCTTCTACGCCGCGATCGCGCACCGCGGCCCCGGAGCCTTCCTCACCGACGCCGACGACCACCCCGGCACCGGCGAGCACGGCGGCCCCCTGTCCGGCTGGATGTGGGTCACCCGCACCCACTCCGGTCGCCGCCGCGACGGCGCCGACCCCCACACCCCGACCCCGGAAACCGTCCTCGGCCTGGCGACCACCGACGAACCCGAACCGGACCCCGGCGACACAGACGAGCCCGGCACCACCGGCTGGCGCACCCCGTCCGGAGAGCCCCCACCCTTCTGATCAGAGGCGGCGACGGCTCAGGTGGAGCACGGTGAGCACGAGCAGCCCGCCGGCGACCAGCTCGGCGAGCAGCAGCCCCGAGGTGCGCCACGGCTCGACGCCGACGGTGCCGAGCAGGCCCGGGGTGAGTCCCCCGGTGGCCAGCCAGGACAGCACCAGCACGACGAGCGCGACCGCGACGCAGGAGGCGAGCATGATCTGCGTCTTGGTCCACCACGTCGCCAGCCGTGGGGCCGAGCCCGCGGCCCGGTAGCCCAGCCATCCCCCGGCGACGAGCGGCACGAGGGCCATCGCCCAGATGCCGGGCGGCATCGACCCCGGCTCGGGCAGCGCGCCCAGGACCGGGAGCAGGGGCAGGTCGCCCGCGGTCGCCTCGCCCCAGCCGACGTGGGCCGTGCCGACGGTGACGCCAGACCCGGTGGTCCAGCCCAAGGCCCAGACCATGAGGTTGGGCAGCGCGAGCAGCTGCCCCACGGTGAGCACCACGGTGCCGACCAGCCCGGCGTCGAGGGAGCCGTAGAGCGTGAGGATCCGCTCGCCGCGCAGCAGCAGCAGGCCCAGCACCAGCAGGAAGGAGACGGCGACCAGCCCGACGAGGACCTCCACGACCGGCGGCAGCGCGCGGCGCACCAGGACCGGGGTCCGCGCCTCGAGGAAGGCGAGCCCGGCGTCGACGACGGGGTGCTCCTCGCGGCGGTGCTCCCCCCACCAGACGAGGCCCAGGGCGACGAGCGGCACCAGGACGACTCCCGGCACGAGGGTGGCCAGCCGCACGGGTGCCAGCCCGAAGCTGGCGGTGTGCGCGAGGAGCAGCCCGGCCACGACGTAGCCGAGGACGAAGGCGGTGCCGTCGGAGCCGCCGAGCGCGCTCCACGCCGTGCGCCAGCCCCCGATCCGCGGCACCCGGGTCGTGAGGTGGTGACGGCTGAGGACGACCTGGCGGGCGGCATACCAGCACAGGGCGAGGAAGAGCGCGGTGAGCAGCAGCGGGGCGAGCACGACCTCGGCGGCCGGGGTCCTCACGGCGGCGCGGTGCGCGAGCGCCCAGACATCGACACCGACGCCCACGGTCTGCCAGAAGCTGGCGGTGCTGCGCTGCTCGACGACCCACGCCAGGACCGTCGGGAGCACGACCACGAGCACCCCCAGCAGGACGCAGACGACGCCCGCGACACCCGCCCCGAGGAGCTCGCCGAGGCGCCGGATCGTCAGCGTCGGCCCGCGCCCGGGGATCTCCTCCCCGGACACGGCACCCGCCGGTCGCCTGCCGGCCCTGGCCCGCTCCACCACAGTCATCGCCACCATGGTCACGGACGCGGGCCACCGCACCCGGGAGGCGCGCCGGTGATCCCTCCGCCCCCAGGACGACCGAACACCCCTCCCGTCCGGCGGTTGCCGGACCGAAGGGGTGTTCGGTCGCGAGGAGGTCCGGTGCGAGCCGGACCGAAGGGGTGTTCGGTCGCGTGCGTCAGCCGAGGCCGGCGATGATCTCCTTCATGAGCTCGGCAGTCTCCGACGGGGTCTTGCCGACCCGGACGCCGGCGGCCTCAAGGGCCTCCTTCTTCGCCTCGGCGGTGCCGCTGGAGCCGGAGACGATCGCGCCGGCGTGACCCATCGTCTTGCCCTCGGGCGCGGTGAAGCCGGCGACGTAGCCGACGACCGGCTTGGTGACGTTGTCCTTGATGTAGTCCGCGGCTCGCTCCTCGGCGTCGCCGCCGATCTCGCCGATCATGACGATGGCGTCGGTCTCCGGGTCGTCCTGAAAGGCCTGCAGGCAGTCGATGTGCGTCGTGCCGATGATCGGGTCACCGCCGATGCCGACCGCCGTGGTGAAGCCGATGTCCTTGAGCTCGTACATCATCTGGTAGGTCAGCGTCCCCGACTTGGAGACCAGGCCGATCCGGCCGGGGCCGGTGATGTCGGCCGGGATGATGCCGGCGTTGGACTGCTCCGGGCTGATGAGCCCCGGGCAGTTCGGGCCGATGATGCGGGTGCCGCCCTGCGCCTGGGCATACGCGAAGAACTCCGCGGTGTCCTGCACCGGCACGCCCTCGGTGATGACGACGGCCAGCGGCATCCCCGCGTCCACCGCCTCGACCACGGCCGCCTTGGTGAAGGCCGGGGGCACGAAGAGGACGGAGACGTTCGCCCCGGTCTCCTCCATCGCCTCGGAGACCGAGCCGTAGACCGGCACCTGCACGCCGTCCTCGAAGTCGACGGTCGTGCCCGCCTTGCGCGGGTTGACCCCGCCCACGACCTGGGTGCCCGAGCGCAGCATGCGTTGGGTGTGCTTCATGCCCTCCGAGCCGGTCATGCCCTGCACGATGACCCGGGAGTCCTTGTTGAGAAAGATCGCCATGGTGGTCTCTTCTTCTTCCTTTACGTCTGTCGTCGTCAGGGGTCAGCCGGCGGCCAGCTCGGCGGCCTTGCGTGCGGCGCCGTCCATCGTGGCCTCGATGGTCACCAGCGGGTGGGCGGCCTCGGCAAGGATGGCGCGGCCCTCCTCGACGTTGTTGCCGTCGAGCCGGACCACGAGCGGCTTGGTCGCCTCGTCGCCGAGGATCTTCAGGGCCGCGACGATGCCGTTGGCCACCGCGTCGCAGGCGGTGATGCCACCGAAGACGTTGACGAAGACGGACTTCACCTGGTCGTCGCCGAGGATGACGTCGAGGCCGTTGCTCATGACCTCGGCCGAGGCGCCGCCACCGATGTCGAGGAAGTTGGCCGGCTTGGCCTTGCCCCCGGTGTGGTCCTCACCGGCGTACGCGACGACGTCGAGGGTGGACATGACCAGCCCCGCACCGTTACCGATGATCCCGACGTTGCCGTCGAGCTTGACGTAGTTGAGGCCCAGCCCCTTGGCCTTGGCCTCGAGCGGGTCGGCCGAGGCGGCGTCCTCCAGCGCGGCGTGGTCCTCGTGCCGGAAGTCGGCGTTGCCGTCCAGCGTCACCTTGCCGTCGAGCGCGAGGATCGTGCCGTCCTCGGTCTTGACCAGCGGGTTGACCTCGACCAGCGTCGCGTCCTCGTTCTTGTAGACGTCCCAGAGCCGGATGAGCACCGGCGCGAGGGCGTCGACGTCACCGGCCTCGAAGCCGGCCTCCTCGGCGATCCGGCGCGCCGCGGCGTCGTCGATGCCGGTGTTGGCGTCGACCGGGACGCGCGCGAGGGCCTCCGGGCGCTCCTCGGCGAGGGTCTCGATGTCCATCCCGCCCTCCTTGCTGCACATGGCGAGCAGGGAGCGGTTGGTGCGGTCGAGCAGCAGGGAGAAGTAGTACTCCTCGGCGATCTTGGCCCCCTGGGCGATCATCACCGCGCCGACGGTGTGGCCCTTGATGTCCATGCCGAGGATCTGCTCGGCCGCCGCGACCGCCTCGTCCGCGCTCTTGGCGAGCTTGACGCCGCCGGCCTTGCCGCGGCCCCCGACCTTGACCTGGGCCTTGACGACCACGACGCCGCCGCTGTCGGCGCCGACGCGCTCGGCCGCGGGGCCGGCGTCGGAGGCCTCGGTCACGACCTCGGCGGCGAGCACGGGCACGCCGTGCTTCTCGAACATGTCACGCGCCTGGTACTCGAACAGATCCACAGTTGCGGTTCCCGTCTGTCGATGGTGGTTCCGGTATGCCGGTGCTCACCGCACGACCGCACGCTCCTGGGCGCCGTCGGCGGCACTGCGTCGCACACTATCGCAGCGCGATCACGGGGCTCCGACCACCGGCTCAGAGCTTGACGAGGGGGGCGACGCGCAGCAGCAGCCGCTTGAGGCCGGCCTCGCCGAAGTCGACGTGGGCCATCGTGTGCTGGCCGGTGCCCTCGACGAGCACCACCGTGCCCATGCCGAAGCTGTCGTGCGAGACCTTGTCCCCGGCGGTCAGGCCGGCGAGCTCGGCCTCCTGCTCCTCGCTGCGCGCCCGCTTCGGCGCGCTCCCCCGCGGGTCGAGCCGCACCGCAGCCGGCCGACCGCCACCGGACCAGCCGGACCCGCCGCGCGAGCCACCGGCATACCCCCCGGACCAGCCGATCCCCTCGGCCGCCGAGCGACGCCCGGTCATGCTCATCCGGTCGGCGTCGGTGCGCTCCCAGGTCACGAGCTCGTCGGGGATCTCGTCGAGGAAGCGGGACGCGGGGAACCACTGCGGCGTGCCGAAGGCCGCGCGGCTGCCGGCCCGGGACAGGTGCAGCTGCTCGCGCGCCCGGGTGATCCCGACGTAGGCCAGCCGCCGCTCCTCCTCCAGCTCGTCGGGGTCGTCCAGGCTCCGCTGGTGCGGGAAGGTGCCGTCCTCCATCCCGGTGAGGAAGACGACGGGAAACTCCAGCCCCTTGGCCGTGTGCAGCGTCATGAGAGTGACGACGCCCTGGTCGGGCGCGTCGGTGCCCGGCTCGCCCTCCCCCTCGGGGATCTCGTCGGCGTCGGCGACCAGCGAGACCTGCTCCAGGAAGTCCACGAGCCCACCCTCGGGGTAGTTGTCGTCGAACTCGCGGGCGACGGTGACCAGCTCGGTGAGGTTCTCGACCCGGGTCTCGTCCTGCGGGTCGTGGCTGGCGCGCAGCTCGGCGAGGTAGCCGGTGCGGTCCAGGATCGCCTCCAGCAGCGAGCCGATCCCCGAGCCCTCCTCGCCCGCGAGGTCGCCGAGCTCCTCCAGCAGCGCGGTGAAGCCGCCGATCGCGGCCACCGAGCGGGAGGCGATGCCCGGCGCGTCCCCGGCCCGGCCGAGCGCGGCGACGAAGGGTATGCGCTCGCGCTCGGCGAGCATCGTCACCGCCGCCACCGCCCGGTCCCCGATCCCGCGCTTGGGGGTATTGAGGATGCGCCGCAGGTTGACGTCGTCGGCCGGGTTGGCGATGACCCGCAGGTAGGCGAGCGCGTCCTTGATCTCCCGCCGCTCGTAGAACCGGGTGCCGCCGACCACCTTGTAGGGCAGGCCGGTCCGGACCAGGACCTCCTCGAGCGCGCGGGACTGCGCGTTGGTGCGGTAGAACACGGCGACGTCGCCCGGCCGGACCCCCCGCTCGTCGGCGAGCTCGTCGATCCGGCGGGCGACGAAGGAGGCCTCGTCGTGCTCGGAGTCGGCGACGTAGCCGACGATCCGCTGCCCCTCCCCCGCGTCGGTCCACAGCCGCTTCTCCCGCCGCTTCGGGTTGCGCGCGATGACCGCGTTGGCGGCGGTGAGGATCGTCGAGGTGGAGCGGTAGTTCTGCTCCAGCAGGATCGTCCGGGCCTGCGGGTAGTCCTCCTCGAACTCGACGATGTTGCGGATCGTCGCGCCGCGGAAGGCGTAGATCGACTGGTCGGCGTCGCCGACGACGCACAGCTCCGCGGGCGGCAGCGCCCGGCTCCCGCCGTCGACGATGTCGCCCTCGAAACCCACCAGCTCCCGCACCAGGGAGTACTGCGCGTGGTTGGTGTCCTGGTACTCGTCGACCATGACGTGCCGGAACCGGCGCCGGTAGTGCTCCCGGACCGCCGGGAAGGCGCGCAGCAGGTGCACGGTGGTGGAGATGATGTCGTCGAAGTCCAGCGCGTTGGCCGCCCGCAGCCGACGCTGGTACATCGTGTAGGCCTCGGCCACCTTGACCTCGTAGCTGTTGCTGCCGACGGTGGCCGCGAAGGCCTCCTCGTCGACCAGCTCGTTCTTGGCGTTGGACACCTTCGCCAGGAAGGCCCGCGCCGGGTAACGCTTCGGGTCGAGGTCCAGGTCGCGGATGACCAGCCCCATGAGCCGCTGGCTGTCGGCGGCGTCGTAGATGGAGAACGAGCTCTTCAGCCCCGCCGTCGTGGCCTCGCGGCGCAGGATCCGGACGCAGGCGGAGTGGAAGGTGGAGACCCACATGGCCTTCGCCCGCGGCCCCACGAGGGCCTCGACCCGCTCCCGCATCTCCGCGGCGGCCTTGTTGGTGAAGGTGATCGCGAGGATCTGGCCGGGGTGCACGTGCCGCTCGGCCAGCAGGTAGGCGATCCGGTGCGTGAGCACCCGGGTCTTGCCCGACCCCGCGCCGGCCACGATGAGCAGCGGGCTCCCGTGGTGCGTGACCGCCTCCCGCTGCGGCTCGTTGAGGCCCGCGAGCAGCTCGGCGACCGAGGGGCCCTGCGCAGCACCCGGCCCCCTCGCGCCGGCGACGGCCCAGGCCGGGACGCCGCGCTCGTCCACCCCGCCACGTCCGTCGTCGCCCGGGTCGGCGTGGCCGCTCGCGGCACGCGCGCTCATGGACGGCACGGGTGCGTCGAAGGGAAGGTGGTCGAACAAGCCGCTCATCACCTCCCATCCTAGGCAGCCCGGGCGACATGCCCGGTCCGGTCCTCCACAGCCCGCGGCCTACGCTGGTGGGGTGACTCCCAGCTCGGGCTACCTCGACCCGCCGACCCTGGTGCTGCTCCTCGGCGGGCTGGGCATCGCGGTCGTCACCCTCGTCGCGGGCCTCAACGGGCGGCCGCCCGGCCGGGTCACGCTGGGGCTCACCTGGCTGCTGCAGGCCGGCGTCGTCGCCTACTGCGCGACCTACGCGGGCCGCCAGCTCGCGGGCGCCGCCCCGGTCGGCCCGTCCTGGGAGCTCTGGGCCTACCTCGTGACGATCCTGCTGCTGCCGGCGCTGGCCCTCGTCTGGGCCGGTCAGGAGCCGACCCGGTGGAGCACCTTCGTGCTGGCCGTCGCGGCCTTCGTCGTCGCGGTCATGGGTGCCCGCACCGCGCAGATCTGGTACGGCATCGGGATGGTCCCGTGAGGCGGCCCACGGCGGACGCCGGCGACCGGCGGCACGGCCCCGGCCGGGTGATCCTGGCCCTCTACCTCGTCTTCGTCATCGGCACCGTCTCCCGCTCCGCGGCGCAGATCTCCACCCGCTTCGACCAGGCGCCCCTGGCCTACACCCTCTCGGCGGTCGCCGCGCTGGTGTATGTCGTCGCGCTCGTCTCGCTGTCGCTGCGCGGCCGTGCCGCGTGGTGGGTCAGCCTGGTCGCCCTCTCCGTCGAGCTCCTCGGCGTCCTGGCGGTCGGGACCTGGAGCTACCTCGCGCCGCAGATGTTCCCGGACCAGACGGTCTGGAGCCACTACGGCCAGGGCTACCTCTTCATCCCCCTGGTGCTGCCCGTCGCCGGCCTGTGGTGGCTGCTCTCCGATCGCGGGGCGCGCGCCGTGTCGGAGGGGACGGCGTGAGCGATGCGCAGGGCACTCCTGCGCTACGCCGCCTGACCTGGCGCGACGGGGCCAGCTCGGTCCTCGGCCTCGTCGTCGCAGCCCTGCTCATCGCCTACGGGCTGCCGTTCTTCCTGGAGACGTCGTGGTCCGAGATCGGCGCCCAGCTGGCCCGGGTCCGGCCCGGGACGGCGCTCGTCATGGCGCTGCTGCTGCTGGCCGGGCTGTTCAGCTACACCTGGGTGCTCATCGGCTCGCTGCCCGGCCTGGGCAACCTGCAGGCGCTACGGGCCAACGCCGTGTCCGCCACGGCCGCCAACCTGCTGCCGCTGGGCGGTGCCGCCGGGATCGCGCTCATGGGCACGATGTTCCGCTCCTGGGGCTTCGCGCTGCGGGCGATCTCGACGAGCATCCTCGTGACCGGGCTGTGGAACGTCCTGGCCCGGATCGCCCTCCCGGTGGTCGGGGCGCTGGTCCTCGTGGCCGGCCCGGTGCAGGCCCCCGAGGTCGTGGTCCGGGGGGCCTGGGTGGCCGGCGTGCTCGGGGCCGCGATCGTCCTCGTCGCGGGCGTCGTGGTCCTCTCGGACCGGGCGGCCGCGGGTCTCGCCGTGGCGCTGCGCCGGGTGCTCGCCCTCTTCGGCGCCTCCACCGTGCGCGGTCAGGCACCGGACCGGCTGCTCACCGACCAGCGGCGCCGGGTCACCCACGTGGTCCGCACCGGCGGGGTCTCGATGACGCTGGGCATGGCGGGGCAGTTCGTCCTGCTCTTCGGGCTCTACTGGTTCGCCGCCCGCGTCGTGGGCCTGGACCTCCCGCTCGCCGAGCTGGTCTGCGCCTACACCTTCCGGCAGCTGCTCACCGTCGTCGCGATCACCCCGGGAGGCCTCGGGATCACCGAGGTCGGCACGGCCGGGATGCTCGTGCTGCTGGGCGGGGACCCGGGAGCGGCGTCCGCGACGGCCCTGCTGTATGCCATCTACGCCCACGTGGTCGTCGTCCCCTTCGGCCTCGGGGCGCTCGCGGCCTGGTGGTTCGGCCCGGGGCGGTCCCTGGTCCGGGGGACGGCTCAGGAGCCGAGCAACCTGCGCACCTGAGCCTCGTGCGCCCGGGTGGCGACGGTGTCGTCGATCTCCCCGGGGACCCAGTCACCGGTGGCGCGCCGGGCCGCGATCTCGAGCAGCCCGTCGGCGAGCGCCGGGTTGGCCGGCAGGATCGGGCCGTGCAGGTAGGAGGCGACGACGTTGCCGACGCGGGCCCCCTCGTACCCGTCCGAGCCGTTGTTGCCCTGCCCGTGCCGCACCCGGCCGAAGGGCTGCTGCCCCTCCCCCAGGACCGTGGACCCTGAGTGGTTCTCGTAGCCCACGACCGAGCCGAAGTCGGTGTCCAGCACCACCGGGCCGATCATCCGGGTGGCGTTGCCGCGGGTGGTGACGTCGAGGATCCCCAGCCCCGGGAGGCGTTGGCCCTCCACGGTGATGAAGGCCTCGCCGAAGAGCTGGTACATGCCGCAGATCATGAGCATCGGCAGCCCGTCCGCGGCGAGCTCGCGCAGCCGGTCGGCGTGCCGCTCGAGGTCCTCGGTGACCCGGGCCTGGCCGCTGTCCTGCCCGCCCCCGCCGAGCAGCAGGTCGGCCCGCTCCGGCCACGGCGCGCCCGGGTGGTGGTCGTGGACGACCGGTCGGTAGCCGTGCCAGCGCAGCCGGGCCGCCAGGCACCGCGTGTTGCCGAGGTCGCCGTAGATGCTCATCTCGCGCGGGTAGAGGTGGACGAGGTGGACCTCGCCCTTGTCCGCCGGCAACTGCGCCAGCGCCGCGACGTCGTCGGGCAGGGCCAGGGCCACCTCACCGTGGGTCGGCTCGTTCATGCCTCCGGGTCCTCTCCGAAGCGGGCCAGCCCGAAGCGCTCGGCCAGCCGGCGCCGCAGGTGCATCATCGCCGTGTAGGTGCAGAAGATGCGCATCGGCTCCCCGGCGGCCTCGCGCAGGAAGCGGTCCAGCGCCGCGTCCAGGTCCGGCTCGACGTCGCCGACCTCGACGCCGTCGTAGCGCAGCCGCAGCGCCATGTCCCAGCCCCGCACGCCCGAGGTCAGCGCCACCCCCCGGTCGCGCAGCGACTCGAAGGAGACGTCGTAGAGCCAGGAGACGTCGCGGCCGTCGGCGTAGTTGTCGTTGATCGCGATCATCGTGGCGACCGGTTCGGCGCCGTAGGTGCCCAGGGCGACCGTGAAGCCCGCCGGGTTCTTCACGAGCACCAGCTCCAGCGGGGTCCCGCCGACGTCGACGACCTCGCCCCGGCCGAAGGGCGGGGAGACCCGCTCCAGCGCCGCGGCGGCCGCCTCGACGCGGAAGTCCTCGCCCAGCAGGTGCCGGGCCATGGCGGTGGCCGCCGTCGCGTTGATCATCGCGGCGAGCCCGCGCTGGCGCAGGCTCACCGGGCCGAGGTCCTCGCCACCGGGGCACAGGACGGTGAGCCCCCGCCCGTCGTCCGCCGGGAGGAGCAGCGCGGCGCCCGCCAGCTCCTGCTCGTCGAGGACCACGCCCGCCTCGTCCTCGGGGCGCACGTCGGCCTCCTGCAGCTCGGGCAGACGGTCGGCGATGCTGGGGTCGACCCCGAACCAGCCGACGCGGACGTCCTGCCGCACGTGGCCGCGGATGCGGGAGATGAAGGGGTCGTCGACGTTGAGCACCACGCCCTCGGTGGTCTGCTCCGCGAGCGTGGTGAGCAGCCGGGCGGTGTGGTCGATCTCGGCGAACCGGTCCAGCTGGTCGCGCGCGACGTTGAGCAGCAGGGAGTGCGTCGGGGGCACCTGGGCGCTGAAGTGCAGCGCGTGCGCCTCGTCCAGCTCGACCACGGCCACGTCCGCGTCGAGCCGGCCGCGCAGGCCGACCTCGCCGAGCATCGAGGAGATGACGCCGCGGGTGAAGTTGGAGCCGGTGGGGTTGGTGAAGACCCGCAGCCCGTGGGCGCGCAGCAGCGCGACGAGCATCTTCGTGGTCGTCGTCTTGCCGTTGGTGCCGCTGACGACGACCACGCCACGGGGCAGCGAGCCGAGGGTATGCCGCAGGACGGCCGGGTCGATCCGCTCGGTCACCAGCCCGGGCAGCGCGGAGCCACCGCCCCGGAGCCGGAAGACGGCACGGGCCCCCTTGCCGGCCGCGAGGGCCAGGGTGGTCCTCACTCCCATTCGATGGTCCCCGGGGGCTTGCTGGTCACGTCGAGGGTGACCCGGTTGACCTCCTCGACCTCGTTGGTGATCCGCGAGGAGATGCGGGCCAGCACGTCGTAGGGCAGGCGGGTCCAGTCCGCCGTCATGGCGTCCTCGGAGGAGACCGGGCGCAGGACGACGGGGTGGCCGTAGGTGCGTCCGTCGCCCTGGACGCCGACCGAGCGCACGTCGGCGAGGAGCACGACCGGGCACTGCCAGATCTCCCGGTCCAGACCGGCCGCGGTGAGCTCCTCCCGCGCGATGGCGTCGGCCCGGCGCAGGATCTCCAGCCGGTCGGCGGTGACCTCGCCGATGATCCGGATCCCCAGGCCCGGCCCGGGGAAGGGCTGGCGCCAGACGATGCCCTCGGGGACGCCGATCTCCAGGCCGACCTGGCGCACCTCGTCCTTGAAGAGGGTGCGCAGCGGCTCGACGAGCTGGAACTGCAGGTCCTCGGGGAGCCCGCCGACGTTGTGGTGGCTCTTGATGTTGGCCGCGCCGCTGCCGCCGCCGGACTCCACGACGTCGGGGTAGAGCGTGCCCTGGACCAGCCAGCGGACCGGGTGGTCGTCGGCACCGCCCTGTGCCTCGCCCTGCTCCTGCCCCCCCGGCTCGTGCGCGCGCACGACGTCGCGCGCGGCCTGCTCGAAGACCCGGATGAACTCCCGGCCGATGATCTTGCGCTTCTCCTCCGGGTCGGCGACGCCGGCCAGCGCGGAGAGGAACCGCTCGCGGGCGTCGACGACGACGAGGTCGACGCCGGTCGCCTCGACGAAGTCGGTCTCGACCTGCTCGGCCTCGCCCTCGCGCAGCAGGCCGTGGTCGACGAAGACGCAGGTGAGCTGGTCCCCGACGGCGCGCTGCACCAGCGCCGCGGCCACCGAGGAGTCCACGCCACCGGAGAGGCCGCAGATGACCCGGTCCTGCCCGATCTGGGCCCGGGCCTGCTCGATGAGTCCCTCGGCGACGTTCTCGCTGGTCCACGACGGGGTGATCCCGGCGCCCTTGGTGAGGAAGTTGACCAGCACCTCCTGGCCGTGCGCGGAGTGCAGCACCTCCGGGTGCCACTGCACGCCGTAGAGGCGGCGCTCGTCGTCCTCGAAGGCGGCGACCGGGGCCCCGGGGGTGCGCGCGGAGACGGCGCACCCGTCCGGCGCCTCGGTGACGGCGTCGCCGTGCGACATCCACACCACCTGCTGCTCCGGCTGCCCGGTGAAGAGCGTGCTCGGCGGCCCGCTCACCGTGACGTCGGTCTGGCCGTACTCGCGGCTGCCCGTCCGCTCCACCGTGCCGCCGAGGGCGCGCACCATGGCCTGGAAGCCGTAGCAGATGCCGAGCACCGGCACCCCCGCCGTGACCACGCCCTCCTCGAGCCCCGGGGCGCCGTCGGCATACACCGAGGCGGGTCCACCGGAGAGGATGATCGCGAGCGGGTCCTTGGCGAGCATCTGCTCGGCCGGCATGGTGTGCGGCACGATCTCGCTGTAGCAGTCCGCCTCGCGGACCCGGCGGGCGATGAGCTGGGCGTACTGCGCGCCGAAGTCGACGACCAGCACCGGACGCACGTCGAGCGAGGGGGCCGAGGTCACGGCGTCACCCTACCGGCGGCGGCCTGCATCTCCTCGATCCGGGCCGTGGCGTCCGCGGCGACGCGGTGCTCGACCCAGAACGACAGGAAGGGCACGCAGCCGGCGAGCATGACCCCCACCATCCTGCCGAGACCCCAGCGCAGCTGGAAGCCGAGCAGGGCGGTGGCCACGAGGTAGACCATGTAGAACCAGCCGTGCGGCGAGGGCCACCAGTCGAGGGCATGGTTGTCGAAGCCGTAGCGCAGGATCATGTGGGCGACGAGCAGCAGCAGCCCGACCCCGACCACGAAGGCCATGATCCGGAAGAAGAGCAGCTTGGCGCGGGGGGTCATCGTCGGGTCTCCTCGGAGGGTGCTGATGGACGTGTCGTCGGGGGCGGCAGGGTCGGGGGCGGCCCGTCCGCCGCCTCCCGGCGGGCCGCGTCGTGCAGGAAGCGGAAGTACATGTAGATCGCGAAGCCGGCGAAGACGAACCACTGGAGCCCGTAGCCGACGTTGCGCCACACCACGCCGTTCTCCCCGAAGACCGGGGGCGGCACCCGCTGCACCGAGCCGTCGGTGAGCGTGGGCTCCTCGTCGACGAGGAAGATGAAGGCGTCGTAGATGGGCGCGTCCCAGTCGTTGGCCAGGTCGGCGGTGTCGATGGAGCCGCGCTGGCCCTCGGGCAGGCCGGTCGGGCCGGGTGACTCCGAGGGTGCCAGCGTCCCGGTGAGCGTCACCGCGCCGGCGCCGGGGGTGCCGGCGTCCTGCGGCGAGGTGACGAAACCGCGCACGACCGGCAGGAGCGCCGGCCCGCTCCCGGTCTCGGTGCGGACAGGGGTCACCACCCAGGAGCCGCTGCGGCCGTCCAGCAGGCGGTCCGGGACGAGGAACTGCAGCGTGGCGTCGTAGCTGCCCTCCACCTCCACCGACCGTCCGGCACCGTCCGCGGGGAAGGTCGACCGGGGGGAGACGACCTCGCCGATCGGCACCGTGGGGCGGCTCTCCTGCTCCTGCGCGAACTCCCGCGAGGCGGAGTTCGAGCTCACCCCGAGCTGCCACATCCCCAGCTCGTAGAAGGAGACCACCACGACCACGAGCAGCGCCAGCAGGGCCAGCCAGGCGGGCTTGAGCGCGGTCCGGATCACGGGATCCAGGGTAGGCGCTCAGCCTGGGCGTCAGAGCAGGGTGCTCTGGTCGTCGAAGACGTAGATCGAGCCGCCGTAGCAGGCCACCCAGACGGTGTTGGTGACCGGGTCGTAGTCGATGCCGATGGGGTTGGCGTCGACCGGGGCAGAGTCGATGACCTCCATGTCGGAGGTGCGCACCTTGGAGATGCTCGCCTCGTTGTAGTTGACGACGTAGAGGGCGCTCTCGTCCGGGCTGAGCGTGACGCTGCGCGGCTCCGCACCGGGGTCGACCTGGTCCACGATCTCGTCGGTGGCGGTGTCGATCTTGTAGATCGCGTTGCCGCCGCTCGTCGTGAGGTAGAGGGTGGCGCCCTCGTCCGCGAGGTTGAGGTGCCGCGGCCGCGACGCGGTCTCCATGACGACCTCGGCGCTGCCGGAGGCGAGGTCGACCTTGTAGAGCTGGTCGGCATACATCGCGACGACGTAGGCGGTGGTGTTGTCCGGCATGACCACCACGCCGCGCGGAGCGGCCGCCAGCTCCACCACCCCGGTCTCCTCGCCGCTCTCGGTGTCGACGACCGACAGGGTCGCGTCGCACCAGTTGCTCACGAGCAGGGTCTTCTGGTCCGGGGTGAGGGTGAGGTACTTCGGGACGGCGCCCACCTCGAAGACCTGGTCCCAGGCCATCTCCTCCGCGTCGAAGCGGTAGACGAAGGAGGCCCCGACCCCGCTGTCGGGGGTGCAGGCGTCGAAGCCCTCGACGCCGAAGTTCTGCCCGTACATCGTGTACTGCGAGACGTAGGCGTAGCGCCCGTCGTCGGTCCAGGCCGCCTCGACCGGCGCTCCCTGCGAGAGGCCGGGGTGGCCCTCGATGCCGTAGTCGGCGAGGTCGACCTCGTCCTGCAGCACCTCGACCTGCTCCCGGGTGGTGCTGTCGAAGACGGTGGAGGTGTGGCTGTACATCATGTTGTTGGCGATCATCAGCCCGTGCCCCGAGGCCATGACCGACTTCGGGGTGAGCCCGCCGGTGAGGTAGTCCACCTGCTCCAGCGCCGTGGTGTCGCTGGCGTGCTCCCCCGCCACCGGCTCGCGCTGCCAGATCTCGGTCTCCCCGGCGGCGGTCTCCTCGGAGGACGCGTCCGGCTCCTCCGACTCCTGCGCCTCCGTGTCCTCGTCGTCGCTCTCGTCCGCGGGCGCCTGGGCCTCGGCGGGACCGGACGTGCCCTGCGCACCGGCCTCGTCGGCGGGCGCCGTGCCGCCGCCGAGGACCTGGCTCAGGCCCCAGCCCACGGCGAGCACGAGCACGAGGAGGACGCCGAGGACGACCCGACGCCGGCGGACGTGCTCGGGCGCGTGGCTGACGCTCACCTCCGGCATCCCGCTGCCTCGCCTCCTGCCGTCCGACCCGGTCGGCTCACCGCTCGCCATAGGGCGCCACCACCACGTCCACTCGCTGGAACTCCTTGAGATCGGTATAGCCCGTCGTCGCCATCGCGCGGCGCAGGGCCCCGGTGAGGTTGGTCGTGCCGTCCGCGGTGCGCGCCGGGCCGACGAGCACCTCCTCGAGGGTCCCCACCGTGCCGACGTGCACCTTCACGCCCCGCGGCAGCTCGGGGTGGTGCGCCTCGTTGCCCCAGTGGTAGCCGGCGCCCGGGGCCTCCTGGGCCCGCGCGAGCGCCGCCCCGAGCATCACGGCGTCCGCGCCGCAGGCCACCGCCTTGACGATCTCCCCTGACACGCTGGTGCCGCCGTCGGAGATGACGTGCACGTAGCGTCCCCCGGACTCGTCGAGGTAGTCGCGCCGGGCGGCCGCGACGTCGGCGATCGCGGTGGCCGACGGCGTGTGGATCCCCAGGGCGGTGCGGGTGCGGTGGGTGGACCCGCCGCCGAAGCCGACGAGCACGCCCGCCGCCCCGGTGCGCATGAGGTGCAGCGCGGCGGTGTAGGTGCCGGCGCCGCCGACGACCACGGGGACGTCGAGCTCGTAGATGAAGCGCTTGAGGTTGAGCGGCTCGGCCTGGCTCGAGACGTGCTCGGCCGAGACCGTGGTGCCGCGGATGACGAACAGGTCGACGCCGGCGTCCACGACCGACCTCCAGAACTGCTGGGTCCGCTGCGGCGACAGGGACCCGGCCACGGTCACCCCGGCGTCCCGGATCTCCCGCAGCCGCTCGGTGATGAGCTCGGGCCGGATCGGCGCGGCATACAGCTCACGCATCCGGGCGGTCGCCTGCTCCCCCTCGAGCCGCGCGATCTCGGCGAGGGCGTCGCTCGGGTCCTCGTGGCGCGTCCACAGACCCTCCAGGTCGAGCACCCCCAGGCCGCCCAGCCTGCCGATCGCGACCGCCGTCGCCGGGGAGACCACGGAGTCCATCGGGGCGGCGAGGATCGGGAGCTCGAAGTGGTAGGCGTCGATCTGCCAGGTGATCGAGACGTCCTCGGGGTCGCGGGTGCGGCGCGAGGGGACGACCGCGACGTCGTCGAAGGAGTAGGCCCGACGGCCCCGTTTTCCGCGTCCGATCTCGATCTCGCTCACCGGGTCAGGCTACCGTCCGGCCCGGCCCCGACCGTCCTGCGCCACGCGCCCCGGGCGGGTCAGCCGTAGTTGGGCGCCTGGGCCGTCATCTCGATGTCGTGCGGGTGCGACTCCTGCAGGCTGGCCTGGGTGATGCGGACGAACCGGCCCTTGGCCTGCAGCTCGGGGACGGTGCGCGCACCGACGTAGAACATGGCCTGCCGCAGGCCGCCGGCCATCTGGTGCACCACCGCGCTGGCGGCCCCGCGGTAGGCGACCTTGCCCTCGACGCCCTCGGGCACGAGCTGGTCGTCGCTGGCGACCTCCGCCTGGAAGTAGCGGTCCTTGGAGAAGGACTTCTTGCCGCGCGAGCTCATCGCCCCGAGCGAGCCCATCCCGCGGTAGCTCTTGAACTGCTTGCCGTTGACGAAGATGAGCTCCCCCGGGCTCTCCTCGCAGCCCGCGAGCATGGACCCCATCATGACCGCCTCGGCCCCGGCCACGAGCGCCTTGGCGATGTCGCCGGAGTACTTCATGCCGCCGTCGGCGATGACCGGGACGCCGGACTCCCGGCATACCTGGGCCGCCTCGTGCACCGCGGAGAGCTGGGGCACGCCCACGCCGGTGACCACGCGCGTGGTGCAGATCGCCCCGGGTCCTACCCCGACCTTGACGGCGTCCGCGCCGGCGTCGACGAAGGCCTGGGCGCCCGCGGCGGTCGCGATGTTGCCGCCGATGACCTGGACGTGCCGGGTCGCGGGGTCGCTCTTGAGCCGGCTCACCATGTCCAGGAGCATCCGCACGTGCCCGTGGGCCGTGTCGGCCACGAGCACGTCGGCGCCCGCCTCGACCAGGGTGGTCGCCCGCTCCCACGCGTCCCCGAAGTAGCCGATCGCGGCCCCCACGAGGAGCCGCCCGTCCCCGTCCTTGGAGGCCCGGGGGTACTGCTCGCTCTTGACGAAGTCCTTGACCGTGATGAGGCCGGACAGGCGCCCCTGCTCGTCGACCAGCGGCAGCCGCTCCCGCTTGTGCGCCCGCAGGATCGCGGTGGCCTCCCCGCGGGAGACGTCGGCCGGGGCGGTGACCAGCGGCATGGGCGTCATGACGTCGCGCACGAGCGTCCGGTCCCACTCCGCGACGGGGGTGAAGCGCAGGTCCCGGTTGGTGCAGATGCCGAGCAGGTGCCCGCCGTCGTCGACCACGGGCAGCCCGGAGACGCGGTACTGCCCGCAGAGCTGGTCCAGCTCCTCCAGCGTGGCGTCCGGGCCGATGGTGACCGGGTTGGTGATCCGCCCGGTCTGGGTCCGCTTGACCAGGTCGACCTGCAGCGCCTGGTCCTCCACCGAGAGGTTGCGGTGCAGGATGCCGATGCCGCCCTGGCGCGCCATGGCGATGGCCATCCGCGCCTCGGTGACGGTGTCCATCGCGGCGGACACCAGCGGCACGCGCAGCGAGATGTCCCGCGTGAGCCGGCTCCGGGTGTCGATCTGGTCCGGCGACATGTCCGTCTCCCCCGGGAGCAGCAGCACGTCGTCGTAGGTGAGACCGACCCGGGCGAAGGCGTCGGAGGAGGGGCCGCGGAGGTCACCGGAGGTCATACCCCGAGTCTACGGACGACCGGGCGGACGCGCGGACCGCCCACCCGGCGCTATGCCAGAGGGGTTCGATCACTTAGAGTAATAAGACGACGAGGAACTCGTCATGCTCGGAACCTTCCTGCTGACTGCCCCGGATGGGGGACGAGGCGTGAGGCGGGGACCGGGTCAGCCCCCCGAGAGGAGGATCCCGTGGCCGAGATCGCTCATCAGCCCGGTCCTGTGGCGGACCTGTGGGAGTGGCAGTTCGAGGGAGCCTGCCGCACGACGAGTCCGGAGGTCTTCTTCCACCCGGAGGGCGAGCGCGGACCGGCCCGCCGCCGCCGGGACGAACGCGCCAAGCAGGTCTGCGGCGGCTGCCCCGTCCTGGAGCAGTGCCGCACCCACGCCCTCACGGTGCGCGAGCCCTACGGCGTCTGGGGCGGGATGACCGAGGAGGAGCGCGCCGAGCACTACGAGCAGGTCGACGCGGCCCGGCCGCACCAGAAGACGCGCTGACCGGACCCGTCCGCCCCACGCACAGACACACGCACGAGGCCCCGCCCGGATGATCCGGGCGGGGCCTCGTCGTCGTGACCGGCTGCGGTCGCGACCTCAGTGCGCGTGGCCGTGACCGGCCTCGTCCTCCTCCTCGGGCTTGTCCACCACCAGGGTGTCGGTGGTGAGCACCATGGAGGCGATCGAGGCGGCGTTGCGCAGCGCGGAGCGGGTGACCTTCACCGGGTCGATGACCCCGGCGGCGAAGAGGTCGCCGTACTCCCCGGTGGCCGCGTTGAGTCCCTGCCCAGGGGACATCTCGCCGACCTTGGTGGTGGCGACGTAGCCCTGCAGGCCGGCGTTCTCGGCGATCCACCGCAGCGGCTCGGCCGCGGACTTGCGGACGATGGCCGCACCGACCGCCTCGTCGGCGGTCAGGCCCAGCTCGTCCGCGGCGGGGGCGGCGTGCACCAGGGCCGAGCCGCCACCGGCGACGATGCCCTCCTCGATGGCCGCGCGGGTCGCCGAGACGGCGTCCTCGATGCGGTGCTTCTTCTCCTTGAGCTCCACCTCGGTGTGCGCGCCGACCTTGATGACGCAGACGCCGCCGGCGAGCTTGGCGATGCGCTCCTGCAGCTTCTCCCGGTCCCAGTCGGAGTCGGTCGCGGCCGCCTCCGCCTGGAGCTGGGCGACGCGGTCGCTCACCGCCTGGGCGTCGCCGCTGCCCTCGACGATCGTCGTGGTGTCCTTGGTGGCCACGACCCGGCGGGCGGTGCCGAGCACCTCCAGGCCGACCGAGTCCAGGGACAGTCCGACCTCCTCGGCGACGACCTGGCCGCCGGTGAGGATGGCCATGTCCTGCAGCATCGCCTTGCGGCGGTCACCGAAGCCGGGCGCCTTGACGGCGACGGCGTTGAAGGTGCCGCGCACCTTGTTGACCACGAGGGTCGACAGTGCCTCGGCCTCGACGTCCTCGGCGATGATCATGAGCGGCTTGCTCTCGCCGACGACCTTCTCCAGCAGCGGCAGCAGGTCGGAGACCTTGGAGATCTTGCCCTGCACGAGCAGGACGTAGGCGTCCTCCAGGACGGCCTCCATCCGCTCGCTGTCGGTGACGAAGTAGGGCGAGAGGTAGCCCTTGTCGAACTGCATGCCCTCGGTGAACTCGAGCTCCATCGCGGTGGTGGAGGACTCCTCCACCGTGATGACGCCGTCCTTGCCCACCTTGTCGAAGGCGTCGGCGATGAGCTCGCCGATCTGCGGGTCCTGGGCGGACAGCCCGGCCACCTGGGCGATCTCGTCGCGGCCCTCGAGCTCGCGGGCGGTCTCCAGCAGGCGGTCGTTGATGGCGGACACGGCCGCGTCGATGCCGCGCTTGAGGCCGGACGGCGCCGCTCCGGCGGCGACGTTGCGCAGGCCCTCCTTGACCATGGCCTGGGCCAGCACGGTCGCGGTGGTCGTGCCGTCACCGGCGATGTCGTTGGTCTTGGTCGCGACCTCCTTGGCCAGCTGGGCCCCGAGGTTCTCGTAGGGGTCCTCCAGCTCGACCTCGCGGGCGATGGTCACGCCGTCGTTGGTGATGGTCGGCGCGCCCCACTTCTTGTCGAGGACGACGTTGCGGCCCTTGGGGCCCAGCGTCACCTTGACGGCGTTGGCCAGGGCGTCGACGCCCCGCTCCAGCGCCTTGCGGGCGTCGTCGTTGAACTGCAGCTGCTTCGCCATGGGCGAGCGCTCCTTTCAGGTATGCGGTGCGAGGGGACCGGCAGCCCGCACGCCCGCGCCCCGGTCACCGGGATCGGCGGCCGGGGCGTGGCGTGCGGGTCGAGTCGGCCGCAGGGAGTTCGGCCGGGTCAGCCGACGACCGCGAGCACGTCGCGGGCCGACAGGATGAGGAACTCCTCGCCGGAGTACTTCACCTCGGTGCCGCCGTACTTGCTGTAGATGACGCGGTCGCCGACGGCGACGTCCATGGGGACGCGGTTGCCGTTGTCGTCGACGCGGCCGGGGCCGACCGCCAGGACTTCGCCCTCCTGGGGCTTCTCCTTGGCGGTGTCCGGGATGACGAGACCAGAGGCCGTCGTCTGCTCGGCCTCGACGGCCTTGACGACGATGCGGTCCTCGAGCGGCTTGATGGAAACCGACACGGTTACCTTCCTTCTCTCCTTCAGGTGTCCGGCGCGGCGCGCCGGCCAGGTGGTCGCTGCTGGGTCGTGCTCACTCCACCGCGATGGCCCACCGCCGTCGCGGGGGTCGGTCGGCGCTCGCGGCTGGCACTGACGTGCCGAGAGTGCTAGGACGAATCTAGGCACGCGGTTAGCACTCGGTCAAACCGAGTGCCAGTACCGTCAGGGGGCTCCGCTCCCCACCGGCCTCAGAGCATCACCTGCAGCGGCTGCAGGACGCGCTCCACCAGCCGGGTCCCCCGGCCGCGTCGCTCCCACTCCTCCAGCGTGAGCTCGTGGCATTGCTCGAGGTCGGCGCGGAAGATGTTCTCCATGTGGGCGGCCTGCTGCTCGTCCACGATCTCGAGGTTGATCTCGTAGTTGCCCTGCATCGACAGCCGGTCGATGTTGGCCGTGCCGATCGTGGCCCACTGGCCGTCCACCGTCATGGTCTTCGCGTGCACCATGACGTCGTGGTAGAGGTGCAGCCGCACCCCGCCCTCGAGCAGCGTCGCGTAGTAGGACTGCGCCACGATGTCGGCGAGCACGTGGTTGGAGGCCTGCGGCATCACCACCCGCACGTCCACGCCGCGCGAGGCTGCGGTGAGCAGCCCGTGCAGGATCTCCCGGTCCGGGATGAAGTAGCCCTGCGTGATCCAGATCCGGTGGACGGCGCGGTCGATCGCCTCGAGGTAGAGCGCGCGCACCGGGTAGACCACGCGGCTCGGCTCGTTGCGGGCGGCCCGGATGTTGGCGTTCCACTCCATCGTCCCGCTGTCCGGGAGCTGCGGGCGCCGCTTGCCCTTGTGCCGGTTCCAGAAGTCGGTGAAGGCGTTGGTCAGCTCCCAGACGCTGTCCCCCTCGACCCGGACGTGCGTGTCCCGCCAGCTGGTGGCATACAGCGAGCCGATGTTGTAACCCCCGACGAAGCCGACCCGGCCGTCGACCACGAGGATCTTGCGGTGGTCCCGGCCAGAGGCCCGGATGTCGATGATCGGCAGCGCGGTGCGCAGGACGGGGAAGCGCAGCATGTGCACGCCGTCCGGGAAGTCGAGGAACTCGCGCGGCACGACGAGGTTGGCGAAGCCGTCGAAGACGAGGCAGACCAGGACGCCCCGGTCCGCGGCCCGCACCACGGCGTCCTTGAACGCCCGGCCGACGTCGTCGCCCTTCCAGATGTAGGAGGCGAGGTAGACGAAGTCCTCCGCCTCGTCGATGGCGGCGATCATGTCGTCGTAGAGGTACTGGCCGTAGGTGTAGGTGGTGACCCTGGCCCCGCGCACGGTCGCGGACACGGGGTCGCGCTCCGGGGCGTCGCGCTCGACGTGGTCGCGGCGCTTGCGCAGCGCGTCGGCGGCGACCACGCCCGCGGCCAGGGTCAGCTGCCCGGCGAGCCCCGCCGCGGCCGTCCCCAGGGCCAGCCGACGGCCACGGCGGAGCAGTCGGCTGACCTTGCGGCTGAAGACGCGGGGCATGGGCACAATCTACGCGGCGGTCACACTGGGGTCATGACCGCCGACCCTGCCGTGGCCCTCATGGACCGCCTGCGCGACGGGCCCGGGGCGCAGCTGCTGTCCGGCCTCCCGCCCTACGAGGAGTCGGGGGCGCTCGCGCTGATGAGCCGGCTGCGCGCGCAGGGCCATGACGCCGACCTCGTGTCCGCCGCCCTCACCCAGGCGCGGCTGCGGGCGCGCGCGAGACCGCGGCTCGGTGCCCTCGCGGACGAGCTCCTGCTGACCCAGGACGGCCTCGAGCAGGCCACCCGGCCGGCGGTCGCCGCGCGACGGGCCCGGATGGTGGCGGGCACCGGGGTCGAGCACGTCCTGGACCTGGGCTGCGGGCTGGGGCTGGACGCGCGCGCCCTCGCGGAGGCCGGTCTCGCGGTGACCGCGGTCGACTCGGACCCGGTCGTCGCCGCCGCCGCGCGGGCCAACCTCGCGCCCTTCGACCGGGCCCGGGTCGTGGTCGCCGACGCCGCGGACGTCACGGTCGGGCCCGGCGACGCGGCCTTCCTCGACCCGGCCCGCCGCACCCCCGGCCGGGCGGACGTCGCGGGCCGGACGCGACGCGTCCACCGCCTCGCCGACCTCTCACCGCCGTTCGGGACCGTGCTCGACGTCGCGGCACGGGCGCGCGCCACGGTGGCCAAGCTCTCACCGGTCTTCCCCCGCGCGCAGATCCCCGCCGACGTCTGCGCCGAGTGGGTCGGTCTCGACGGCGACGTGCTCGAGTGCGCGCTGTGGTGGGGGCTCGACAGCACCGGACGCCACGCCGTCGTCGGGCACGACGCGGGGCCGGAGGTGACCTGGCACGAGCTCGGCGAGCTCCCGCACGACGAGCCGCTCACCCGGGCCGACGAGCTCGGACCCTGGCTCGCCGAGCCGGACCGGACCGTGCTGGCAGCCGGGCTGACCGGCTCGGTGGCCGCCCTGGTGCGGGGACGGGAGGTGTCAGCGGGGGCCGGCTACGTCACGGCGCCGGCGCCGGTCGACCTGCCCTTCGCCCGGTGGTATGCCGTCCGCGAGGTGCTCCCGCTGCAGGCCCGGACCGTGCGCGCGTGGTTGCGGGAGCGACCCCACGGGGCGGTGACGATCAAGAAGCGCGGGGTCCAGGTGGACCCGGACGCCTTCCGGACCGAGCTGCGCCTGCCGCGGAAGGCCCGCGGCGGCGTCGAGGCGGTCCTGGTCCTCACGACCGTGGCCGGTGCACCGACGGTCCTCATGGTGGACCGGCACGACCCCTGAGGGACGGGTCCGGTCAGGCCCGGGAGGCGCGCGGGAGCGCCACGAAGCGCTCCACGTCCCCCACGCGTCCGGAGACCACCAGCTCGTCCCCCTCCTCGACGACCGTCTCGGGGACGGCATACGTGAAGGGTGCGCCCGGCGGCTTGATCCCGACGACGGTGATGGTGTGCCGCGTCCGCACCCCCGAGTCGGCCAGGCTCCGGTCCCAGGTCTCCACCGGGGCGCTGCACCGGGCGATCGCGAACTCGTCGTCGAACTCCAGGTAGTCGGCCACACCGTCGGTCACCATGTGCGCCACCCGCTGGCCCATGACGTACTCGGGGTAGATGACGTGGTCGGCGCCGATGCTGGCCAGGATCTTGCCGTGCTTGCGGGTGATGGCCTTGGCGTAGATCCGGTCGACGCCCGCCTCGTGCAGGGTGATGACGCTGAGCACGCTGGCCTCGATGTCGGAACCGATGGCGACGACGGCCCGGTCCACGCTGCCGACGCCGAGCTGGCGCATCGCCTCCCCGTCGGTCGCGTCGGCGACGACGGTGTGCGTGAGCTCGTCGGCATACTTCTGCACCCGGCGCTCGTCGGTGTCGATCGCCAGCACGTCGACCCCCTGGCGCACCAGGGACTCGCAGACGGCGGTGCCGAACCGTCCGAGACCGACGACCATGACGGTCGGGACCCCACCCTCGGGGTCGCGCTTCTTCCTAGCCAACAACGGGTCTCTCCTCCGGGAGTCGGTAGTGCCGGTGACGGGTGTTGAGGGCCAGCGCCGCGGCCACCGTGATGGGGCCGACGCGACCGAGGAACATGAGGAGCATGAGCAGCAGCTGGGCGTCCCACGGGAGCGAGGCCGTGAGGCCGGTCGAGAGCCCGACCGTGGCGAAGGCGGAGACCGTCTCGAAGAGCAGGTCGGTGGGTCGCATCCCCTCGGTGCGGCTCATGAGGTAGATCGCGGAGACGACGACCAGGCCCACGGCGAGCAGCGCCACGGACAGGGCCTGGCGCTGGGTCGCGCTGGAGATCCGGCGACGCCCGATGACGACGTCCGGCTCGCCCCGGACCTCGGACCAGATGACGAAGGCCAGGATGAGGAAGGTGGTGATCTTCACCCCGCCGGCCGTGCCCGCCGAGCCGCCGCCGATGAACATCAGCACGATCGTCACCGCCAGCGTCTCGTCGCTCGCCATGCCGTAGTCGATGCTGTTGAAGCCGGCGGTGCGGGGGAAGAGCCCCCCGCCCAGCGCCCCCACGAACTGGCCCCACGGGTCCAGCCCGGTCAGCGTGCCGCCGCCCCGGGTCTCGAACCACCAGAAGAGGCCGGTGCCGAGGACGATGAGCACCGCGGTGCCCCACAGCGTGAGCCGGGTATGCACGCTCCACCGCTCGCGCGGCACCCGCCGGAGCAGCTCGCGCAGCACCGGGAAGCCCAGTCCCCCGACGACCAGGGCGAAGCAGATCGGTCCGATGACGAAGATGTCGCCGACGAAGCCCGTCGCGCTGTCCGGGTACAGGGCGAAGCCGGCGTTGTTGACCGCCGAGATCGCGTGGAAGACGCCGTGCCAGAGGGCGCGGCCGGGGGCATACCCGTAGCCCCAGTGGAAGCGCGCCGCGAGCACCAGCGCGACGACGATCTCCAGCACCACGAGGATGCGCAGCGTGGAGAAGATGGCCGCGCGGACCTCGCCCAGCCGCTGCGAGTGCGAGTCGGCCTGCGCCGCGAGGCTGGAGCGCAGGCCCAGCTTGCCGCGCACCGCCATCGCCAGGAGCGTCGCCAGGGTCATGACGCCGAACCCGCCGATCTGGATGAGGGCGAGGATGACGACCTGGCCGAAGGGGGTCCAGTAGGTCCCGGTGTCCACGGTGATGAGCCCGGTCACGCAGGTGGCGGACACCGTGGTGAAGGCGGCGACCAGCGCGTCCGCGGGCGCGGCGGCCGCGCGCGAGACCGGCAGCAGGAGGAGGGTGGTGCCGACCACGACGAGCCCGAGGAAGCCCAGGGTGACCGAGCGGGCCGGATGGGCCCAGAAGACACGCACGAGGACTTATGGTGCGCCTCTGCTGCCACCCCCGGCAAGTCGGGCCCCCGGGTCTCGCCGCGTCCCTCAGCTGCTCACCTGCTCCACCGGCTGGGAGGAGTCCGCGGGCAGGTCCAGCCGGGAGGCCTGGCGGCCCCGGACGAGCATCTGGGCGCCGAGCGCGGCGACCATCGCGCCGTTGTCGGTGCACAGTCCCGGGCGGGGCACCCGCAACCGGATCCCGGCGGCGTCGCACCGCTCCTGGGCGAGGGAACGCAGCCGGCTGTTGGCGGCCACCCCTCCCCCGATGAGCAGGTCCTCGACCCCGTGCTCGGAGCAGGCGAGGACCGCCTTGCGGGTGAGCACGTCGACCACCGCCTCCTGGAAGCTGGCGGCGACGTCGGCGACCGGCACGGGTTCTCCGGCGTCCTCCCGGGCCTGGACCCACCGAGCCACGGCGGTCTTGAGGCCGGAGAAGGAGTAGTCGAAGCGGTGCCGCTGCAGGTCGCGGCCCGAGGTGAGACCGCGGGGGAAGTCGATGGCCACCTGGTCGCCCTCACGGGCCACCCGGTCGATGTGCGGCCCGCCGGGGAACGGGAGGCCGAGGACCCGCGCGACCTTGTCGAAGGCCTCCCCCGCCGCGTCGTCGATCGTCGCGCCGAGCGAGCGGATGTCGTGGGTGACGTCGGGCACGAGGAGCAGGTTGGAGTGTCCACCGCTCACGAGCAGCCCCATCGTCGGCTCCGGGAGCGGACCGTGCTCCACCACGTCGACGGCCACATGGGCCGCCAGGTGGTTGACGCCGAAGAGCGGCACCCCCAGCCCGAGCGCCAGCGCCTTGGCCGAGGCGACCCCGACGAGGAGTGCCCCCGCCAGCCCCGGCCCGGCGGTCACCGAGACGGCGTCGACGTCCTGCAGCCGGACCCCGGCCTCGCGGCAGGCCCGCTCGATCGTCGGGACCATCGCCTCGAGGTGGGCGCGGCTCGCGACCTCGGGGACGACGCCGCCGAACCGGGCGTGCTGGTCCACGCTGCTCGCGATCGCGTCGAAGAGCAGGGTCTGGCCGCGGACCAGCCCCACACCGGTCTCGTCGCAGCTGGTCTCGATGCCCAGCACCAGGGGTTCAGACATCGGCGGACAGCTCCTTGCGCAGGACGAGGGCGTCCTCGCCGGACGGGTAGTAGCGGGGGCGCGATCGCACCAGGGAGTAGCCGCGGGCCGCGTAGAGCCCGCGGGCCGGCTCGTTGCCGCTGCGGACCTCGAGCATCATGCTCGCGGCGCCGCCGGCCAGGGCCCGGCGGTGCAGGTCCTCCAGCAGCAGGCCCCCGATCCCCCGGCCCCGCGCATGCGGGTCCACGGCGAGCGTCATGACGTCGGCGACGTCCCCCGCGAGGTCCAGCCCGGCATACCCCAGCAGCTCCTCGGACCCGGGCTCGCGCATCACCACGTAGGAGCGCCGGGGGCGTTGCGCGAGCTCGCCCCACAGGCTCGCCTCGGTCCACGGGTCGTCCGGGAAGGCCGCCCGTTCCAGGCCGGCCATCAAGGGGATGTCCCGCCAGGTGGCGGGACGCGGCGCGGCGGGGCTCACCGGCTCGGCTCGACCGCGTCGGGGCGGCGCAGGTAGAGCGGCTCGGGCGGCAGCAGCGCCGTCGAGGCGTCCGGGTGGTCGCCGCGACGCAGCCGCACGGCCAGCTCGGCCAGGGCCCCCGGGCGGGCGTCGGTGACCCCGGGGAGCGGTGGACCGGTGAGGGCCTCCGGGTAGAGCGCCGCACCCCGCCCGGCGACGGGCAGGGTGCGCACCGGCTCGGGCAGGTCGGCGGCCCGCGCCACCCCGGGTCCGTCCAGGCGACGCGCGGTGTGCGCCCCGACCTCGTAGCGTGCCCAGTACACCTCCCGGCGTCGTGCGTCCGTGGCGACGAGCAGCTCCCCCTCGTGGACGCTCACGCCCTGGTGGGCCACCGCGTCCAGCGAGCAGATCCCCTGGGGCGGTAGGAGCCCCCGGCTGTGGGCGAGGGTCAGGGCCGTGACGACCCCGACGCGCAGGCCGGTGAACGGCCCCGGTCCGACCCCGCACACCACTGCGCTCAGCGCCGAGACCGGGACGCCCGCCTGGTCCAGCGCACCCCGGATCGCCGGTGCGAGCAGCTCGCCGTGCCGCCTCGCGTCCTCGTGGACGACCTCCGCCAGCACCCGCTCACCGTCGTGCACGGCGGCACCGACGGTCCCGGTGGCGGTGTCGATCGCGAGCAGCACCCGGTCAGGCTAACGTGAGGGGTGTTGGAGCCCCTCCCGACCACTGCAAAGGATGACTGATGTTCACCAGGTTCTTCGCCCCCACGATCGAGGTCAGCGCGCACTGCGACCTGCCCTGCGGCGTCTACGACCCCGCCCAGGCCCGGATCGAGGCCGAGTCGGTCAAGAAGATCTGCGAGAAGGTCGCGGACAACGACGACGCCGACTTCCGTATGCGCGCCATGATCATCAAGGAGCAGCGCTCGGAGCTGGTCAAGCACCACCTGTGGGTGCTGTGGACCGACTACTTCAAGCCGCCGCACTTCGAGCAGTTCCCGGAGCTGCACGTGCTGGTCAACGAGGCCACCAAGCTGGCCGGCGCCTCGGGCACCAAGGGCAGCTTCGACGTCGCGACGGCCGACGAGCTGCTGGGCAAGATCGACCGCATCGCGGAGATCTTCGCCGAGACCAAGAAGGGCTGAGCCCAGCCGCACCGCACGAGGAGCCGCCCCCGACGCCACGGCGTCGGGGGCGGCTCCTCGCGTCAGTCCCGCAGGGTCGCCGCCTGGGCGGCCGACAGCGCCCCGCGACGCTCCAGCTGGCGGATGAGGGCCGCCACGACGACCGGGTCGTACTCGTGCGGCGTCGTGCGCAGGATGCGCTCCAGCGCGTGCACCGGACCCGCGGCCCCCGCGAGCCGCGTCGCGCGGCCGGTGAGGTCGTCGTAGGCGGAGGCCACCCGGACGACGCGGGAGGTGAGGGAGACGTCGCCCCGCTCGACCGCCCGGTGCTGCGCCAGCCCGACGTCGGCGACGAGCGTGGAGAGCCGGGAGAGCTCGGCGGTGCGGGCGAGGATGGAGGACCCGGTGGCGGCGATCTGCCTCTGGTCCCGACCGGAGACCTCGACCGTCGCGCCGTCGGGGACGGGGCGGTCCAGGCCGACCTGGCCGATGTCGTGCAGGAGGGCGGCCGCCTCGACGTCCGCGAGGTCGGACGGCTCGACACCGAGGTCCCGGGCGATGGGTACCGCGAGCGCGGCCACGCGGGCACCGTGCCCGGCCGCGGCGAAGCCGGCCTCCTCGGGGAGGCGGGCCAGGGCGAAGACCGTCTGCCGCTGGGCCTGCCGGATGCGGCGCTGGCGGGCCACGGCCGGCTGCAGCACGAGCAGCGGCACCTGGAAGAGCACCAGGCTCGCCGCGCCGAGCTCGGTCAGCGCCAGCGACATCACCACGGCGGTCGAGGCCGCGGCGAGCGACACCGGGGCCTGCCGGCCCAGCTCGGCCAGCAGCGTCGCCCACGGCCACGCGTGCCGGCGCAGCGCCGCCTGCACCCCCCGGGCGACGATCGGCGCGGCAGCGGCCAGCACCGCCGCCGCGAGCAGGGTCAGGGCGAAGAGTGCCGTGTCGCCCTCGGGGTGCTCGATGCGCTCGAGCAGGGTGGTGCCGTTCGGTCCGGGGACGCGCACGAGCAGCCCGGCGACCACCACCGAGGTGGCCAGTCGGAGCAGGCCCTGGGGGACGGCCCGGACCCGGCGGTACCAGAGGGCGACGAGCAGGACCGCGCCGGCGGCCAGCAGCAGGGGCCCGAACAGACCCCGGAGGTCCCCCAGCCCACCGGCCACCGGCCAGGCCGTGGACATGGCCAGGGCCATGGCACAGGCCTGGGTCAGCGGGCTCTCGCGCACGGGCACCGGCGAGGCCTGGCGCCACGCCTCGCTGAGGACCAGGGCCACGAACCCGACCAGCGCCAGGGGCCACGTCAGCGGCACGGCCGCCACCTCCTCTGCGCCGGCCTCACGCCTGGCCCACGTTCTCCGGCTGCCAGTCCGCGAAGAGGTCGCTCACTCCCGGGTGGTCGTGGTCGGGCAGGCCTCCACGGTCCTGGCACGGTGCCGGTCGGCTCGCCTGTCCTGCGCCCAGCCCGCCCGGACGCGCGAGCGCGGCGTGCAGCGCGGACACGACGGTCGGGTCGAGGTGGGTCCCGGCGCGTCGGCCCAGCTCCTCGGCCACCGCGAGCGGGTCGACGCGCGAGCCCTGCTGGGGGGCCATCAGCGCGTCGAAGGCGTCCGCCACGGCGATGATCCGTGCCGCCAGGGGGATCTGCTCGCCCTGCAGGCCCGCGGGATATCCCCTGCCGTCCCAGCGCTCGTGGTGGTGCGCGATGGCCGGGAGGGACTCCTCGAGGAAGTCCAGCCCGGCCAGGACGTTGAGGCCGGCCGAGGGGTGGGCGCTGAGCGCGGTGAGGTAGGCGATCTCGTCGTCCGGGTCGTGCGGGAACTCGGAGCGGACCACCATCATCCCGATGTCGTGCAGCAGCGCGGCGTAGCGCAGCTCCTCGGCGGCCTCGCCGGAGAGCCCGAGCTGCGCGCCGAGCGCGTCCGCCACGTCCGCCACCCGGGCGCTGTGGCCCACGGACGCGGGGTCGGCCTGCTCCAGCGCCGCGACGAAGGTCGTGACCGTCTCCTGGTGCTCCCGCCGCGCCAGGGCGTCGCGGCCGATCGTCCAGTGCGCCACGAGCAGCGGTCCGAGCACGAAGACCGCGGAGGCCGGGCCGAGGCCGACCGGTCCCCAGAGCACGACGAAGAGGAAGGCCGTCACCGCGTGCGCCAGGTATCCCCACCCCAGGCTGCTGAGGACCGACCGGGCCACGGTGAGGACCCGCGTGCCCCGGACGAGGAAGGACATCGCCCCGATGCACAGCGCGTTGACCAGCGCCATGACCACGTAGGCCACGGCCAGCGGGACGCCGACCCGGAGCAGCAGCTCCCGCGGCGTGAAGTCGACGTTCTGGACGAAGCTGCCGCCCAGCAGGGCGTAGCAGGTGCCGCCGACCGCTCCGACGGCCGCGGTCATGGTCACGTTGAACAGCCTCGTCCGCAGCGTGCGCGCCCCGGGGTCCGCGAGATAGGCCAGACCTCCGACCAGAGCGGCACCGTAGGCACCCCCCAGCGGGATGGTGGCCGCCAGCACGACCGTCGCGATGGAGACTCCCCAGTGCGGGCCCAGCCCGCGCTCGCGGATGACGACGCCCAGCGTCGCCAGGACGAGCAGGATGATCAGGCTCTCGGTCTTCACCGGGTTGTCCGGGGCGATCCACCGCTCCGAGGACCAGGCGGTGACGACCGCGGCGAGCGCCAGCCCCGCGACGAGAAGCCACACGCGGACGCGCGAAGGGCGCGGATCGGCTCGATCCGCGCCCTTCATCGTCGGCCTGTTCGCCGTCAGTCCTCCCAGGACACGATGTCGATGAAGCCGAAGAACGCCTCCAGGGCGCCCGAGCTGAAGATGTCGGCGATGAGGTGCAGCACGATGATGTCCTTCCGTTGGGTGCTCCGAGGCAGGGTGGAGCAAGGAACCGGTCGACCAACCGGGCTATGTACAAGGGTGCCACAAACGACTGTGAGAGCGTGCTCGCAATCCTCAAGATGGGACGAATCTTGGACAGATCTTTACCTTGGAGGTGACGGAGGTCACGCTTCTTGTCCACGGCTCCGGCTATGGGAGACTGGACGGGAACAGTCGACGTCAGGAGGACCCATGAGCAAGCGTGCACGCAAGCGCCGCGACCGCAAGAAAAAGGCGGCCAACCACGGCCGCAAGCCCAACGCCTGATCCGCGGACAGGCACGGACGAGGGCCGACCCGGACATGACGTCCGGGTCAGCCCTCGTTCGTGTCAGGCGGGCACGGCCCGCATGACGGGCCTCAGCCCTCGGTCCTGCGCACCACGGTCACGCTGGTGCTCGTGATCCGGGTGAGGATCTGGGCGCGCAGCGCCTCAGGTGCCGACTGCCGCACGCAGGCGCGGCGCACCAGCGCCTTGAGCAGCAGCTCGCGGTCGTACTCGGCCAGGCAGGACCCGCACTCGTCGAGGTGCTCGCGGATCCGCTCCCGGTCGACCGGGCCGGTCTCGTTGTCGACGAACTCGAAGAGCCGGAGCAGCACTCCCGCGCAGTCCGTGCTGCCGGAGGAGTCGGTGGAGGTGTCCCTGGGGCGCTCGCTCATCACGACCCCTCCCCTTCCCGGACGATCCCTCGCTCGACGGCGTAGTCGGTGAGCAGCTCACGCAGCTGCTTGCGACCCCGGTGCAGCCGCGACATCACCGTCCCGATCGGGGTGTCCATGATCTCCGCGATCTCCTTGTAGGCGAAGCCCTCCACGTCGGCGAGGTAGACCGCCATCCGGAAGTCCTCGCCGATGCTGGCCAGGGCTCGCGTCACGTCGCTGTCCGGCAGGTGGTCCAGCGCCTCGGCCTCCGCGGACCGCAGGCCGGTCGAGGAGTGCGAGGCGGCCCGCGCGAGCTGGTAGTCCTCGACGTCGGAGGAGTCCGACTCCAGCGGCTGACGCTGCTTCTTGCGGTAGCTGTTGATGTAGGAGTTGGTGAGGATGCGGTACATCCAGGCACGCAGGTTGGTCCCCGGGCGGTACTGGTGGAACGCCGCGAAGGCCTTGGCGTAGGTCTCCTGCACCAGGTCCTCGGCGTCCGTCGGGTTGCGGGTCGTCCGGAGGGCGGCGCTGTACATCTGGTCGAGCAGGGGCATGGCCTCCCGCTCGAAGCGCGCGGCGCGGTCCGCCGGATCCTCGGTGGCGACGTCGACGTTGGCGTCGGCCTCGGCCTGCTCCTCGGCGTCGACCTGGTCGACCGCCGGCTGATCGGTAGTCATCACCTGCCAGCCTAGCCCGTGGGTCTGACCGACGGCGAAGGCGCCGACACCCTCCCCGGGGGCGACGATGGTCGTGAGCACGCTGGATCCTCCTTCGACGATCTCGGACGGTGCGGTGAACGCGCAGGACCACGGCGGGCATTCCCACGTCGTCGCCCGTGCCGCGCGGATGGGAGCATGTCACGGTGACCTCGACCCCGCGCACCGCCCGGCTCCGCCCGCTCACCCAGCCGGCCAAGCTCCAGAACGTCCTCTACGAGATCCGGGGCCCGGTGGCCGCCCGGGCCGCGGCGCTGGAGGCGGAGGGGCACCGCATCCTCAAGCTCAACATCGGCAACCCTGCGCCCTTCGGCTTCGAGGCCCCCGACATCATCCTGCAGGACATGATCGCGGCGCTGCCCACGGCACAGGGCTACTCCGAGTCCAAGGGCATCCTGTCCGCCCGCCGCGCGGTGGTCTCGCGCTACCAGGACGAGCCCGGCTTCCCCGACCTCGACGTGGACCGGGTCTACCTCGGCAACGGCGTCTCCGAGCTCATCATGATGACGCTCAACGCGCTGCTGGACCCCGGCGACGAAGTCCTCGTCCCGGCCCCGGACTACCCGTTGTGGACGGCGGCGACCAGCCTGGCGGGGGGCATACCCCGGCACTACCTCTGCGACGAGGAGGACGGCTGGAACCCCCAGGTCGAGGACATCCGGGCCAAGATCACACCCCGGACCAAGGCCCTCGTCATCATCAACCCCAACAACCCCACGGGCGCCGTCTACTCGCGCGAGGTGCTGGAGCAGATCGTCGAGCTCGCCCGGGAGCACTCGCTGCTCCTGCTCGCGGACGAGATCTACGACCGGATCGTCTACGACGACGCCCGCCACGTGTCCGTGGCCGCGCTGGCGCCGGACCTGCTGTGCCTCACCTTCAACGGTCTCTCCAAGACCTACCGGGTCGCCGGCTACCGCGCGGGGTGGGTGGCGATCACCGGACCGACCTCGCACGCCCGCGGCTTCCTCGAGGGCGTCGAGCTGCTGGCCTCCACCCGCCTGTGCCCCAACGTCCCCGCGCAGCACGCGATCCAGGTGGCGGTCTCGGGCCACCAGAGCATCGAGGAGCTCATCCGCCCCGGCGGGCGGCTGGCCGAGCAGCGGGACATCGCCGTCTCGATGCTCGACTCCATGGACGGGGTGAGCTGCGTGCGGCCGCGGGGCGCGCTCTACGTCTTCCCCCGGCTCGACCCGGAGGTCCACGAGATCCACGACGACGTCCAGCTCTGCCTGGACCTGCTCGAGAGCGAGAAGATCCTCGTGGTCCACGGGACCGGCTTCAACTGGCCGACCCCCGACCACCTCCGCGTGGTCACGCTGCCCTGGGGCAGCGACCTGCAGGCCGCGCTGGAGCGCATGGGCAACTTCCTGGCGGGCTACCGGCAATGAGCGGGGCACGCTGATGTGCGGCAGGTATGCCGCGAGCGCCCACCCGGACGAGCTCGTCGAGGCCTACGACATCGACCTCGACGCGACCGGCGAGGTGTCGCGCAGCGTGCTCAAGAGCCCGCAGCAGCCGCCCCCGGGCGAGCCGGACTTCAACATGGCCCCCAGCAAGCAGGCGCCCGTCGTGCTGACCCGCAGGCCGCGGGGCGGCTCCGGTGAGGACGAGCAGGTCGAGAACTCCGGCCAGGGAGCGGCGACGGCTCCTGTCCGGCAGCTGCGACTGCTCACCTGGGGGCTGGTCCCCTCCTGGGCCAAGGACCCCTCGATCGGCTCGCGCAGGATCAACGCCCGGCAGGAGACGCTGCTGGACAAGCCCGCCTTCTCCCGGCCGGCACTGCGACGTCGATGCCTCGTGCCGATCAGCGGGTGGTACGAGTGGCAGGTCAGCCCGGTCGCCACCGACGCCAGGGGCAAGCCGCGCAAGCAACCCTTCTACGTCACCCGGGCCGACGACGTGCCGCTGGCCCTCGCCGGTGTCTACGAGTTCTGGCGGGACCCCACCACGAGCGAGGACGACCCGCTCGGGTGGGTCGTGTCGTATGCCGTCGTGACCACCAGCGCGGAGCCCGGCCTGGACCGCATCCACGACCGACAGCCGCTCGCGCTGGAGCCGGCGCAGTGGGAGGACTGGTTGGACCCCGGACTGACCGAGGCGGGCGAGGTGAGATCCATCATCGACGCGGCGCACGTCCCCGGTCGGTTCCAGGCCTGGCCCGTCGGCCGCTCGGTCGGCAGCTCCCGGAGCTCGGGCCCGCAGCTCCTCGAGCCGGTCCCGACCGAGGAGCTGGTGGGTGTGGTCGACCCCGTCACCGGAGAGGTGCTCGGCGGGTGAGCCCGCGGTGAAGGTCGTGGTGGCTGCCATCGGCAGCCGGGGTGACGTGCTGCCCTTCACCCACCTCGCGGGGCGCTTCGCCGACGCCGGTCACGAGGTCACCCTCGTCACGCACGCGACGCTGGTCGGCGCCGGGCACCCCGGGCTGAGGGTGGCGGACGTGTCGAGCGACCCCGAGGAGCTGCTCGCCGGGCCGGCCGCCCGAGCCGTACGTCGTGGGAGCCCGCGGCAGCTCAGCCGCAACCGGCAGCTGTTCGCCGACTTCATCGACTCCGCCCGCCAGCCCTCGCTCGAGGCCCTGGACCGGGCGGACGTCCTGGTGGCGTCCACCTTCGCCATCGCCGCGGTCCACGAGGCCCTGGACCGGTCCGTGCCGGTGGTGCGGGCCCACATGTGGCCGGAGCACGCGGACCTGCGGGGGGTCATGCCCCTGCTGCCGTACTCGTGGTGGTTGCCGGCACCGGCCCGGGTCCTCGCCCGACGTGCCCTGCGTAGGGTGGAGCCCTACCTGGGCGGTGTCGACGGGGGGTGGCGGCGCGGGCGGCTGCACCTCGTCGCGCGACACCCGGTGAGCCTGACGACCTCCACGCTCGGCTCGCTCTACGCCTACAGCCCCGAGCTCGTCGCCGACGAGCCGACGGACGGCACGGTGACCGGGTGGTGGACGGGGAGCGGGCCCGACCGTCCGCTGACCCCGCGGGTGGCTCAGGCGCTGGACCACGGCGGGGACTGGATCTACGTCGGCTTTGGGTCGATGCACCAGCGCGACCCGGGCGCCCTGCTGCGCCGGGTGGACGCGGTGTGCGCCCGGCTCGGCGTGCGGGCGGTCGTGCAGGTGCCGGGTGCCCCGGCGGTGGACCTGCCGCACCTTTTGGCCGTCACGGACGAGCCGCACGACGAGCTGTTCCGCCGGGTGCACGCGGTCGTGCACCACGGCGGGGCGGGGACGACCGGGGCGGCGGTCCGGGCGGGTGCCCCGTCGGTCGTCGTCCCACACTTCGCCGACCAGTTCTACTGGGGCAGCCGTCTGCACCTGCTGGGGGTGGCACCCCGCCCGGTCCCCCGGGCCCTGGCGACGACCGGGGCGCTGGCGCGGGCGGTCGAGGCCGCCCTGGACGCACCCGTCCGCCGGCAGGCCCGCGAGCTGGCGGCGCGTGTACGCGGCCAGGACGGGTGCGGGGTCGCCGTCCGGCAGGTCGAGGAGTGGCTGGCCCACGCGGAGAGCAGGTGAGGCCCGCCCTCCCCGCGGCCTCCGACCCCGGCCCGCTGTGGGTCGCCGCGCCCCCGATGGCCCTCGTCGCGCTGGTGCTGCTCCTCGTCGCCCCGCGCTATGGGCCGCACTGGGACGAGCTCTACTTCGGCATGCTGCCTCCCCGGTGGTGGTACGTCGACCAGCCGCCGCTGACGGTGTGGCTCACCTGGATGCTGGGCCGGGTGAGCGACGACCTGTGGGTGCAGCGCCTGCCGGGGGTCGTGGCGGCCGTCGCCGGCGCTTTTGTGGCGACCCTGTTCCCGCGAGCCCTCGGTGCCCCGACGTCGGTGCAGCGGCTGGCCGGGTGGGCGCACGCGTTCACCGTCTACCCGCTCATCATGGGCCACCTGTTCACCACCGCGACGCTGGACCTGCTGGCCTGGCAGGTGGTGGTCCTCCTCGTCCTCCGGGCCTGCCTGGGTCACCCGCACGCTCTCCTGTGGGCCGGCACGGTCGCGGGTCTGGCCTGCTGGAACAAGCTGCTGGTCGTCGTCCTCGCGGCGGCCCTGCTCGTCGGCCTGCTGCTGACCCGGCCTTCCCTGCTGCGGACCCGGGACGCCCTGCTGGGCTCGTCGGTCTTCGTCCTCCTCGGCGCGCCCCAGGTGCTCCTGCAGCTCGTCCACGGGCTGCCGATGGCCGAGGTGTCCGGCGGCCTCGTGGACGAGCAGGGCGACCTCGTGCGGCTCGTGCTGCTGCCGGCGCTGGCGCTGTTCGCCGGGCCACCGCTGCTACGCGTCTGGCTGAGCGGGTTCCTCACGCCCTGGAGACGCCCCGACCGCCCCGCCCGCTTCCTGCTGCCGACCTTCGTGCTCGTCCTCCTGTGGACCTTCGCCAACCCCTCGCAGCCGTACTACCCGGTGGGCGTCTTGCTGCCGGCCCTCGCGGTGGGGTGGGCCACCCCGGCGGTGGCGGAGCGGTGGAGCCGCGCGAGGAGCCGGACGGTCGTCGCCGCGAACGGCGTGGTGGCGTGCCTGCTCTGCCTGCCGGTCCTGCCGCCCACCGAGACGTGGGTGTCCGCCGTGTCCCGGCTCAACCCGACCATCCGCGACCAGGTCGGCTGGCCCGGCTACGCTCAGCAGATCAGCGACCTGCGCCGACCCGGCGAGGCCGTCGTCACCGACACCTACGCCCTGGCCGGCGCCGTGCACCGCTACGGGAGCTCGGCCGACCGGGCCGCGGTGCACTCGGGGCACAACGCGCTCTGGGACCTGGGGCCGCCCGAGGGGGACGAGGTCCTGCTGGTCGGCGAGGACGCCGTCGCCCGACGGGGGGACTTCGGCCGCTGCGGGGCGGCGACGGAGCTCGACACCGGCCCGGTGGTGCATCCCCGGCTCGAGCACGTGCCCGTCCTGCACTGCGTGGACCCGGTCGCCGACTGGGCGACGCTGTGGCCACGGTTCCGCCGCCTGGGCGGATGACCGGGTCCCCCCGCGTCAGGGGGACCGGACGGCCAGCACACGCACGGACTCGACCACCAGGGTCAGCACCAGGCTGCCCACGATGATGATCTGCCCGGTGCCCTCCTGGACCAGGGCGGGAGGCACCTGGTTCTCCGCGCAGAACACGAGCGCCACCACGGCCAGCGTGCCCCGGACCGCTCGACCGCTCTCGAGCCACCGTGTCTCCGGGCGCACAGCCGAGAGCAGGAGACCGGCTGCCGGGACCACGAAGGCCATGACGACCCCGGCCAGGTGGACGGCACCGGTGTCACCGGCGGGGAAGACAGCGGCGACCACGAGGCCCAGCCCCATGACCACGACGCTGCCCGTGAGCAGGCGGCCCCAGCGCGGGGTCAGCGCCAGCGCGGCGCCCGCGAGCAGCACCCCGGTCGACGCCAGGCCGACGTTGAAGGCGGCCGACCCCGGCGAGCAGATCCACCGTCCACCCCGAGGACGGCACGCACCGTCCCCCAGGTCGCTGAACATGTTCACCGTCCACACGAAGGTCGTCCCGGTGGTCCGCAGGGCGACGACCACGGTGACGACGAAGAGGACGATGGCGACCAGCACACCCGCCGCACCCAGGACGGGCCATCGGGGCGAGACCGGGGGGCGGGTCATGTCGGGAGGTCCTCCGGCCTCGGCGGCCAGCGTCTGCAACGGTCGTGGCGGCCGGTCGGGGACGGGCCGCGCCCCCTCCGCTGCGACCAGGGGCAGCCGGGCCGCCACCGACCGGTCGAAGTGGGAACGGTAGCACCGCGGGCCGTCCGGACCGCGGGGAGGCGCTAGGTTGGGCCCGGACCGAGACCGAGACGAGGAGGCGACCGCGATGAGCGCTGTGCCGACGTGGGCCGCACCGACCTCGACCGGCCCGGTCGACGCGCAGGTCCGCGTCCCCGGCAGCAAGTCCCTCACCAACAGGTGGCTAGTGCTGGCGCTGCTGGCAGGAGGGCCCAGCACGATCGTCCATCCGCTGCGCTCGCGCGACAGCGACAGCATGATCGGGGCCTTGCGCGCCCTGGGCGCCGGGGTCGACGACACCGACGCCGCCCGGTGGACGGTCCGACCCCCGCGTGGCGGGCTCCGTGGTGGCGTGGACATCGACTGCGGTCAGGCCGGCACCGTGATGCGCTTCGTGCCACCGGTCGCCGCGCTGGCGGACGGGCCGGTGCGCTTCGACGGGCACCACTCGGCGCGTGCCCGCCCGGTGGGGCCGGTCCTCGACGGGTTGCGGGCGCTCGGTGCCGAGATCAAGGAGGAGGGCCACGGCACCCTGCCCTTCGTCGTCAGGGGCGGCCCGTCCGACGAGTCGGCGTCCTCCGCGGGCGGCGGTGGGGCCGCGCCCCCCGTCGTGCGCATCGACGCCTCGGCCAGCTCACAGTTCGTCTCGGCGCTGCTCCTGGCAGGAGCGGCGTACCCGCGTGGTCTGCGGCTGGAGCACACCGGGACGACGCTGCCCAGCCTCCCCCACGTCGAGATGACGCTCGACGCCCTGGCCACGGTCGGGGTCGAGGTAGAGCGCACCAGCCCGACCAGCTGGCTGGTCCACCCGGGGGAGGTCCGGGCGGTCGACGTCACCGTGGAGCCCGACCTCTCCTCCGCGGCCCCTTTCCTCGCCCTCGCGGCCGCCACCGGTGGCCGGGTCGTCGTGGCCGACTGGCCGGAGCGCACCACCCAGCCCGGCGCCCGGATGAGGGACGTGCTGGCGGCCATGGGCGCCAGCACCGAGCTCACCCCGCAGGGACTGGCCGTCCGGGGCGCACCCGCGGGACGGCTCGAGGGGGTGGACCTCGACCTGTCCGAGGTCGGCGAGCTCACCCCCGTCGTCGCCGCCCTGTGCGCCCTGGCCCGGACCCCGAGCCGGCTGCGCGGGGTCGCCCACCTGCGGGGGCACGAGACCGACCGGATCGCGGCGCTGGTCACCGAGCTGGCCCGGCTGGGCGCCGGCGCCCGGGAGACGGCCGACGGCCTGGAGATCGAGCCCGCCCCCCTCACCGGGACGCGGCTGCGGACCTATCACGACCACCGCATGGCGATGTTCGCCGCCGTGCTCGGAGCGGTCGTCCCCGGGGTCGAGGTCGAGGACGTCGCCACCGCGGGCAAGACCTTCCCGGGCTTCGACCGGGTCTGGTCGGAGGCGGTCGCCACCGGTACACCGTCAGGGCCGCGGGCACCCGCGTCACCCGAGGACAGGGACGGCCGGGAGTCCCCGTGAGCGGGCGCTACGACCATCTCGACGAGTCCTCCGTCCGGGTGCGCCCCTCCCGCAAGGGGTCGCGTCCGCGGACCAAGGACCGCCCGGCCCACGAGGACGCCGTCGTGGGGGTCGTCACCACCGTCGACCGGGGGCGCTACACCACCCGCGTCCAGGACTGCACCGTCGTCGCCATGCGCGCTCGCGAGCTCGGCCGCAGCCGCATCGTCGTCGGCGACCGGGTGGGCATGGTCGGGGACACCACCGGCCGACCGGACACGCTGGCCCGGATCGTGCGGGTCGAGGACCGGCGCACCGTGCTCCGCCGGAGCGCCGACGACACGGACGCGGTGGAGCGGGTCATCGTGGCCAACGCCGACCAGCTCGTCATCGTCACCGCCCTGGCCGATCCGGCGCCCCGCGAGCGCATGGTCGACCGCTGCCTGGTCGCGGCCTACGACGCCGGGCTCGATCCGCTGCTGCTCCTCACCAAGGCCGACCTGGCGGACCCGGCCGACTTCCTGCGCCACTACACCGCGCTCGACGTGCCCTCGGTGGTGACCGGCAGCTCCGGCACGGGCGAGGTTCGTGCCCTCGAGCCGGATGCTGTGAGCCGCGTCCGGTCACTCCTCCAGGACCGCACGAGCGTCCTCGTGGGTCACTCGGGCGTGGGCAAGTCCACGCTCGTCAACGCTCTGGTGCCGGACGCCCTGCGCGCGACGGGCGAGGTCAACGCTGTCACCGGCCGCGGTCGGCATACCTCGACCTCGGCGATCGCCCTGGAGCTGCCGGGGGGCGGCTGGGTCGTGGACACCCCCGGGGTCCGGTCCTTCGGGCTGGGACACGTCGACCCGGGCACCTTCGTCGAGCACTTCGACGACCTCGCCGGAGGGACCGCCGGGTGCCCGCGCGGGTGCAGCCACGACGAACCGGACTGCGCTCTCGACGCGTGGGTGGACGAGGGCCACGCCGGCCCGGCGGGGGCCGCGCGCCTGGAGTCGCTGCGACGGCTGCTGCGCAGCCGCGGCGGCGATGAGCACGGCTGAGCGCTGACCAGCGGCTACCGTGAGCGGGTGCCTGGATACGACGACGACCTGAGACTCGCCCACGTCCTCGCCGACGCGGTGGAGCGCACCTCGCTCGACCTCTTCGGCTCGTGGGAGGACGAGGTCGAGGTCGGCCCGGACGGATCGCTGCGCACGCCGGCCGCGGCTCGCCTGGAGGAGCTGCTGCGGCACCAGCTGCAGCGCACGCGGCCGCGGGACCGGGTGGAGGGCCGCATGCTCGAGGCGACCGGTCACGGTGCGCGCCGTTGGGTGATCGACCCGATCGACGGCGCCGCCAACTACGTCCGGGGCGTGCCGGTGTGGGCCACGCTCATCAGCCTGGTGGTGGAGGACCAGCCGGTGCTCGGCCTGGTGGCCGCACCGATGCTCTCCCGACGGTGGTGGGCCGGCGTCGGGTCCGGCGCCTGGACCGGCCGCACGCTGGCGCGAGCCCGGCGCATCGCCGTCTCCGACACCCGCGTGCTGGGTCACGCCTCGCTGTCCGCGGACGACGTCGCGGGCTGGGTCCACGGGCCGCACGGACCTGGCTTCGCGGCCCTGACCGACCGGGTGTGGCGCACTCGCGCCTTCGGGGACTTCTGGAGCCACGCCCTGGTCGCCGAGGGCGCGGCGGACGTCGCGCTCGCGGCCTGGGCCGACCCGGTGCAGCTCGCGACGCTCGCCCCGCTGCTACGCGAGGCCGGCGGGACGGTGACCGACCCGGAGGGCGCCCCCGCAGCCCTCCCGCTCGGGCCAGGCAGCACCGGTCATCCCGTCGTCGCCTCGAACGGGCACCTCCACGAGGAGGTCCTGACCACGCTGGCCGTCGGCGCAGAGCCGGCTCAGGGATGAGGGGTCGGGCCGCCGGCCACCTGGACGTCGGCGAGCCCTGAGCGGGCGACGCTCTCGAGGGCGACCGGGTCACCCACCACGACGACGGTCCAGCCCGGGCCGGTGCGCACCGCGTCCCAGGCGCCCGCCGCCCGCTCGAGGGTGAGCGCCGCGAGGTCGGTCAGGGTCTGCGTCACGACAGCGGGCTCGAGGCCGTCGTGCAGCAACGAGACCAGCTCGTCGGCGACCGTGTCCGCGGTGAGGTAGCGGGAGGGCGCGGTCATCGCCAGGTAGTCGGCCGCCTCCCGCACCTCGCGCCCGGTCAGCTCGGCGCCCGGCACCGCCAGGATGCGCAGGGTCTCCTCCAGGGCCGGCAGCGTGGCATCGGCTCGCACCGACCCGCCCACCATGCACTGACCGCCCTGCCGACGGGGACGGAACCCCAGCCGCATGCCGTAGGTGTAGCCGCGCTCCTCCCGCAGCACCCGGTCCAGGCGGGCGTGCGGTGCCCCGCCGAAGAGCATCCCGAGGGCCTGGTAGGTGCCCCAGCCGTGCTCCGTCCGACGGTCCGGCCCGGGGCGGCCGAGCATCAGCTCGGTCTGCGCCGCGCCGGAGCGGGGCACCAGCACCAGCCGCTCGGCGTCCGGGGCGCGACGTGACGCCCTGCCGACGGCGGCCGGCACGGCGGTGCTGCGCCAGGAGCCGAAGGTGCTCGAGAGCAGGCCGGCGGCGTCCGGGACGTCCGACAGGTCCCCGGCCAGCACGAGGGTGCCTCCCACCGGGGACAGACCCGCGTGGCGGTCTGCGAGCACGTCCGACGTCAGGGTGCCGACGGTGCTCGGCGAGCCACCCAGCGGCAGGTGCGCCCGGCCCTGAGGGTCGAAGTAGGCCGTGCGGAACTCGTGGCCGGCACACCCGGTGGGGTCCGCCAGCTCGTGGGCGAGGTCGGTGAGTCGGTGCCGGACCAGTCGGGACACCTCGGGAGCAGGGAAGGTCGGCTCGGTCAGGCACTCCAGCAGCAGCTCGACCGCGGCGGGCAGGTGCCGGGCCGTGACCTCCAGCCCCAGGTGCATGCCCTGCTCCCCCGCGCCCGCTCCCAGGGCGATGCCGTGCCGCTCGGCGACCTCCGCGAGCTCGGTGGCGCTGTGCGTGGTCGTCCCCTCGTCCAGGCAGCGCGCCATGAGCAGCGTCGAGCCCTCGGTGCCCCGCGTCTCGTCGGCGACCGGGGCCGGCAGGGCGAGCCGCAGCGAGAGGACGTGCTGGCCGGGGAGGTCGACCAGCAGGATCCGCAGCCCGTTCGGGGCCACGGTGCTCTCCGCCTCGGGGAAGGCCCACGGGCGAGGTGGTCCCACCGGCGGACGTCGCCGGACGCGCGCGACCGTCATACCTCGGGCTCCCACCGGTAGACCAGGGTCGCGAGGGCCGACGGGACGAGATGACGCGCGGCCGCGCCGCGGATCTCGTCGGCCCCGACCGCCAGGACCTCGTCCAGATGACGGGTGACCTGGGCCGGGTCCGCGAAGAGCAGGGTGGCACGGCTGAGCAGGTCGGCCCGTTCGTCGTAGCCCGCGAGAGCCTCTGACCAGGACCGCTCGCTGTCCGCCCGCGACGCCTCCATCTCCACCGGCCGAGGCCCGTCCGCGGCGAACTCCTCGAGGATCTGGGCGATCTCCTGCTCGACCTCGCGGGGATCCGTCCCCTCCGTCACGTCGGCGACGATCAGACCCACCGACGTGCCGTCGCGCAGGCCGAGCACGGACGCCGAGGCACCGCTGGCGCTCTCCGCGCCGCGCAGCAGCCGCTCGTGCACCCGCGAGATGCCGAGCGAGGCGATCGCGTCCAGCGCGAGGGCGCACGGGAGGAAGCCCGGGTCGGTCGCAGCGGGCAGTCGGGCGGCGAGGTAGAGGCGCTCGGACGGTGCCTGCGGATCGGTCACGACGCGGCGCACCGGCTGCTCCAGCGGGGGCAGCGCCGCAGTGGGCGCAGGACGGGGCGTCGTGCCGTCGGTCAGGTGGCCGAAGTAGCGTTCGACGAGCTCGAAGCCCTCGTCCGGCCCGATATCGCCGACCAGGGTGAGGACGCTGGTCCGCGGCCCGTAGTGCGAGCGGTAGAAGTCGTGGGCGTCCTGCAGGGTCGCGGCGGCGAGGTCGTCCATCGACCCGATCGTGGGATGGGCGTAGGGGTGGTCCGGCGGGAACAGCATGTCGCACAGGGTGGCCAGGGCGGTGCCGTAGGGCACGGTGTCATAACGCTGACGCTTCTCCTCCACGACCACGTCCCGCTGGTTGTCGAGGTTCTCCTGGGTCAGCGCCGGCAGGAGGTGACCGTGCCGGTCCGCCTCGAGCCAGAGGGCCAGCTCCAGGCAGGAGCTCGGGACGGACTGCACGTAGGTGGTCCGGTCGAAGCTCGTGGAGGCGTTGGCCCGGCCGCCGTGCGCCATGAGCGTGGCCATGTGCTTCCCCTCGGCCACGAGCTCGCTCCCCTGGAACATCAGGTGCTCGAAGAGGTGCGCCAGGCCGGTGCGGCCCGGTTGCTCGTGCCGTGAGCCCACGTCGACCCACAGGCTCATGCTCACGCTCGGCACGGCGTGGTCCTCGCTCACGACGACCTGCAGACCGTTGGGCAGGGTCCGGTGGGCCACGGGAAGGTCGAGGGGCATAGGAGCGACACCCTATGCGGTCGGGAACGGCGGGTCGGGGTCGGACGCGCACGAAGGCCCGGACCGTGCGGCCCGGGCCTTCGTGCGCGTCCGACGCAATGCGTAGCGGGGGCAGGATTTGAACCTGCGACCTCCGGGTTATGAGCCCGGCGAGCTACCGAACTGCTCCACCCCGCGTCGTGGTGAGCACCACTTTACGTGATGGTGAAGTGCACACCAAATCCGTGACAGGTCAGGGCTCCTCGGTCTGCGTGGCGCCGTCGCCCTCGTCGTCCCCGCCGATGCTCACCGACCCACCCGAGGGGTCGGCGGCCACGGCTCGGTCGATCGCCTCGCGCAGCCTCTCCTGGGCCTGGCCGTAGGCCTCCCAGTCGCTCTCCGCAAGGGCCGCCTGACCGTCCTCGTAGGCCGACTCGATGTCCGCCAGCGCCTGGGCCAGAGCGTCCTGGTCCACCTCGCCCGAGCCCTGCCCGGAGCCGTCGCCCTCGTCACCGGAGCCGACGTCGTCCGAACCCTCCTCGGTCGGCCCGGAGTCGCCGGCGTCGCCCGCCGTCGCCCCCGAGTCGCCACCGAAGAGCTCGTCCAGCGCACCGTCGAGGGTGTCCGACCAGGCCAGGTCGTTGCCGAAGGCCACGACGACGATGCGCTGCAGCGGGTAGGCGTTGTTGCCCTGGGCCTGGACGTAGACCGGCTCGACGTAGAGCAGACCCCCGCCGACCGGCAGGGTCAGCAGGTTGCCGAGGCGCACCGTCGAGTCGCCGCTGCGGTTGAGGTTGAGGAACTGCGACAGCGTCTGGCCGAAGGCGTCGGAGTTGGCGTCCGAGGAGTTGATGTCGTTCTGGAACTGCCCCGGTCCGCGCACCGTGGTGTCTCTCGGCAGGACGAGCATCCGCATCTGCCCGAAGCTCTCGCGTCGCTCGCCGGCCGTCTGCCCGGCGTCGGCGTCGACCGCGAGGTAGCCGGTGAGGTTCTGCCGCTGGTTGCCTCGCGGGATGTAGGTGGTGGTGAGGCTGAAGGTCGGCTCCTCCTGGCCCGGCATGGCCACCGACAGGTAGTGCGGGGGCATGTCCGGCGGGTTCTCACCGCCGACGCTCGGGTCCTCGGACACCGCCCAGAAGTCCTGGCCGGTGAAGAAGGAGCCGGCGTCCTGCACGTGGTAGCGGGAGAGGATCTCGCGCTGCACCTTGAAGAGGTCCTCGGGGTAGCGCAGGTGGTCCATGAGCTCGCCGTCGATCTCGGACAGCGGACGCACGGTGTTGTCGAAAGCCGCGGACCAGGCCTGGAGCAGCGGGTCCTCCTCGTCCCAGGCATACAGGTCGATCGAGCCGTCGTAGGCGTCGACCGTGGCCTTGACCGAGTTGCGGATGTAGTTGACCTCGCCGCCCCCGATGGAGGTGACGTTGGACGCGCTCTGCAACGAGTCGACGGTGACCTCGCCCAGCTCCTCCATCTGGCTGTAGGGGAAGCGGTCGCTCACGGTGTAGCCGTCGACGATCCACTTGACCCGACCGTCCACCACGGCGGGGTAGGGGTTGCCGTCCAGGCGCAGCCACGGGGCCACCCGCTCTACCCGCTCGCGCGGCTCGCGGTGGTCCAGCATCCGCGACTCGGAGTTGACCGAGTCCGAGAGCATGATCTCGATCTGGCGGTACTTGATCGCGTAGGCGGCACGGCGCAGGACGTTGCCGATGGCGACACCGCCGCCGCCGGTGTAGGTGTTGCGCACCTCACCGGTGTCCTGCCCGCTCGCCGGGTAGTCCAGCTCCCGCGGGGCCTGGTCCTCCGGGGCGCCCACGATCGAGTAGTCCGGGGAGGACTCACCGAAGTAGATGCGCGGCTCGTAGTCGCCCAGACCGCCGACCGGCGGGATGTTGCGCTCGTAGAAGATCGGCTCGCCCTCCGGGGAGCGCCGGTTGCCGTAGCCGGCGACGACGCCGAAGCCGTGGGTGTAGACCGTGTGGTCGTTGACCCAGTTGCGCTGCCCGTCGGAGATGCCGTCCAGGTTGAGCTCGCGCACGGCGATGACGGTGTCGACGGTCTCCCCGTCGACCTCGTAGCTGTCGACGTCGAGGGCCTCGGGGAACTGGTAGTAGTTGCGGACGCCCTGCAGCTGGCGGAAGGTCGGCGAGACCACCGACGGGTCGACGATGCGGATGCCCGGGATGGTGGCCGCGTCGCTGCGCAGCTGGCCCGACTCCGCCTCGGTCTCGGCGTCGTAGTCGATCATCTCCGCGTCGTCCAGGCCGTAGGCGGACAACGTCGAGTCGATGGCGCGCTGGATGTAGGGGGCCTCGAGCTGGGCCTCGGAGGGCTGCACCCGGAACTGCTGCACCAGCGCGGGGTAGGCCCCGCCGAGGAGCAGCGCCACGACGAGCAGGCCGACGAGGCTCACGACGGGCAGCCGCCAGGACCGGCTCCAGATCGTGGCGACGAAGAAGGCCGCGCACAGCAGGGCGGCGACCGCGAGGATGCTGCGCGTCGGCAGCAGCGCGTTGACGTCGGTATACGTCATGCCGGTGATGCGTTCGTGCTGCGTCATCGACAGGGTGTAGCGCTCGACCCAGTAGCCCGCGGCCCGCACGACGAGCAGGACCCCCAGCAGGACCGCGAGGTGGATGCGCGCCGCCGTGGTCGTCCGCTGCCCCCGGGAACCGGTCTGCAGCTGGATGCCGCCGTAGATGTAGTGGGTGAGCAGCGCCCCGATGAGGCTCAGGCCGACGACGAGGGTCCCGAAGGAGATGAGCATCTGCCAGAAGGGCAGGCTGAAGACGAAGAAGCCCACGTCCATGTTGTGGTGCGGGTCCACCTCGCCGAACGGGCGGCGGTGGAGGAAGAGCAGCACGGTCTGCCACTGCGCGGCGGCCGCGGTCCCGACGAAGAGCCCGAGGACCACGGGTCCCGCGATGAAGACGAGCCGGCGGATCGGGTCCAGCGCGCTGCGGTAGCGGTCCAGCGCCGCCTGCTCGGGCGTCGAGGGCGCGTAGATCGGGCGGTGCCGCCACGCCAGCCACAGCCCCGACCACACCACGGCGGTCGTCAGCCCGGCGGCGACGACGAAGAGCCCCGCCTGGGTGAGCAGACGGGTGACCAGGACCCCCTGGAAACCGACCGACTCGTACCAGAGGAACTGCGTCCAGAGGGTGGCGCCCCAGCCGGCCAGCGCGAGCACGGCGACGACGATGAGGATGGTCGGGAGCAGACGGCCGCGGGGCAGGCGAGAGGCGGGACCTCCACGCTGCGGCCCCCGGCCCCCGCCGGAGCCTCCCGAGCCGCCGGAGCCTGATCCTGAGCCGCCCGAACCACTCCCGCCCGCACGCTGCGCCCCGGACGCGGAAGACCCGCTCCCCGAGGTCTTGTCCGGCTCCGGGCCCTGCTCTGGCTCGCGCTCGCTCACCACGCAAGGGTAACTGCCGCTCCTGAGGGCCCCGCCCCCGTCCCGGCCCCGGATGCGACGATGGGCGGGTGCCCTCCACCGACTCCCCCTCCCCCGCCCCTGCCGACCCGGCCCGCCCCGGACCGTTGCTGCGCGCGGCGGTCGACGTCGAGAAGCACGTCGCCCGGGCGGGCTGGGACCAGCCGCCGCGGCTGTTCGCCCTGGTGCGCACCAGCCTGATCCGGGACCGCGAGCCGAGCCTCGCCACCCAGCTGAGCGCCCCGGACGACGACGGCTACACCGCCGTCGAGCAGGAGCGCCTGCCGCCGACGGCGGACCTGGAGTCCCTGCTGGGGAGGATGGCCTGGCCCCCGGACGTGGAGGGGGTGGCGCTGGCCATCGAACGGCTCGTCGTGCCGCCGGAGGCCGAGCGCGACCTGCCCGAGGACCGCCGCGAGGCGACCGATGCCCTCATGGCGCACCCCGCGCGCAAGGACGTCCGGCTCCTGGCCGCCTGCCTGCGGGACGGGCAGCGCACCTGCCTGCTGCGCCAGCGCGACTTCGACGAGGACGACGCCGTCGCGGTGGGCGAGGACATCGCCCCCGGGCTGACCCACGCCCTGGCGGCCACCCTGCTCGAGGACGACGAGAGCTAGCCGGTCTGCTCGGCGTCGTCCTCCAGCGCCTGCTCGCAGGTGGGCAGACCCAGCCCGTCGAAGTCGGACGGCTCGACGTCCACGATCTCGTCCAGGACGTTCAGGGCGTCGTCGAAGGTCGTGACGGGGACCACGGTGAGCCCTCTCGGGTCGGCCTCGGCGACCTCGCCGCAGTTGTCGACCGGCGCGAGGAAGAGGTCGGCGCCCGCCTCGCGGGCGGCATACATCTTCTGCGTGATCCCGCCGATGGGTCCGACGCCGCCGGCACCGGTGATGGTGCCCGTCCCGGCGATCGCGTGGCTCCCGGTGAGCGAGCCCGGCGTGATCTCGTCGTAGACCGCCAGGGAGAACATGAGCCCGGCGCTCGGACCGCCGACGTTGCCCGCGTCGATGGTGATGTCGTAGGGGTTGTCGTAGACCGGCGCGAGGTAGACCCCGACGATCGTCCGGCCGGTCTCCTCGTCGCGCCGGGTCGGTACCTGCAGCTCGATCTCCTCGTCCCCCCGGCGCACCGTGACCGGCACCTCCTGGCCGGGCTCGACGCCCTGGATCTCCTCGCGCACGGCCGTGGTGTCGCTGACGTCCGCACCGGCGACGCTGACGATCTCGTCCTCGACCTCGAGCACCCCGTCGGCGGGGGCGTCGGCGATCACCTGGGCGACGACGACCCGCTCGGCGATCTCCTGCCCCTCGGCGCGCAGCGCGACGACCGCCGCGTCGTCCTGGGAGTGCTGCATCAGCTCGGTGTTCTGCTCCCGCACCTGCTCCGCGGTGACGTCCTCGGGGAAGACCTCCTCGCGCGGCACCACGGTCATGGACGGGGCGAGGGCGCCCCGCAGCGCCTCCCAGGCGGTCACGGTGTCCCCCGGGCCGCCCTGCAGCCGGATCGTCGTGAAGTAGAGGTGGCCGCTGGTGTCGTCGTAGCTGTCCAGCTCCGGGTCCACGGTGATGATGTCCGCGCCGTCGATCTCGCCCAACGTGTCGTAGACCGGTCCGGGCGTGTAGATCACCCGCTGGACCGGGACGAGGTTGAGCAGCGAGCCGGCGACGACGCCCGCCGCCACGACGACCAGGAGGGTGGCCGAGCGCCGGCCGACCCGGGTGTGCGGGGGCGGCCCCGCCGGGGTGGCGGCCCCCTCGCTCCCGCCGTGCTGGTCGGCGCTGGTCACAGCCCGACCCACTCGTGGTCCTGGCCGTCGAACTGCTGACGCTTCCAGATGGGTATGCCCTTCTTCAGGTCCTCGATGAGCCGTCGCCCGGCCTCGAAGGCGAGGCCCCGGTGGTCGGCGGACACCGCGCAGACGACCGCCAGGTCGCCCACGTCGAGCTGTCCCACGCGATGGACGGCATACACGCCGCGCACCTCCTCGGGCTCGGCCACGGCCGAGGCGAGCTCCCGCAGCCGCGCCTCCGCGTCGGGGTGGGCGGAGTAGTCGAGCCGGGTGACGCCGTCGCGACCCCCGTCGTGGTCCCGGACGGTGCCGACGAAGAGGGTCACGGCGCCCGCCCGCGGGTGGCTGACCGCAGCGAGCGCCTCGTCCACCGACAGCGGCTCGTCGCGCACGCCCGCGACGATCGTCTGGTCCTCGGTCACCGCGTCATCATGCCCCATGGACCACCGGCCCGCGGTGGCCACCCCGCCCCCGGTGCCGCGCAGGGAACTCTCGGCGCCCCGCGCGTGTTGTCGGTAGAGGAAACCGCCGCGCCGGTGACCGACCGACCACGAGCCCACGGGACCACCCGGCAGTGGCAGGCTGGGCTGCGAGACCGGACGAGAGGAAGAGGACGTGTCAGACCAGGAGAACCCGGAGCGACGGGACGACCCCGACCCGCTCGAGGCGCTGTTCGGTGGCCCGGTGCCGCCCGAGGTGCGCGAGACCCTCAACTCGATGGGCCTGTCCAACCTGGACCCGGACCAGGTCGCGCAGATGCGCTCCCAGCTGGAGATGCTCATGGGCTCCGGCGGGGACGACGGAGCGGTCAACACCCAGCTGGCGCACGACGTCGCGCGGCAGGCGGTGTCCGAGGGCGGCGACTCGACGATCGGGGACGGGACCCGTCGCGACGTGGAGCAGGTGGTGCAGGTGGCGACGCTGTGGCTCGACCAGGTGACCGACCTGCCGCGCCCCGAGGGGGCGGCCGTGGCCCTCAGCCGGGCCGAGTGGGTCGAGCGCACGCTGCCCGTCTGGGAGCGCCTGACCACGCCGGTGGCGCAGGGCCTGCAGAGCGCCATGACCTCGGCGATGGAGCAGCAGCTGGGTCAGCTCGGCGAGGACGGTGCCCCGCCGATCCCCGGGCTGCCCCCGGGGATGAACCCGGCCGCGATGATGGGCCAGATGGCACCGATGGTGCGCCGGATGGCCTCGAGCATGTTCGGCGGGCAGGTCGGTCAGGCGGTGGGCGCCCTGGCCGGCGACGTCGTGTCCGGCACCGAGGTGGGCCTGCCCGTGCTCGGCGACGAGGACGTCGCCATGCTGCCGGCCAACGTGGCGGCCTTCGCCGACGGCCTCGAGGTGGACGGCGGAGAGGTGCACCTCTACCTGGCCCTGCGCGAGGCCGCGCGGGTGCGTCTGTTCGCCGGGGTGCCGTGGCTCGGCCCGCAGCTGCTCACGGCGGTCGAGGACTACGCACGCGACATCAAGATCAACACCGAGGGCATCGAGGAGGCCGTGCGACAGGTCGACCCCCAGGACCCGGAGGCCCTCCAGGGCGCGCTCGGAGACAGCCTCTTCTCCCCCGAGCCCAGCCCCGCCCAGCAGGCCGCGCTGACCCGGCTGGAGACGCTCCTCGCCCTCGTCGAGGGGTGGGTGGACGTCGTCGCCGCGCAGGCCGCCGAGGGGCACCTGCCGCACGCGGAGTCGATGGCGGAGGCGGTGCGTCGTCGCCGGGCGACGGGCGGTCCCGCCGAGAAGACCTTCTCCTCGCTCGTCGGCCTGGAGCTGCGTCCCCGCCGGCTGCGGGACGCCGCCAACCTGTGGGCGGCCCTGGAGGCCAAGCACGGGCGCGACGCCCGGGACGAGGCCTGGGGACACCCGGACGTCGCGCCGACCGGCGCCGACCTCGACGACCCGCTGGGCTTCGTGGACCGGCACGGTGCGCTGGCCGCGGACCTCACCGTCACCGACGAGGACATCGAGCAGCTGCTCGGCGGGTCCTCGGGGCCGGACGGGAGCCCCGGCCGGGAGGACGACGGAGAGGGCGACGGCGAGGACGAGGGAGACCGACCCGCCTGACCTGTGGACAGCCGGTCCTGGCTGCGCCCGCGGCGTGGCAGGGTCGGCTCATGGGAGAGGGACCGGCGACGCGGGAGCATCTGGCCTGGTGGCCGACGGGGCCCGACGGGCAGCTCCAGCTCGGCGTCGGCCCCGGGGCCTGGAGGGTCGACGGATGGGTGCGGCCCGACCAACCGCAGGACCCGGCCTGGCAGTTCCTCCGCCGCCTGGGCACCGCTCCGGTCGCCTCGCCGCACGACCACGGCCCCCTGGAGGTGCGGGGCGAGGGTGAGGTCGCCGAGGCGCTCCGGGCGGTGCTGCGCCCGACCGCCCGCACGGGCGCCACGCCGGGAGGCCTGCTCGCGGGACCGGCGCGACCGGAGGCCCCCCGGCGCGTGGTCCTCGTCCACGACCACCTGGTGCCGGTCGGCACCGCCCGCGAGCCCGCGATCGTCGGTCGCCCGGTCCTGCCCGTCGTCTCCCAGACGGCGCGCGTGGTCATCGGCCCCTGGACCGGTATGCCCGGCCGCCCCTGCCTGCACTGCCTGGACCTGCACCGCCGGGACCGGGACCCGGGGTGGCCGCGTGCCGCGGCCGCGCTCCTCGACCCGTTGACCGCACCCCTGCCCCCGACCCATCCCCCCGAGGTCCTCCAGGCCGTGACCGCGCTGGTG